>CAMDNF010000080.1:0-13799 GCA_945902735.1 Rhizobium sp. Q54 | reverse complement strand
CTCTTGCCCACCCTCACCCTAACCCTCTCCCGCACGCGGGAGAGGGGAACGATAGAAGGAGCGCGGTCTTATTTCTCTCGTCCCCTCTCCGGCTTGCGGAAAAGGGACAAGAAGGGCGACAGGCGGATCCATCTCAAGTCTCTGGGAGAAAGCGGTGCAGCGCTCGACGAGCGGTGAGGCTCCTTGCCAACGCGTTCCCCTCTCCCGCTCGCGGGAGAGGGAGGGACCCACGGCGAAGTCGTGGGAGGGTGAGGGCGTGACGCGATCGTTCACCAGCTCGTGAAAGACGGCACCGAAAATCACACCCCGCGTTCCCCTCTCCCACGAAGTGGGAGAGGGAGGGACCCACGGCGAAGCCGTGGGAGGGTGAGGGTGACCATTGCGCAGCAATGGGCGGGTGAGGGCAGGCACGAGGGCAAGTGGGCGGCTGAGGGTCTACAATCCCTCCACGTCCTTGATCATGCGCTGGCGCATCGCCGCATCAGGCAGCGGGCCTTTGAGCGCCGCCATGTTTTCCACCATGTGCGCGACGTTCGAGGTTGCGGGGATCGCGCACGTGACCGCCGGATGGGCGAGCACGAACTTCAAAAACACCTGCGCCCAGCTCGCGGCCCCGATCTCGCCCGCCCAGCCGGGCAGCGCCCGGCCCTTCACATGATCGAACAACGCGCCGCGCCGGAACGGCCGGTTGATCACAACCGCCAAGCCCTTCTCCGCCGCGAGCGGCAGCAAGCGCTCCTCCGCCTCGCGGTCGAGAATGTTGTAGGTGAATTGCACGGCGTCGATCTCCGCGCGCCCGCGCATAATCTCTTCCATCTCCTCATGGCGGCTGCCGTGCGAGGTGGTCAGGCCGATATAGCGCACGCGGCCCTCGGCCTTGTCCTTGATCAGCGTCTCCAAATGGCTTTCCCAGGCCAAAAGATTATGCACCTGCATCAAATCGAATTGCGCCACACCCCAAAGTGCCCGCGCCTCCGCCATCTGCTCGATGCCCGCCCCTTGAAACGCGTGCCACACCTTGGTCGCGGCAAACGCCTTGGGCCGACCGAGGCGCT
Organism: Rhizobium sp. Q54; assembly: GCA_945902735.1. Classification (GTDB taxonomy): domain Bacteria; phylum Pseudomonadota; class Alphaproteobacteria; order UBA828; family UBA828; genus SHWC01. The sequence goes on along the minus strand of CAMDNF010000080.1, from coordinate 12,744 downwards.
TAAGGCAATCGCCGATCACTTCTTGCGAGGAGCCATACATCGGCGAGGAATCGATCAACGCACCGCCGCCCGCGAAGAACGCGCGCAGCACCTCGGCCCGCGCCGCGCGTAAATCTTCGTCGTCGCCGACATTGAAACTGATCCATGAGCCCATGCCGATCGCGGGCACGGGCTCGTTGGTCTTTGGAAAAACGCGGCTCAATGCCGGCTCGGCCGCGCGTGCGGTGCGGAGCCCGAGGCCAAGCCCCGCCGCGCCGAGCCCCGCCAGTACTGCGCGACGTGTTATTTCGTATTTGCCGTTCGTCATGACAGCCCCCGCTGCGTTGTGCGCCTCTTATCGACATGGCGCGCGACGGAAACGTGGCAAGTGGCACAATCGCGCCGCCTCATGCTGAGCTTGTCGAAGCATGAGGGAAGCTTCAAGGCTTCAATTTATAGCCTGTCTTGAGCATCCAATAACAGACCAGCCAAAGCACGACGCAAAGCCCGAGCGTCACCACCACGCCGACCCAGATGAAGCCATCGGCGTGGCCGGTCAAGCCATAGCGAAAGCCATCGATCAAATAGAAGATCGGGTTGATCTGACAGAGCGTCTGCAACCATTCGGGCAGGCGGTGGATCGAATAGAACGTGCCCGAGAGAAACGCCAGCGGCTGCACCACGAAATTGGTGATCGCGGCGAGATGATCGAATTTATCGGCGATGATCGCGGTGATGATGCCGGCGAGCGCGAGCAGGATCGAGGCGAACACCGCATTGAAGATCAGCGCCACAGGCGCCACCACGTCATAGTGCCCGATCGGCAGCATGACGAGCGCGAGCAAAAGGCCGAGGAGCAGACCGCGCATCAGCCCACCGCCGACCAGCCCCACCAGCATTTCGTTCGGCGTCAAAGGCGGCATTAAGAGATCGACGATATTGCCCTGGATCTTCGCGATCATCAGCGAGGACGAGGTGTTGGAGAAGGCGTTCTGGATCATCGCCATCATGACGAGGCCAGGCGCCATGAAGGTGAGGAACGGCAGGCCGCCGGTCTCGGGCGCGGTCGGGCCCACGGCCACCGCGAAAATGCCGAGGAACAAGAGGCTGGTCGCCATCGGCGCGATCAGCGTCTGGGTCCACACTTTCAAAAACCGACGCACCTCTTTTTCAAGGAGCGTCCAGGTGCCGAGCCAATTGACCGCGCCAATCTCGCGCGGCGCCATGATGGGGGGAATATTGGTCATCTAGGCCGTGCGGCCGGGGGCGCGCCATTCGCGCGAGGGCGTCTTGGGGTCGGACCCGCCCGGTGTCGCATCGGGCATGATCACGACGCTCTTGCCGGTCGTGCCGAACTCGATGCCATAGGCCTCGAACGCGAATTTGAGCCGCCGGTTGAAATTGCGCCCAACCACCCATTGCTTCGACGGCGCGGTCTTGACCCGCGCGCGGATCACCACGCTGGCGTCGGAGAATTTATCGAGGCCCAACACATCCATCGGCTCGAGAATGAGCTTTTCGAACTCGGGCTCGGCGCGCATTTCATCGATCACTTGGCCCATCACCTCGGTCGCGCGGTCGGTGTTGGTATTATAGGGCACCGCGATATCGGCCACAAAATAAGAGAAGTCCTTGGTCAAATTGGAGACCGTATCGATCGCGCTGAACGGAATCGTGTGCACGCTGCCATCGAGCCCACGCACCCGCAGCGTGCGGATCGTGATGCTCTCCACGACGCCCGTCTTGCCCGCGACCGTCACCACATCGCCAACCGCGAGGCTATCTTCCAGCAAAATGAACACGCCGGTGATCACGTCCTTCACCAGAGTCTGCGCGCCGAAGCCGATCGCGAGACCAACCACGCCGACACCCGCCAAGATCGGCGCGATATCGATGCCGATCTCCGCCAGCACCATCAGCGCCGCCACCACGCTGACCACGATCCGGAGCGCGTTCCGCGCCAGCGGCAACAACGTGCGGGCACGCTGACGCTCATCGGCGACGCGACCCTCGCGCTCGAGTTTTATCAAATAGCGATCGATCAGCGTGCTGACCAATTCCCAAACCAAAAGCGCGATCGCGATGATCGCGATGATGGCGGCGATGCGACCGAATACCAGCGCGCCAACGTCTGAGGCGAGCCAGGTCAAGACATCGACATTCCACGCTTCGAGTATGAGCGCGCCCGCCGCCAAAATGACAATCACCTGCAGCGCATTGCGGATCGTCGGCAGATAACGGTTCAGGCGGCTGGCGAGGCCAGGATCACGCGTGCGAACCGCCTCTTTGAGCTGAACGCCGCCGCGCCAAAGCTTCGGGATGCCGGCCAACGCGAAGCCCGCGACCCAAATAATCGCAAAGCTCGCGGCCGACGATTTAAGAAAGTACAGAAAGCCCGTGATGCCCGCGACGGCCGCGACCAGGCCGCCCGCCAGCGCATAGGCAATCGCCATAATGTGCCAAATCTCGGCGAGCCGCCGGCCGATCATGGCGATCGCCGTGTTTTTTCGGTTGCCGGCCGCGCGTTGCAGCCAGGCCGAAACCTCGGGGCGTATGCGCACCACCAAAACCGCGACAATCGCGATCACCACAATGCCGAGCACTTTGGTAAGCGCGTTATAGCCGGTCACCGGCAGGCCGAGCAGCAGCACGCCCTGACAGAAAAAATAGCCATAGACCGCGAGCGAGACGAGCCGGCTCCACCAGCGTGCGCAAAACTTCGCCGTGTCGTCGCGGAAGCCACTGACGCGAAGATTCGGCGTCCACGGCGCGAGGCCCTGATAACCGACGAGCTTCACAATGCTCGCGATTAGATGCGCGTTGATCGCGGTGAGCGCGATCAGCCTAGTCACCTCGCTCGGATCGAGGAGGGCCAACAAGCCATAACCCGCACCGACAAAACAAAGCGCCGGCACCAAGCGCAAAAGATTATAGGAGAGCAATAAGGGTGGGCGAAGATAGGCGCGCGGCCGCGGCCTTTGTTCCATGACCCGGCGCGGACGGCGCAGCGCGAAGAAGACAAGTTGGCTCGCAATCACGCCACCGCCGATCACCGCGGCAAGCCGCCACAGAAACGAATACCAAACCTCGCGCCGCTCCGGGTTAGACCATTCGCGGCCGAGCCAGCCGGCCGCGTCGGGCAGCGCCGCGATCCCGCGCCCAAGCTCGACCACATGGGTCGCCAAGCGCCCAAGCGTATCCGACATGCGCTTGATGACGGTGGCGCTTTGGCTCGCAGGCTTGGCCGGTCGCTTCGACGCCGGCTCAATATCCGGTTCGGCGACGGCGGCGCTTTGGTTCGCGGGCTTGGCCGCCCCCTCGGCCGCCATCAATGTCTTGAGCTCGCCGATCAGCCGCTCGCGCGCCGACGGGTCTTCAAGGGTTTTCACGAGCTTCGCGACCTCGGCGTCATTGGCCGGTGTCGCGGTTTGCGCCAGGGCCGGCCGCGCGCTCAGAAACGCAACGGAGACGCCCACCACGATCAACGCAGCGCACAGGCCGCGCCACCATTGGCGGCGCCCGAAATCAGTCTCTCTCTGGTCACGAATCATGCGCGCTCGATCAACCTATCAATCGTGCCCCGGCCCGCTTTACAGCCCCCGGAGCGGGTGCCACAGTCGGGCCATGGAGCCTACCGTCAGGAGTGCCGGATGAGCCCGGAGTCGATCATCATCTATCATAACCCGCGTTGTGGAAAGTCGAGGTTAACGCTCCAAATCCTGCGTGAGCGCGGCTTTGAGCCCAAAATCGTCGAATATCTTAAGGCTCCCCCGAGCGCCAAGGTGCTCACCGATCTCCTCGCCAAACTTGGCCTCGAACCGCGCCAATTGCTGCGCAAGGGTGAGCCTGAATATAAGGCCGCTGGGCTCGACGACCCTAAACTCAGCGCCGCCAAACTGATCGCCGCCATGGTCGCGCACCCGATCCTGATCGAGCGGCCGATCGTGGTGAAAGGCAAGAGGGCGGCGCTCGGGCGTCCACCTGAAGCCGTGTTGAACATCCTCTGAGTTTCTGACCGTGGCCATTCCGCCCCTCGTCTTTCACCCCGACTACACCTATCCGCTGCCCGCCGGACATCGCTTTCCGATGGGCAAATTCGGGCGTATTCGCGAAGTGCTGATCGAGGATGGCATCGCGCCCGCGAGCGCGTTCATTTCGCCCGAGCCGATCAGCCGCGCAGCCCTCGAGGCGGCGCACACCCCCGCCTATGTCGAGGCGATCACGTCGCTCGCTTTATCGCGCGCGGCCAAGCGGCGCTTGGGTCTCCCACTGTCGGAAGCACTGGTGCGTCGCACCCGCGCGGCAACCGGCGGCACGTTGTTGACCGCGCGCCTCGCGCTCGAACGCGGCCTCGCCTGCAATATGGCGGGCGGCAGCCATCACGCGCACCCCGATCATGGCGCGGGCTTTTGCGTCTTCAACGATGTCGCGGTCGCGATCCGCGCGCTGCAACGCGAACAGAGCGTCAAGCGCGTGTTGGTGTTCGATCTCGACGTCCATCAGGGCGATGGTACGGCGGCGTTCTTTGCCGGCGATCCGAGCGTCTTCACCTGCTCGATCCATTGCGAGGCGAATTACCCGCACCATAAGGCGATCAGCGATCTCGATTTGGGCCTGCCGCCGAATACTGGCGATGACGCCTATCTCGCGCTCGTGCACGACACGTTCGAAACGCTGCTCGCGCGCGTGCAGCCCGATCTCGTGTTTTATAACGCGGGCGTCGACCCCCATGAGGATGACGCGCTGGGTCAGCTCGCTCTGAGCGATGACGGGCTCATGGCGCGAGATCGTCATGTCATCGGCGCGTGCTTGAAAGCCGGTGTGCCGCTCGCCTGCGTGGTCGGCGGCGGCTATGGCCCCGACCTCGACACGCTGGCCCGCCGCCATTCGACCGTGCACCGCGCCGCGATCGCGCTTGCCGCCGACCGCGCACGTGCCTCCGCGGCGTGATGAAAAAGGAGCCGGATTGATGTCAAACGCTGCTGCCGCGCATGGCCGGGCCGATGAACGCGTGCCCTATCAACTGCCTTTCCCGCCCGATGTCATGGCCGAGATCGTCATTCCCAACGCGGCGAGCGGCGATGAGCGGCTTTGGGTGCCGCAGGCGCCCAATGTTTGGATCCGCCCGCTGCTCTTCAATGTTTCGGCCGGCTATTGGATGGTGGTCTTGCGCGTCCGCCGCGCCGGCGTTCTGACGCGCCATCGTCACCCCGGCCCCGTGCACGGCTTTGTGCTGAAAGGCCGCTGGCGCTACCTCGAACATGATTGGATCGCCGAGGAAGGCTCCTACGTGTTCGAGCCGCCGGGCGAAACTCACACACTGATCGTGCCTGATGACGTGCCCGAGATGATGACCTTCTTTCAGGTCAATGGCGCGATGATCTATGTCGATCCCCAAGGTCGCGAAACCGGCTATGAGGATGTGCACTCGAAAATCGAGCTCGCCCGCAAGCACTACACCGCGATCGGGCTCGGGCCCGATTATGTCAAGCAATTCATCCGCTGAGGAGAGCGCCATGCCCACCGACGCCACGGAGATCGCCGCCATCACGCGCACGATCGAGGATTATTTCAACGGCATGCACAATTCGGACCGCAGACTGATCGAACGCGCCTTTCATCCCGATGCGGTGATTTCGGGAAATTTCGATGGCGCCTATCGTCGTCGCACGCGCGATGGCTTCGCTGAGTTTGTCTCGACCGTGCCGGCGCCCGCCAAGAATGGCGTGCCGTTCGACATGACCATCGTGGCACTTGACGTGACGGGCGATGCGGCGGTGGTCAAGGTGCGCGACCTCTATCTCAACCGCTATTTCGTCGATTATCTGACGCTGCTGAAATCGAACGGCGCCTGGGTCATCATCAACAAAACCTATCATCACGAACCACCGTTGAAATAACACGATGCACGACAAAAACGGGAGCGGCAATGCTCAAGACTGGCGCTGATTACCTCGAATCGCTGCGCGATGGCCGCGTGGTTTATATCGGCGGCGAGCGCGTTGAGGATGTCACCGCGCATCCCGCCTTTCGCAATGGCGCGCGCTCTTATGCCCGCCTCTATGACGCTAGGTCCGACCCGAAATACCGCGACGATCTGACTTACGAGGAAAACGGCGAGCGTTTCGCCGCCTATTATCTGAAACCGCGCACCAAGGCCGATCTCGAACATCGCAGCCGCTGCAGCCAAGTGATCGCCGATCTGACTTGTGGCATGATGGGCCGCTCGCCCGATTTCATCGGTGGTTACCTCACCGGCGCGGTGATGCAGCCCGAGATCTATGATCGTGGCCAGCACAAATTTTCCAAACACGTCCTCGCCTATTTCGAAAAATGCCGCAAGGAAGACCTCTTCCTCTCGCACGCGGTGACACCGCTTCAGGGCTCGAAGGACACCAAGTTTTCGGGCCGCGAGGCGATCCAAACGCCGCAACTCGCGGTGGTGAAGGAGGATGATTCGGGCGTTACGATCAGCGGCATCAAATTATTGGCGACCGGCGCTGCCTTCAGCCACGACATTTGGATCGGCAATATTCAGCCGCTCGCCCCCGGTCATGAAAAAGAGTCCATCACTTGCATGGTGCCGAACAATGCGCCTGGCCTCGAACTATGGTCGCGCAAGGCGTTCGAGCGTTATGCGGTGAGCGAGTTCGACAACCCGGTGTCCTATCGCTTCGACGAGAGCGACTGCATCGTCGTGTGCAAGAACGTGAAAATTCCGTGGGAGCGCGTCTTCACCCACAATGATATTCCGCTCTCCCGCGCGATCTATTTCGAAACGCCGACGCACACGCTGTCGAACCATCAGGCCGCCGTGCGCTATCGCACCAAGCTGAAACTGTTCCTCGGCCTCGCGCGCCGCATCACCCAGGCAAACGGCATCGATAAAGTGCCGGCGGTGATGGACGATCTCGGCCATTTGGCCGCGCTTTATGGCCAGATGTCGGGCATGGTCGCGGGCCAGATCCAGGCCTTCGAGACGCTCGACAATGGCTATCTCAATTACAACCGTTATCTCATGTATGCCTCGATCTATTTCGCTTATCAGCAATATGACCATTTCGTCGGCAAGGTGCGTGAGCTCGCGGGCGGCAGCGTGTTGCAAATGCCAGCCGATATTTCCGTGCTCGACAATGAGGCAACGCGCGAAACCTTCGAGCAGCTCTGGCAGGGTCAAAGCGCGAGCGCGATGGATCGCTTCAAGGTGCAGAAGCTGGCCTGGGATGTGCTGGCCAGCGAATTCGCCGCGCGCCATTGGCAATATGAGCGCTTCTACATGGGCCCGGCCTATATCGTGCGCGCGCATAATCTGCGGGAAGCCCCCTGGCCCGAGATCGAGGCCTATACCGCGGCCCTCCTCGACTCCTATGGCCCCGGCCCGCTACTCAACAAAGGGCGGACGGATTAGCGCGGCCGTAGCCCGCTACTTGCTTCTTTTTCTCGTCATTGCCGGGCTTGACCCGGCAATCCAGTCTTTATGAAGGGGCCTGGATGCCCGGAGCCTGCCCCCGACCCCGATCGGGGGTCTTCGCCCGGGCATGACGATGGTGAACGGCATGCGTGGGCCATGACGCCTTGAGTTGCGGCCGTGGACGCGCAACCGCGTCGACTCTAGTCTGATGACTCGCCGCGCCCGAGTCGCGCGCAATTTGTCGGAGATCCGTGATGGCCGATCTGTGGGACAACCCGATGGGCACTGACGGCTTCGAGTTCGTCGAGTACACCGCGCCCAATCCGGCCGAGCTGGCCGCCCTCTTCGAGCGGCTCGGCTTCCAAGCCGTAGCGCGCCATCGCTCGAAGCAGGTCACGCTCTATCGTCAGGGCGATATCAATTTCATCGTCAATGCCGAGCCCGATAGTTTCGGTCAATCCTTCGCGCGCGTGCACGGGCCCTCGGCCTGCGCCATGGCGTTTCGCGTCAAGGACGCGGCCAAGGCCTATGAGCGCGCGCTTGAACGCGGCGCCAAGCCGCATCTCGGCCAGGTTGGCCCGATGGAGCTGCACATTCCGGCGATCCAAGGCATTGGCGGCAGCGTGATCTATTTGGTCGATCGCTATGGCGAACGCTCGATCTATGACGTCGACTTCGTGCCGATCGAAGGCACCGCGCTTGTGCCCAAGGGTGTTGGCCTGGTCGGCATCGATCATTTGACGCACAATGTTCATCGCGGCCGGCTCGATGTGTGGGCCTCGTTCTATGAGCGGTTGTTCAATTTTCGCGAGATCCGTTATTTCGACATCGAGGGCAAATTGACCGGGCTCAAGAGCCGCGCGCTGACCAGCCCATGCGGCCAAATTCGCATCTCGATCAATGAATCATCGGACGATAAATCGCAGATCGAGGAATATTTGCGCGCCTATCATGGCGAAGGTATTCAGCACATCGCGCTACAGGCCGCCGACATCACCGCCTCGGTCGCGGCGCTTCGACAGAAGGGCGTGCGCTTCCTCAGCGTGCCCGATGGTTATTACGCCGGCACCGATGCCCGCGTGCCGGGTCACGGACAGAATTTGACTAAGCTGAAAGAGCTGCAAATCCTGCTCGATGGCGCGCCGGGCCAGGGCCTTCTCTTGCAGATATTCACTGAAACCGTAATCGGCCCGATCTTTTTCGAATTGATCGAGCGGCGCGGCAATGAAGGCTTCGGCGAGGGTAATTTCAAGGCGCTGTTCGAGACCATGGAGCAAGACCAAATCGCGCGGGGGACGCTCAAGGCATGACCAAGGGATTGCCGCTCTCGAAATCCGAGGGCACCGCCTCGCGCCAGGCGCACGCCGATTTGCCGAAGGGCACTTATGAGCGCGAGATCGGTCGCGATGGCTTTTTCGGCCCCGTGAGCCAGCTTCATCACCGCCACAAGCCAACCGGCTGGAGCAAGATCGAGGGGCCGATGCGCCCACGCGCCTTCAACGCGCTGGCCGGCGCGCGCGAGACCAATTCGCCGTTCGCAGCACCCCGCCTCCTCGGCAATGCCACGCTCGATGTGCGGTTCTGGCACCTCAAAAGTGCCATGAGCGCGCTCGCGCGTAATGCCGATGGCGACACACTGCTTTTCGTGTATGAGGGCGACGGCGCGCTCTATTGCGATTTTGGTCATCTCGATTTTCGCGACGGGGATTATCTTTTGCTGCCGCGCGGCACGGCCTGGCGCCTGGAGCCGAAGACGACATGCGCGCTTCTGATGATCGAGGCAACCGGCGCGATTCTCTCCGTGCCCGAGCGCGGGCTCCTGGGCCAACACGCGATCTTCGATCCCGCCGCGCTCGAAACGCCGAAATTGAACGACGCGTTTCGCGCCCAAGCCAATGACACGCCTTGGCGCATCGAGGTCAAACGCCAGAACGCGATCACCACGATCGACTATCCCTTCAATCCGCTCGATGCCATCGGTTGGCACGGCACGCTGATGGCGGCGCGGCTCAATTGGCGCGATCTCCGCCCCGTACTGTCCGACCGCATGCATTTGCCGCCCTCGGTCCATGCGACCTTCGGCTGCGACGGATTCGTGGTTTGCACCTTCGCACCGCGCCCGCTTGAGGGTGACCCGACGGCGCTCAATTTGCCGTTCTTCCACGACAACGTCGATTATGACGAGATGATCTTTTATCACCGCGGTAATTTTTTTTCGCGCGACAACATCGCGCCGGGCTGGATCACAATGCACCCTTGCGGTATTACGCACGGGCCGCACCCCAAGGCCTTCGCCGCGGCCGAGAAACGCGCGCGCACCAGCACGGATGAAGTCGCGGTCATGATCGATTCACGGGCGCCGCTTGAAATTGCCGCTCTGCCCAAGGGCGCCGAGTGGGAGGATTACGCCATGTCATGGCGCGAGGACAAATCATGAGACTGGGCTCGCTCAAAACCGGCGGGCGCGACGGCACGCTGATCGTGGTCGATCGCGCCATGGCGCGCGCCGTGCGGGCTGAAGGCATCGCCATGACAATGCGCGAGGCGATCGAGAATTGGCCAGCCACCGCGCCCCGCCTCGCCATGCTCGCCGACAAGCTCGAAGGCGGCCATGCCTCGGGCGCCTTTGCGTTCGAGCCCAAGGCCTGCGCGGCGCCTCTGCCGCGCGCCTTCGGCTTCCTCGATGGCAGCGCGTACCTCAATCATGTCGAACTCGCGCGTCGCGCGCGTGGCGATACCCTGCCCGATACGCTCGAAACCGATCCCCTGATGTATCAGGGCTGCAGCGACCAATTATTGGGGCCGTGCGATCCGATCCCGGGCGATCTCTCCTGGGGTCTCGATTTCGAGGCCGAGAGCGCGGTGATCGTCGATGACGTACCGATGGGGGTGAGCCCCACAAACGCTCTTGCGCACATCACGCTCGTGATGCTGATGAACGATGTCTCGGCGCGCCGGCTTGTGGTTCCCGAACTCGCCAAGGGCTTCGGCTTCATCCATGGCAAACCGCCGAGCGCATTTTCACCCGTCGCCGTGACGCCCGATTCCTTGGGCCAAGCGTGGGATGGCGCGCGGCTCCACGGTCAACTCGTTTCGACCTTCAACGGCAAACGCTTCGGTGCGCCCGATGCCGGCGTCGAAATGCATTTCACGTTTGGCGATTTGATCGCGCACGCCGCGAAGACGCGCCCTTTGGGCGCGGGCACCATCATCGGCTCCGGCACGGTCTCCAACAAAGATCGCGCGACCGGCTCATCCTGCCTTCTGGAGCGCCGCATGATCGAGAAGATCGATGGCGGCAAGGTAACGACCGAATTGATGAAGCCCGGCGATCACATTCGGATCGAATTGCGCGATGCCGATGGCGCCTCGCCCTTCGGCGCGATCGACCAGATGATGGTGAATCGCGGCTAGGCCGCGCGAACCTTGTAGCCCGCTTCCATCTCGCGGCGCATGCGGACCGCGAGCGAAGTGCCATCGATCGCCACGTCGTCGAACCGCACCACGGAATCATGCGCCACGGGGCGCAGCAGTTTCACGCCATGAGCGAGGCCGATCGGCAACGCGCCGATGCCAAGGCTCGCGCTCGCCGGCATGAGCCGGCCATAAACCGTATAGCCGCCTTCGCCATCGAGCATCTCGCCGGCCCTCAAATCGCGCTTGGCGGTGGCGCAGGCATCGGCCCGAAAGCCGCTCGGCGCGCCAGTCGGCTCGCCCCGCAAGCCCACGCTCGCGACCGAAATGCCAAGCTCGAGCCCGATCAAATGATAGGGCTTATAAAGCGCGGCATAGCGCCCCGTATCATCGGTCGATAGGCCATATTCCTTGAAACAGGCTTTGACATAATCGCTCGGCGCCTCGAACACGACATAAACGCCCCAGCGCAAATCATCAGGCAGATGCGATCCATCGCGCGCTTCGCTCGAAATCACCTCGACCTGGCCCTTGTGATGCAAAAGCCCGCCATCGGATTTCGGCTTCAACAATTGCGCCAGCTCATGCGTGCCGCACGGCGGAAAGGCGAGACCATCGGGCGCCGGCGTCAAGCCCGTCGCGTTGGCGACCGCCGTCATCTCGATCGCGGATTTGGTGCCATCGAGGAACGAATTGAACATTTGCGGGTTCATGCCGCCTTTGGCCGCGCTCTCGGGTGTCAGGCCGTAATGGCGCCACACATCATCGGGCGTCACGTGGTGATAGCCCGGCAGATATTTCGTGCCCTTGCCTGCCGCAACCACCTCGAAGCCGCTCGCGCGCGCCCAATCGACCTGCTCGGCGATCAATGCCGGCTGATCGCCATAGGCGAGCGAATAAACCACGCCCGCCGCCCGCGCCTTTTCCGCCAGCAGCGGCCCGCATAAGGCATCGGCCTCGACATTGACCATGATGATGTGTCGGCCAGCGGCAATCGTCGCGAGTGCGTGCGCGACACCGGCGGTTGGGCTGCCGGTCGCATCGATGATGATCTCGATGCCGGGCGCCTCGATCAGCGCAAAGGCATCGTTGAACAGCGCAACACCACCCGTCTTCATCGCGCGCTCGAGGCTCGGTTGCGTCGCCTCGGGTGGAAAGCCCGCGCGGCTGAGCGCCTCGCCCGCGCGGTTGAGATTCAAATCCGCGATGCCCGCCACATGCAGCCCCTTGGTACGCCGCGCCTGAGCGAGAAACATCGTGGCGAATTTGCCCGCGCCGATCAGGCCCACTCTCAGCGGCGTTTCGCGTTCAGCCAGCAGACGATGGAGGTTCATGACAAGAGCGGCTCTCCTTTTTTCGTCATGGCCCGGCTTGGCCGGGCCATCCAGTCCGTTTTACCACAAAGACACAAAGACACCAAGCAACCGGTTCCTTGTGCCTTCGTGCCTTTGTGGTGAATTGCCCTTCGACGCTTGTGTGCGCATCACCATGGATGGCCCGGTCAAGCCGGGCCATGACAAATAGTTGGGAAACGACGCTTCACGCGGAAGCTACCCGACCTAGAAATAAAACAGCTGCTCCTGCGACACGCCCTTATCGCCGAAGGTGATCAGCCCGGCGCCGACCACCTTGCCGACCTGCCATTTGCACCACGCCAGGTTGCCATCGACCATGACATTGGTGATGTCCATCTTCTTGCCGGCCTTCTTCAAGCCATCGATATAGCCAGGCAGGTCCTTCTTGGTGATAACCTTGCCGTTCTGATCGAGCAATTTGTAATCCGCCGTCACATTGGCCGCGATTGTAAAGGGCGGAGACAAAATGTGCCGGATGGCGGCGTGAATGTGTACCAGTCGGGTTACGAGAAAAGGGCTTTGAAGCCCTGGTTTGGTATTGTGCTATCGCGGGCTGTGAGGCGCGCGTAGCGAAGCGAAGCGCGG
>CAMDNF010000079.1:0-14224 GCA_945902735.1 Rhizobium sp. Q54 | reverse complement strand
GAAGACCGGCTTATTGCGCCACACCACGGTGATCGCTTGGCCGACTTCAATGGCGGTGAGATCGACCTCGGTCGAACTCAACGCCAGGGTATCGGCCGCCGGGTTCATCGTTTCGAGCAGCGGCCAAACCACCGCGATCGTCGCAATCGCCCCCATGGCGCCCGCGGTCAAGACCAAAAAGTCCCGCCTCGTCTCGCCGTGCGGCGACGCGCCGGGCGCGCCGTGTTGGTGGGAGGTCTCCGCCATGATTCCACCTTCGCTATCGTGGCAATTAGGCGCGGTCCGCGCCCCAAGAGAATGCGTCAAACCGTCACGTGCTTGCTGCGGCGGGCCGAGCGATCAGCCATGATCGCCCACCCGCGACGCGACTCAAGCCCGTGCGGCCGGCGGTTGGCGTAGCACGAGCGCTCGTTTTGAGCAAGATTGAACGCGCCCCCGCGGTGGCCGCCCGTTTTGCGGCTAATTCCTTCGACTCGTTTATGAATTGGCCATGCGACTCGCGCTCTATGAACCCGACATTCCGCCCAATGTGGGCACCATCCTAAGGCTGGCGGCATGCTTTGGCGTGCCGGTCGATATCATCGAGCCCTGTGGCTTCCCCTTGGATGATCGCCAATTACGACGCGCCGGCATGGACTATCTCAACCATGTGTTGCTCACGCGCCACGTTTCCTTCGCCGCCTTCCAAACAGACCGCGAACACGTGAGCCCGCCGAGCCGGCTCATCCTGCTCACCACCAAGGGCGATCTCGACTATCACCGCTTTGAGTTCCTGCCGACCGATACGCTGGTTTTGGGTCGCGAAAGCGCGGGCGCACCGCCCGAGGTGCACGAGGCGGCCGCGGCCCGGCTTCGAATCCCGATGCGCGCGGGTTTGAGATCGATCAATGTCGCGCTCGCCGGCGCCATTGTATTGAGCGAGGCGCTACGACAAACCGATGGCCTGCCGAAAGATCGCCCATGACCGAAGCAAATCCAGAACGCCAGCCGACTTTGCCGCCGGGCACCTCCTCGGAGGCCGAGAAGGCGCGGGCGCGGACTTGGTTCGAGCATTTGCGCGATGCCATCTACGCGGCCTTCGAGACGATCGAGACCGACTATGACGGCCCGCTGAAGGATCGTCCGCCCGGCCGCTTTCAGCGCACCGCGTGGACGCGGCCCGAAGGTGGGGGCGGCGTGATGGCGCTGATGAAAGGGCGCGTGTTCGAGAAGGTTGGCGTCAATGTCTCGACCGTGCATGGCGAATTTCCCCCCGCCTTTCGCGCCCAGGTGCCTGGCGCCGCCGAGGACCCGCGCTTTTGGGCGAGCGGCATTTCGCTGGTTGCGCATCCGTGCTCGCCCAAAGTGCCGGCGGTGCACATGAACACGCGCCATATCGTGACCACGACGAATTGGTTTGGTGGCGGCGCCGACCTCACGCCGATGGCGCCGCACGCCGCTGATACCGCCGCGTTTCACGCCGCGCTGAAAGCCGCGTGCGATGCCCACGATTCGGCCTATTACCCGCGCTACAAGGCCTGGTGCGATGATTATTTCTTCCTGCCGCACCGGGGCGAGCCGCGCGGCGTTGGCGGCATATTTTGCGATTATCTGAACACCGGCGAATTTGAGCGCGATTTTGCGTTCATTCGTAATATCGGCTTGGCGTTTCTCACCATCTATCCCGCGCTCGTGCGGCGCCACATGAACGAGGCGTGGAGCGCGGCCGAGCGCGAGCACCAACTGATTCGGCGCGGCCGCTATGTTGAGTTCAATTTGCTCTATGACCGCGGCACCCAATTTGGCCTCAAGACCGGTGGCAATACCGAGGCAATCTTGATGTCGATGCCGCCCGAGGCGCGCTGGCCCTAATCATTTATCGGCGCGGTTGGCGGCGGGAGCGCCGGCCGTTACCATGGCCCGAGTTGCGCCCCATCGAGGCGCGCAAGGGGGAGCGATATGACAGGCATGAAGCGGGCGCTGTTCGGCGCCATCATCGCGGCCAGCGTTTTGCTCGGCACCACGCTCTCAAGCCTCGCGGCCGATTTGCCGATCAAGGCCTTCTTCGGCACCTGGTCGGGCTCAGGGCTGGCACGCAATGAGGAGAGCGATTATTTCGGCCTGACCATTCGCGACCTCGACGTCACGCTCCAGGCCGCCGGGCAAGGCTTCACGCTAAGCTGGACCACCGTGATGCGCGAGGGCGGCGACCTCAAGAACCCGAATGTGAAGCGCAAATCGGAGAGCCTGAATTTCCAACCGACCAAACGGCCCGGCATTTATGCGCCGAAAGAAGCCTCACGCGACCCCATCGCTGGCGGGCGCACCATTTGGGCGCGCATCAAGGATCAAACGCTGACCGTCAGCACCATCAGCGTGCTCGACGATGGCGGCTTCGAGCTCCAGCGCTATGACCGCACGCTGACCGATCTCGGCATGGAGCTTGATTTCATCAGCATGCACGACCATGGCGTCGCGCGTCACGTCACGGGTAGGCTGACCAAGCAGGCGAATTAGGCGCGCTTTCAGCGGAATTCGGGTAATTCCGTAATTCTAATTGTCTTTCCGGTCCGGATTTCACCACTCAACCTCACCGGTCGAATATCCGAATTGGGTGATTACGGTGACGGTGTATTAAATCAACCGGCGTAGCTCGCGGGCAGACGAATTAGCGAACGCTACCCGCCAGTGCGGCGAGTTTTTCGAGCGCTTCTTTTCGGGTCGGCTTGAAATCTTCCTCGATCCACCATTGCTCGACCGCCGAAAGCAATTCGCCGACCGCCGGGCCTGGGGCCACGCCGAGCTTCAGCGCGTCCGCGCCCTTGATCGGTAGTTCGCGCGGCAACCAACGCATGGCTTCATCGAGCATGACGCGCCAAAGCGCGTCATTCGCGGCGCCCGCCTCGGCCCAGGCGAGCAGAACAAGATCGTGCGTGAGTTCGGCGCCACGCCGATAAAGCACGCGCCGCACCGCGCGCGCATCGAACTTGGCATCGAGCCGCTCGACCGGCGCCGCCAAGGCCGCGAGCCGCGCGGCATCGCCATTCGAGAGCCGCCAGCGTGCCGCGATTTCGGCAGTCATCCGCCCGCGCACCAGCGCGGCGAGCCGGCGGATCGGCCCGGGCGTCAAACCCAGAGCCTTTTCGCGCTGGGTGAGGGCCTGCAACAAATCGAACGAACCATCTTCGGGCAGCACTCGCACAAGCGCCCCGCAATCGCGCATGCCCTCGAGCGCCCTTAAAGGATCAGGCGCGGCCAGGAGCTTTTTCATTTCGGCTTGAACGCGCTCGCCCGAAAGCTTCGGCAAAAGATGCGCGCTCGCGGTGGCGGCGGCGAAGCCATCCTCATCGAACGCGCCCCGCCCGAACCAGGCATAGAAGCGAAAGAAGCGTAGGAGGCGCAGATGATCCTCGCGAATGCGCTGCGTCGCATCGCCGACAAAGCGCACGCGGCCGGCCTCAAGATCAGCGAGGCCATCGAACGGGTCATAGAGCGCGCCATCGGGCGCGAGGCTCAGGGCATTGAAGGTGAGATCGCGCCTGGCGGCGTCTTCCAACCAATTATCGGTGAAGGCGATTGTCGCGTGGCGGCCATGGCTCTCGACATCAACGCGCAATGTCGTGATCTCGAAGTGCTTGTGGTCGACCACGGCGGTGACCGTGCCATGCGCGAGCCCGGTCGGCACGGCGCGAATATAGTCGCGCGCCAAAAGCAACATCACGGTTTCGGGCGGATCGGGCGTCGCGATATCGATATCGGTAATCGCGCGGTCGAGCATGGTATCGCGCACACAGCCGCCAACGAAGCGCACGCCCGCGCCATCGGCCTGCAGCGCGCGCACCACCGCGACCGTTTCGGGCGCCATCATCCAATCCGTCGGTGCGATGCGGCGCGCCGGTTCCATCGCTCTATTCCAAATGCCCCGGCACAACCTTGCCGTCTTCGACATGCGGCGCCACATAGTGTCGATCGATATCGCCGCCGGTCGTCAAACTAAAGACCGCGAGGCTGATCCCCATCAGCACGACGCCGGCGGCGAGCAACCAAAGCCACGGCATGCGGCGCAAATGCGCGGCCGTCTCGCTTTGGCCTGTCAGGATACGGCGCGCCACGATGACGTAAATAATATAGAGCGCCGCCGGCAATAGCAGCGGCACAACATAGGTCAGCAGGATACGAATCATTGGCCGGCCAGCGCGCGGCGCAGATTGAGGAGAATCGTCGCGGTCGCGCCCCAAACATAATAGTCGCCATAGGCCAGCACGTTGAACCGTCGCTCGACCCCGCTCACGAGACGCGAATCCTTCCGGTAATTGCCGGGCTCGAGCACGAAGTCGAGCGGCAGTTCGAAAATCTCGGCGACCTCGTAGGGATCGGCCAGAAGTTCGAAGGGCGGCCGCACCAAACCCAAGATCGGCGTGATGCGATAGCCCGTGCCGACCAGATAATTATCGAGCCGCCCAAGCACCCGCACGCGATCGCGCGCAAGACCAATTTCTTCCTCGGTTTCACGCAGCGCCGTATCGAGCGGCGAGCGATCGCGCTCATCCGATCGACCGCCGGGAAAACTGATCTGGCCCGCGTGCACAACCAAATGGTCGGTGCGCTTGGTCAACAAAATCGTCAGGCCCTCCGGCCGGTCGATGAACGGCACCAACACGGCGGACGGCACGATGCGTGTTGCGTCCGGCAAAGCCGGCATTTCTTCGAGGTGACGGAGCGAACCTGGCACGCGCGCGAGCGGCGCCGCTTCCGCCGCCGCGGTCACGCTCGCCCAAGGTTCGGCCGGGTCGCCAAAATCGAGCGCCGTGGCCCGCGCCAGCACATCGTCGCGCAAATCGATCATGGTGTGGCGCCTTGCTCCAATGGAAAAAACGCGCCGGCGCTATGGACGCCAAAGCCCGCCACCCCCTCAGGGCCCGCGTCGAGCGCGCGTTCAGCCAAATCATAATAGACCGCGCGCGTGAGGCGCGCCTCAAGGCCATCGCGCACCAACACATAGGGGGCCGGCTCGCGCCCCCCGGGTTGCGCCCTGAATGCGATGGGGTGCGATGGGCCCGCCCTCACCCACTCATCGAGATTGGTGCGGAACGAAAGGATTTGCGCCTTCCCTTCTCCTTCGGCCTTCATCTCAACCGCGAGGAACGGCACGTCATCGACCCTAATGCGCGCGCGCTCAACCGGGGTCACCAGCCAATAATCGCCGGCCTCATCGCGCATCAACACGCTCGCGAACAATTTGACCAGAGCCGGCCGCCGAATGGCGACGCCCTCATGAAACCATGTGCCATCGGCCGCGATGCGAATGTCGAGATCGCCGCAAAACAGGAGCGGGCGCTCCGCCGCGCCGCCCGGCCTTTCGATCTCAGGATTGCCGCTCATCGTCCGCCGCCTCCGCACCCGAATATGGGCATGGATTGTGGCGAGGGGAAGATAATGCGATGTCGTTCCCCACTCGCCATTGCGGGGCTCGACGCATGACGACCCGGTTCAATTTGCGGTGGTGACGGCATCCCACCCATCGTCATGGCCGGCCCTGAGCCGGCCATCCAGGCTTGGCTATGCAAAGCGCCGACAGCCCCTGGATTGCCGGGTCAAGCCCGGCAATGACGAGAAAAAAATGGCGGCTTATCTTTTCATTCAACGTCAACCCAATTGCGCCTCGATCAGTTTATTGACCTCGGCCGCCGCTTCCATTTGCGGCATGTGGCCGGCGCCCTTCAACACATGCACCCTCACGCTGGCCGGCAGGCCTTGAGCCTGCTTCGCCGGCACGATGGCATCGCCCTCGCCCCAGATCACCTGGATCGGCATGGCGAGCGAGCCGAGTTTCTCGCGCAGCACAGTCGCCTGTTTGCCGCCGGGGAAGATTTTGTCGCGCAACGCACGAAGCGCCGCATCCACGCCATCGAGCCGCTTATAGGCCAAGATATCGTTGATCATTTGGCGCGACACCAACTCGGCATTGGCGAACAATTGCTCCAAATGCGGCTTGATGTCGCGACGCCCCGTGGCCTCAATGAAGCCATCGATATAGCCACCATTGATCTCCGGCCCAAGGCCGGCCGGCGCGATCAGCGTAAGCGAGGCAACTCGCCCCGGGTGCGCCAGCGCCATGTCGATCGCGATCGCCCCACCCATGGAATGGCCGGCGAGATGCGCCTTCGGCACGCTGAGCGCATCCATCACATCATGCACGACTTGGGTGAGCTCGCCGAAATTGGCGTTGCCCACTTGCTTCGACGATTGGCCATGGCCCGGCAGATCGAACGAGATCACGGTCCGCTTGGCCGCGAGCGATTCCTGATTGAACAGCCAATTATTGAGATCACCGCCGAAACCGTGAATCAGAATCAACGGCGTGCCGCCATCGCCTTGGCGGAGATAGCGGATGGCGCGACCTTTGACTTCGATCACCTGCGTCTTGGGCCCCGAATCGTCATCGTCATCGGCCGGTGGCACGTAATTTTTCTGGAACTCGGCGACGAACGCATCGATCGCCTCGTTGGTGTCGTTCGCGCCCGCGATCACGGCGAGGAGCGCGCCGACGGGGAGTGTCTCACCTTCCCGCGCGACGATGCGGCGCAGCACGCCACCCTCGGACGATTCAACCGCGCTCGAAATCTTTTCGGTCTCGACCTCAAGCACTTCATTACCGGGCGAGATCGAGGTGCCTTCTTGCATGAGCCAGGAGGCGACCTTGCCCTCTTTCATGGAGAGCCCCCATTTCGGCATGGTGAGGGCCTTGATTGATTCCGACATGGTGCGGCGCTCGCTTTGTCTTCGTGGTTCAAAACACCTCGACACCGCCTCGCCCGATTGCCGGGAAGGCGGTGTCGATTTCGGTGCGACGATTTTCGAGACTAGTTCTTCTTGCCCATGACCAAACGAACGGCCGCCTCGATCTTCGCCGCGTTCGGGATATAGAGATCCTCGAGCACGTCGGAGAACGGCACCGGCACGTGCGGCCCGGTCACCATCTTGATCGGCGCCTTCAAGGAATCGAACGCCTTGTCCGCCACCAGCGCCGATACGTCGGTCGCGATGTTGCAGCGCGGATGCGCTTCATCGACCACGACGAGCCGGCCCGTGTTCTCGACACTTTCAAGAATGGTGTCTTCATCCATCGGCGACGTCGTACGCAGATCGATCACCTCGCACTTGATGCCTTGCTTGGCGAGGTTATCGGCCGCTTCGGTCGCCATATGCACCATGCGCCCGAGCGTCACGATCGTAACGTCCTTGCCCTCGCGCACCACGCTCGCTTCGCCGAACGGGATGGTATAGGGCTCCTCCGGCACATCGCCTTCGAGCGTATAGAGCACCTTGTGCTCGCAGAAGATCACCGGATCATTGTCGCGGATCGCCTGGATCAAGAGCCCCTTCGCGTCATAGGGCGTCGCCGGCATCACGACCTTGAGGCCCGGAATGTGCGTGAACACCGGATAGAGGCACTGCGAGTGCTGTGCCGCCGCACGGAAGCCCGCGCCATACATGGTGCGAATGACCACCGGGGTTTCCGCCTTGCCGCCGAACATGTAACGGAATTTGGCGGCCTGGTTGAAAATCTGATCGAGGCAGACGCCCATGAAATCGATGAACATGAGCTCGGCCACCGGGCGAAGCCCCGCGGTCGCCGCGCCGACCGCGGCACCAATGAAGGCCGATTCGGTGATCGGCGTATCCATCACGCGATCGCCGAACTTTTTATAGAGGCCCGTGGTAACGCCGAGCACACCGCCCCACGCCTCGTCCTCGCCGTCGGTGCCCGCACCGCCCGCGACATCCTCGCCCATGATGATCACGCGCGGGTCGCGCGACATTTCTTGGGAGAGCGCTTCGTTGATTGCCTGTTGATACGTAATTTTACGTGCCATGACGCCCGCCCTCCTCAATAGCTCACATAAACGTCGGTCATCAGATCGGCCGCGGTCGGCTTTGGCGCCGCCTTGGCTTTCTTGACCGCGTTTTCGATCTGGGCCATCACGTCGGCGTCGATCTTGTTGAGTTCCGAGGCATCGAGCAGTTTGGCGCCCTCGACGCGCCTGCGGAACAGCATCAGGCAATCTTTCGTGGCGCGAATGTTCTTGACCTCGTCGACACCGCGATAGGTTTGCGCGTCGCCCTCGAAATGGCCGTAATAGCGGTTGAGCTTGACCTCGATGAGCGAGGGGCCACCGCCCGAACGCGCGCGCTTAATGGCTTCGCCCGCGGCTTCATAGACCGCGAAGAAATCATGACCATCGACCGCGATGCCCGGCATGCTGTAGGCCGCCGCGCGATCGGTGAAATCGTCGCACGAGACCGAGTATTTGGACGAGGTCGCCTCGGCATAGCCATTGTTCTCGACCACGAAGAGGCAAGGCAACCGCCAGACCGACGCGAGGTTGAGGCTCTCGGCCGTGGTGCCCTGGTTGAACCCGCCATCGCCGACAAAGACGATCGCGACACCGCCCGTCTTCAACACCTTCGCCGCGAGGCCCGCGCCGCAAATCAAAGGCGGGCCGGCGCCCACAATGCCATTCGCGCCGAGCATGCCCTTGTCGAGGTCGGCGATGTGCATCGAACCGCCCTTGCCGCCGCACAACCCCGCCTTCTTGCCGTAAATTTCGGCCATCATGGCGTCGACGTCGCAACCCTTGGCGATCGAATGACCATGGCCACGGTGCGTGCTGGCGATCTTGTCGCGCCCATCGAGGTGCATACAAAAGCCGGTCGCGCTGGCTTCTTCGCCGGCATAGAGGTGCACGAAACCCGGAATCTCGCCGGTCGCGAATTCAACGTGAAGCCGCTCCTCGAATTCACGGATCGTTTTCATCATGCGATAGGCCTTCAAGAGATCGGCCTTACTGAGCTGCATTGTTATCCTCCCTGTGCAGTTCGAACGCCCGCGCCGCGCGCCGCGTGCGTGTTGCGTACAAATAAGCCATGTTGTGCGGCAAGCATCATGGTTTGTTCGATATCGATGCTGAGCGGACCGTCCTCAGCGAGCCGAACCACGACCTGATCAGCCGGCGCAAACTCTACCTCCCGCTCGCCATCGAGGGCAACCACCCCCCGGCCGAGACGCACCGGCACGGCTTCGCCCAGGGCGAAGCTATTGACCGCCTCGATCCCGACATCGACCACGATGCCCGGCGCGATCGGCGCGGTGACCACGCGGGCCGCCTGAGCTGGCGCGCAAAGGTCGAGCGATAGCCCAAAGGGCGCCTTCCTTGAGACCGGCCGGATCAGCCCCGCGATCGACGACAGCCCAATGGCATCGGCCTCGGCGAAGCTGACGAACAATTGATCGAGCCCCTCCGCCCGCCACAGCGCCTTCGAGCCGACGAAAAGCTCGTCGCTGATACAAAGGTCAACCAGCGCCAGATCGCTCGGCGTGCCGTTGACTTCAAGGCGCAGCACCTTGTTGCGGTAACAGGCCTCGTTCGCATCGACCTGGCCGGTCGCGACCAGCCCGGCCGCGAGCCCCGCAATGGTCGCCTCACGCATGACCGGAAACACGTTGTTGGTGCCGGTCGAGAGCGAAACCAGCGGTACATTGCCAGCCGCCCGCGCCACCAGCCGGTTGGTGCCATCCCCGCCGAGCACGATGATCGCGCCAACGCCCTGTTCGACCATGCGTTTTACGGCACGCAGCGTATCGGCCGGCGAATCCTCGGGCTCGAAATCGATAAAGCTGATTTTCGGCCAGGTCTGGCCTTCCGGCAGCGGCAGTTTGAGGGCGCGCTGAATACGGTCGCTGAGGCCCGAGCCATCGGGCATCAGCAGCACCTCATCGACCCCCGTCGTGCCGAGGGCCGAGAAGGCGCGGGTCATCATATTGCGCTTCTCGGCGATCGGAAAAACCGAGGCCTGCGCCACCAACCGGCGAATATCGCGCCCGGCCGCTGGGTTGGCGACGATGCCAACCTTGGCCCCGCGCGTCTGACTATTGGCCAAATTCGCTCCTTACTTCCCGAGCCCGACCCCAAAAGGGCAGCTAGAAATACGCGATCCCGTTCGACGCTGCAAAGAGATGAATCCGTGCGGCATCGAAGGCGATCGTGCAGGGCTCGTCCAAATTGGCCGAGGGACCGATCTTGGTCTTGACGGTGAGCCGATCAGCGCCGAGCTGAACCTCGACGATCATGTCGCCCCCCAGGGGTTCGGTCACGAACACCTTGGCCGGAATGTCGAGCCCCGAGCTAGCCCCCGCCCGATAGGCAATGGTGTCGGGGCGAACCCCAAGCCGCACCTCCGCCTCCGCGCCCTTTTCTTCGAGGAGGCGGCGCTGGGCATCGGTCAAAGCCAGGCGGAAGCTCGGGTGAACCGCCACGACACCATCCGCCCCGCGCTCAAGCCGGCAATTCAGGAAATTCATCGGCGGCTCGCCAACGAACCCGGCGACCCATTCATTGGCCGGATGATTGTAAATCTCCGATGGCGTGCCGAATTGCTGCAACACACCCTCATGCATCACCGCGATGCTATCGGCCATCGACATCGCTTCGAGCTGATCGTGCGTGACATAAATCGTCGTGGTTTCCAGCCGCCGCTGCAAATGCTTCAGCTCGCCCCGCATATGGGCGCGCAATTTGGCATCGAGATGCGCGATCGGCTCATCGAACAGAAAGACCTTCGGCTCGCGCACAATGGCGCGGCCGATCGCGGTGCGTTGTTTCTGCCCGCCCGAGAGCTGCATGGGTTTGCGATCGAGCAACATCTCGATTTGCAAAAGCTCGGCCGCGCGCCGCACGCGCTTGTCGATCTCTTCGCGATTCACATTTCGAAGCCGCAAGGGATTCGCCATGTTCTCGAACACGGTCTTATGCGGATAGAGCGCATAATTCTCGAACACCATGGCGATGTCGCGCTCTTTCGGCGGCAATTGATTAACCCGCAGATCGCCGAAAAAAATGTCGCCGGCCGAAATATGCTCGAGCCCGGCCAACATGCGGAGCGTCGAGGATTTACCGCAACCCGACGGCCCCAAAATCGCGAGAAACGAATTCTCGGGACATTTGAGATTCAAATCCTTCACCGCCACGGTCTTGCCGTAGTACTTCCAGACACTCTGGATGTTGACCTCTACCATGTGGCCCTAGCTCCATCCCTCGGCGGTCGCGCGACCGGATCGACCACACCGGTCATTCGCGCACCGCGCCCATCGTCAACCCGGCCACCAAATAGCGCCGGATCAACACCCCCAAAAACAACATCGGCACGGTGGTCACCGCGCCCGCCGCCATGATACTGCCCCACTGAATATTCTGCGGCTGCACAAGCCCGATGGTCGCCGGCGGCAAGGTTTTGGCGCCGCCCGAACCGATGATCGACGAGAACAAATAGTCGTTCCACCCGAACAACACGCAGAGCACGAGGAACGCGCCAATGCCCGGCGCGACCAGCGGCAAAATCATGCGCAGCGCCTGCAAGCGCGTCGAGCCATCGCACATCGAGGCTTCTTCGATCGCATAGGGCACGTTGTCGAAAAATCCTTTCAGGATCCAAATCGCGAACGGCAGGTTGAACGTGGTGTAGGCGAGGATCAGACCGGGCAAGGTGCCGATTAAATCGAGCGAACGGAAAATCGCATAAAGCGGCACCAACACCGCCACGACCGGCGCCATGCGCGTTGAAATGATCCAGAAAAAGAGGTGGTTCTTGCCGCGAAAATCGAGCCGGCTGAGGCTATAGGCCGCCATCGAACCCAGCACCACCGAAATGCCCGCCGAGCCGAGCGACGCGATCAAACTATTGCCGAGATAGGTGCCGAAATTCAGTTCGAGAAACAAATTCTCATAGTGCTTGGTGGTTGGCTCGAAGGTGAACAGCGTCGCGACGCCACCCCAATCGCCCGTCGCCGGCAATTGGAAGGCGTCGAGCAGGTCTTTGAACGACGACAAAAACATGATCAGCAGCGGCAGCAACGTCCAAAGCAAATAGAACGCAATGAAAAAAATCGTCACCACGCCGAAGACGCGGCGGGAGGCGGAGGGGTATTGGGCGATTTCGCGTGATGCCATGGCGTGTCCTAATTCTCGTCCCCGCCATGCACTTTGATTTTCCGCTTGGGATCTTCAAAGATTTTGACCAGCAACATGCCGAGCACGATGGTGACGAGGAGCAGCGTGAGAGCGACCGCCGCCCCGCGCCCCAATTTGAAATATTGAAACGACACGTCGAACAAATAGACCGGCAGGATGTTGGTCGCATCGCCCGGACCGCCGCCGGTCAAAATCAAAATCGCGTCGATGAACCTGAAATTGTCCATGAAGCGGAGCAGAACCGCGATCAACAGGAACGGGTAGATGTTCGGCATCGCGACCGTGAAAAAATTACGCACCGGCCCCGCGCCATCGACCATATTGGCTTCGAGCTGATCCTGCGGCACGCGTTTCAAGCCGGCCAAGGTGATCAGCGTGATCAGCGGCGTCCATTGCCACACATCGACCGCCACCAGCCCGAACATCGCGATATCGGAATCACCCAGCACCGACGTCGCGCCCAATATGCCGATGCTTTGCAGCAACCAGTGATACCAGCCGAACGCGCCATTATAGAGGAAGAGCCAAACCAGACCGGTGATGATCGGCGCCATCATCATCGGCATTAAGATAAGCGTGACCAAAAATTTTTCGAGTTTGGAGCGGTTCAAAATGACCGCGAGAAACACGCCGAGGCCAACCTCGAGCACCATGCACATGGCGCTGTATTTGATCAGCAGCAGCCAACCCTGCTGGAATTTTCCGTCGGTCGCGAAGCGCGTGAAATTCTTGAAGTCGTTCCAGACGTCGGGCTGGCCCGCCTCGCCGAGCGTGTGCAGGCTCATATAGACGAGCCAGACGAACGGATAGATCGAGATGCCGGCGAGCAGAATGATCGACGGCGCCATCATAAAAAAATAATAGCGGCGCGAAGGCGTCAAATTGAAGCTCTGCGGCGTGTAATCGATCGTGCGCACGCCACTTGGGCTCGCGGCCTCGGCCGCGGCGAGACGCGCCGATCCTCGCGAGCCGCGCGCCGTATCGCTGACCACTTGATCCGTCATGTCACGCGGACTTTCACGAGAAATCAGCCTCAACCAAATCGCCTATCGCAGCGCGCAGACACGGGCAACCGGGGCCGACGGCGAATCTCGCCGCCGACCCCTCAGTCTTTTGCCTGCCAACTGAACGCGATGTCAGCCGGCGCGCTCGCCGAGACATGCCCGACCCGATCAACAAGACGCCAAACGATCAGACGTCGTGCAAATCGTCGAGCTGTGCTTTGATCTTGGCGCAAGTTTCCTCCGCCGATTGCTTGCCGGCCACGAGCTTTTGCGCTTCGGTCGCCATGATCTGGTGATACTCGTTCGAGTTCGGAATCTTCGGACCGAGCACGAAATGCGGGTCCTTGATGCCGAGATCATAGACCGCATCGAACGTGAGCGCGTTCGGCATGGTGGTCGGGCGCTTGCGGGCCGCCGCCACTTCCGGCACGGCGAGCACCGATTTACGCGTCGGTGTGCCGCCGAGCCCCTTCAGCACGTCGAGCTGATTGTCCTTCGAGACCGCCCAGGTTGCGAAGATATAGGCGGCCCGCTTCAGGTCTTCCGTCGCATTGCCGTTGATGCCAATGCCGCCAATGCCGCAATTGGTGCCGTTCACCGCCTGGCCGCCATTGACGATCCAGCTCGCCTCGCCCTTCGGGCAAGGCGCGTAGGCCGTTTTGCCGCCGGCCGCCGCCGAGGTCTTCTCGTCTTCGATCGAGGCGGCGAACTCATGATATTGCACCTGAGCCGCAACCTTGCCGGCCTGATAGACGCTGTTCAACTCGATCGTGCCATTGGCCAGATTGTCGGGATGGCAAACATCGGCCTGCTCTTTGTACTTCTTCATGATCAAGACGGACTGTTCGTCGCCCCAATTGGTCGGGCCGGGCGTTTTGCTGCCGATCTTGTCGTCGACCGAGAAGTCCTGCCAACGACCATGCGCGAACATCAGGCGTTGAATGTCTAGCTGCGTCGTCCAGGCAAACGAGCCATGGTGCTGAGCAAAGCCATAGGGCACGTCGGCGCCGGCTTCCTTGATCTTTTTCAGGAACGCCGCGAACTCGGTGACCTGCTTCCAGGTCGTGTCCGCGGTGAATTCCATGCGATAGCCATGTTCCTTCTCGAAATCCTTGCTCGCCTTCTCGAACACGTCTTGGCGATAGAATGTGCAGGCAACCGCGGCGTCATAGGGAAAGGCCACCAGACGTTCGCTGCTATAATAATGGCCGC
>CAMDNF010000078.1:0-14415 GCA_945902735.1 Rhizobium sp. Q54 | reverse complement strand
GAAACGCATGCGTTTCCGCCCTCAGGGGGAGGGGGGCTAGATGAACGCGGCACCTTATTGTCTCGCCTATTTGATCATCCCGACCGTGGTGGTGGGGCAGCTGCTTGGTGGGATCGGAACGTTCCTCACCGTCGCGGTGATGCTGGGCTTGGTGCCGGTGCTCGATTGGCTGGTCGGCCGCGCCCGCACCAGCGAGCCGAGCGGCACGACCATCATCGCCACGCCAGATTTGGTCCATCGGCTTGCCGCGCTCTTGTGGCTGCCGGTGCAGAGCGGGCTCGTGATTTGGCTCCTTGTGGTTATCGCGACCGCGCCGCCATCGCCGCTTGAATTTATCGGCCTCGCTTGGTCTTTGGGTATCGTTCTTGGTGGTATCGGTATTACGCTCGCGCACGAGCTGACCCACCGGCCGAGCTGGCTCGACCGGCGCTTCGCGGACGCCCTCATGATCACGGTCGGCTATCACCATTTCTGTATCGAGCACGTACACGGCCATCATCGCCGGGTCGCCACGCCAGCGGATCCGGCGACCGCGCGTTTTGGCGAAGATTTCTACCGGTTCTTCCTGCGCGTCGTGTGCACCGGTTTTCTGTCTGCGCTTGAGCTCGAGGCGGCCAGGCTGCGCCGACGCGGCAAACATTGGTTCAGCGTGCGCAACCGCGTGCTGGTCGGCGCCGCCTTGACCCTAGTGCTCTATGCCATCGTGATCGTCTTCGCCGGCTGGCTCGCCTTTCTGTTCCTGGCGCTGGCAAGCCTCATTGGGGTCCTTCTGCTTGAGAGCGTCAATTACAACGAGCATTACGGCCTGATGCGGCGCGAGATCGCGCCCGGTCGCTATGAGCCGGTCGCCGCACGGCATTCCTGGGATGCGCGCGAACGGCTGAGCGGTTGGATACTGTTCAATTTACAGCGCCATGCCGATCATCATTTGCGGGCGGGCATGGCCTATCCGGGCCTCGTTCTGCGCGAGGGCACGCCGTGCCTACCCGCCGGCTATGCCACCATGGTGATCGTGGCGTTGATCCCGCCGCTCTGGTTCAAAATCATGAACCCGCGTGTCGAAGCCTGGCGCGCCGCCCAACCGCCGCTCGCGACCACCGCCTGAGCCTGTTGCCCTCAAGCCAAGATCGGCTCAAACTCAAGGGCAAGATTCGGAGTCTCCACCTCGCGTCATCAACGCGATTGCGGAAAGAGAGGGTCCATGGCCGCGGCGCCCTATTATTTGGGTTATCTCATTCTGCCGTCCGTGGTGATTGGCCAGCAGATCGGCGGCATCGCGACGTTCATGATCGTCGCGCTGATGTTTGGGCTGGTTCCGCTCATCGATCCGCTCTTTGGCCGCGCGCGCGCCGACACGACTCCGGAAAGCGCAACAGCCGCTCCATCAAGCTTCGGGCACCGCGTTGCGACCGCGCTCTGGTTGCCCATACAAATCGGGCTTTTGGTTTGGCTGGTCATCGAGTTCGCCAATGTAACCCCGACACCGCTTGAGTTCGCGGGCCTCGTGCTCTCAATGGGTATCGCGGCCGGCGCGATGGGCATTGCGCTCGGGCACGAATTGATGCACCGGGAAGGTTGGATCGAGCGGCTTATGGCCGATGCGCTGATGATCATGGTGAGCTACCACCATTTCTGCATCGAGCATGTCCATGGCCATCATCGTCGCCTGGCGACGCCGGAAGACCCGGCGACCGCGCGCGAGGGCGAGAGCCTTTATCGATTTTTCCCGCGGGTCGTCGTCACGGGGTTTCTGTCGGCCCTAGAGCTTGAGGCGGCGCGACTGCGCCGGCGCGGCAAAGGCTGGTTCCATATTCGGAACCGGGTGTTGGTTGGCGCCGGTGCGACACTCGCCACGCACGCGCTTGTCTTGGCCTTCGCCGGTTGGCAGGCCTTCGTGTTCCTTTTGGCGATGGGTCTGGTCGCGGTGCTCTTGCTGGAGACCGTCAACTATATCGAGCATTACGGCTTGATGCGCCGCTCGATCGGCGCCGATCGCTATGAGGCGGTCACCGAGCAGCACTCATGGGATGCCCGCGAGCGGCTGACCAATTGGATTTTGTTCAACCTCGAGCGCCACGCCGATCATCATGTGCGCGCGAGTGTCGCGTTTCCATACCTCGTGCTGCGCGAGGGCGCGCCGCTCCTTCCGGCCGGCTATCCCACCTTGATCTGGGTCGCGCTGATACCGCCGCTCTGGTTCAAGATCATGAACCCGCGCGTCGAGGCCTGGCGCGCTGCCCAGCCGTCGCTCGCGGTGGCGAGCGGCTGAGTCTATGTGGTTGCGCCGGCCACGAAGCCCGGCCCGACTCTATGCACCGCCAAATCGTCATGGCCCGGCTCGACCGGGCCATCCATCCCAGCAGCGGGTTCGCTCTATGATGGATCCCCGCTTTCGCCGGGATGACAACTGAAGAATAATTCTGGCAGGCGTGACGTCGCCTCAAGGCACCACGATCATCTTGCCGAAGAAATCGCGATTGGCGACCAGCGCCGCGACCTTGGCATAATCCTTGAGCGGATAGACGCCGTGGATCACCGGCTTGAGCTTGCCGGCGCCAAGGAGCTCGAACACGCGTTGCACCTCGATCCGCGAGGCATAGTGACTGCCTTGCAGGCGAATGTGCTTGCGGAAGAACTCGATCATATTGACCGGCACGATCTCGCCCGCGTGCGCGCCGCAGGTGACCAGCGAGCCGTTGAACGCCAGGGCTTCGATACTCTGCTGCAACACCTCGCCACCGACGGATTCAATCACTAGGTCGACGCCGCGCCCGCCAGTCAAACGAAGGCACTCGGCCCCGATCTTTTGTGTACGATAATTGATCGTCTCATGGGCGCCGAGTTCGCGCGCCTTGGCGAGTTTGGCATCCGAGCCGGCCGAGGCGATGATCCGCGCATGGTGCAAGGCCGCGACCTGGATCGCCGACATGCCCACACCCGAGCCCGCGGCATTGACCAGCACGGTCTGCCCGGTCTTGAGCGCGCCAAGTGTCACCGTCATGTGCCAGGCCGTGCCATAGCAAATCACCGACGCCGCGGCGGTTTCGAACGACACATTGTCGGGGAGCGGGATCAGCTGATCGGCCGAACACAACGCGTATTCGGCGAAGCAGCCCCACACCTGCACGCCCATCAGTTTGCGGTTGATGCAAATGCCTTCGAGACCCGAGAGGCAGACATGGCATTGGCCGCAAAATCGCACCGCATAGATCGCGACGCGCGTATCAATCTTGTGCCCGCTAACGCCAGCGCCAAGCTTGGCGATCTCGCCAACGCCCTCAATGCCCAGCACATGCGGCAGAACATGGTTGATGCCGGAAACACCTTCGCGGATGTCATGATCGAAGTGATTGGCGCCGGCCGCGCGAATGCGCACCAGCACTTCGCCGGGGCCGGGCTCGGGCGTCGGCAGTTCGTCAAAGAGCAGTTTATCGAGGCCGCCATGGGCGCGGATTGCGATCGCTTTCATTGTGATCCGTCTCTGTTTGGTTGGTTGGTGGTTTGGTTTTAGGCGACTTGTTCGTGCCGATGCTGGGCGAGGGCCTTTAGCGCGTCTTCCCGGTTCAAAAGGTCGGCATATTTTTGGCCGAGGTCGAATAGATTGGCCTCATGCGGCCCAATTGCCCGGTCGCCGACGCAATCGGTAATGAGGATCGGGCGGAATCCATGACACAGCGCATCGAGCACGCTGGCGCGCACGCAGCCGCTCGTCGTGCAGCCTACGATCAACAAGGTGTCGACACCTTTTGTGGTGAACCAGGCGGCTAGGTCTGTGCCGAAAAAGGCCGAGGGCAGGCGCTTGCGAACGACCAGCTCGCCGGGCCTCGGCGCGAGGTGCGGCACGGTCTGCGATGACGGCGCCGTCTCGGTCAATTGGCCAAGCGCCGGCACCTTGGCGACGAACAGATTGTGATCGCTGCCATCGGCCTCGAACACGATGCGGGTGAAGGCAATCGGCATATTCATCCGCCGACACGACGCTAACAGATCAATCGTGCGCTCGATCGCCGGGCCGATATTGCCGCCGCCGAACAAAGCCGGGTCGTTGAAGCCATTGACGAAATCGACCACCAGAAGGCCGGCGCGGCGACCGAGACCGAGTGTCTGGCCGAAGCGCTGCCGTTGGTAGACCTCAAGTTCGGCACTCATCGGGGGATCCTCAGGGCGCGGGCGCGGTCGGCATTCCGCCGATCATGGCCGATTTCGGCGGGCGATCCAACCCGCGCACCGCGCATGGCAGGCCATGGTAGATCGCACTCACCGGCGGTTCGCCGCTCTGTTAGGGTCCCGACCGTCCGATCCGGAAGACCGCCCCCAATGTCCCTTGGTTCGATCCTTCTTGCGCTTGCCGTGACCTCGCTCTGGGGCTTTTCCTTCGTTGTGATTTCATACGCGTTCGAGGCCTTTCCGCCGATCCTCCTGTCATTTCTCAGAGTCACGGCGGCCTCGCTGCCGATCCTTGTTCTGATCCGCCCGCCCCGCGTTCCCCTCGGCCACTTCATCGCGCTGTCGCTCCTCTTGGCGGTGATCCAGCAGGTTTGCATGTTTGTCGGTATGGATCTCGGCGTGCCGGGCGGCATAGCCTCGGTCCTCGTGCAATCGCAGGTCTTCTTCACCACCGCTCTGGCCTATGTCGTGCTCAAGGAGCGCCCCATCGCCATTCAATATATTGGCATCGGGGTTGCGGCCGGCGGCATGGCGGTGATTGCCATTTCCTTGCCGAGCGGCGGCTCGCTGCTTGGGTTCGTTGCCGTGCTCGGTTGCGCGGCGTCCTGGGGCGTTTCCAACATCATTTTCAAACTGATCAAGACCAGCGATTTGATCCGCTTGCTGGCCTGGTGTCATTTGCCGGCGATACCGATCAATTTCGCTCTGTCCTACGCGATGGAGGGTGGGCCCTTGGTGATAGATCGGCTGATCAGCGCCGATGCCACGCATTATCTGGCCGCGATCTTTCTCGGGCTGATCTCGTCCACCATCGGCTATTTGATTTGGAGCACGCTGATGCGGCGCCATTCGGCGACCCTGATCGCGCCATTTTCGCTCCTGATCCCGATCTTCGGCATGACCTTCATGGCGGTGCTCTGGGGTGAGGAATTCGGCACGCTTCGGCTCATCGGCGCGCTTGGCGTTATGGCCGGTTTAGCGCTCTGTGTGATCCGGACACGCCGCATCGCCCGCGCGCCCGCGAGCGAATTGACCCTGCCCGAAGCGGTCACTATGGTGCGCCCGGTCCAACCCGAAAGATGACCGAGCGCCACCAACGTCATGACCAGCGCCCCTTTGATCGACGCGGCGCCAAAATTCCATAGCGCCGAGACCGAAACTCGGCAGGATTGGGCCGCGCTCGCGCGCCATCTGGCGCAGCACGGCCTCCGCTTCGAGCCCGATAAAGATCGCCCGCGCCAATTCGCCACCGGCTATGGCAATTTGAATTATCTCGTGGTGGTCGATGGCGTGACGCGCGTGCTGCGCCGCCCGCCCATGGGCAAGCTGCCGCCCGGCGCGAACGACATGCGTCGCGAACATACCATCCTGAGTGCCATCTGGCGCACCTTTCCCTTGGCGCCGCAGAGCCTCCACCACACGCTCGATGAAAGCGTGATCGGCAGCCAGTTCCTGATCATGGATTATCGGCCCGGTCTGTCGATCGGCGGCCGGATGCCGCCCGCGCTCACGAGCGTTCCCGGTATCGGGAAAAACTTAGGCGCCATGCTGGTTGATGTTTTGGTCGGCGTGCACAACATCGATCTTAACGAAGTCGGGCTCGCCGCTTTCGGCAAGCCCGATGGCTTTTTGGCTCGCGCGACCGCCGGTTGGCGCCAACGCCTGATGATCGCGAGCGACAACGCGCCGCCCAAGGCCGCGCTCGCGGTGGCCGATTGGCTGGCGGCGAATCCCGTGCCCGATGGTCCGCCAACGCTGATCCACAATGATTTTAAGCTCGACAATGTGTTGCTTGACCCGACGACACTCAAACCGGTGGCGCTAATCGATTGGGATCAGGGCACGCGCGCCGATCCCCTGTTCGATCTTGCGACGCTTTTGAGTTATTGGGCCGAGGCGGGCGATCCGTCGGCCATGTTGGCGCTCGACCAAATGCCAACCGCCGGCCACGGCTTTCCGCGCCGACGCGAGGTGCTCGAGGCCTATGCCAAACAATCGGGCCGCGATGTCTCGAACATTCTATTTCCGCGCGTGCTCGCCATGTTGAAGCTCGGCGTGATTTTCCAGCAGATCTATGCGCGCTATCGGCGCGGTGAATCGACCGATGAGCGTTATGCTCGCTTCGGCCCGATCGTCGATGGCTTGTTCGAGTTCGCACACGAGATCGCCCAACAGCGCGCCTTTTAGGGAGAGCACCATGGTACAGACCCCAAAACAGATCGGCCCGCAGCGTTACCGCGAAACCTATGGCCGCTATTTCGAGGATTTCACGGTGGGCGATGTCTATGAGCACCGGCCCGGGCGCACGCTGACCGAGACCGACAATATCTGGTTCACGCTCTTGACCATGAACACGCACCCGCTGCATTTCGACAACGCCTATGCGGCCAAGAGCGAGTTCGGCAAGCCGCTGATGAATAGCGCGTTCACGCTGGCGGTCGTCACCGGCATGTCGGTCAGCGATACCAGCCACAAGGCGGTCGCCAATCTGGGCTGGACCGATATCAAGCTCAGCGCGCCGGTCTTCGCCGGCGATACCATCTACGCCGAGTCCGAAATCCTCGAAACGCGCGAAAGCAAATCGCGCCCGACCCAGGGCATTGTGCGCTTCAAGACTCTAGGCAAGAAGGCCGATGGCACGCAATTCATGAGCTTTGAGCGCACCATCCTGGTGCCCAAGCGCGGCCACGCGGTCGAGGACAAAGCGGATTATTGAGTTCGCGCGATCGCGGTCCTCACCCACGCGTCATGGCCCGACTTGATCGGGCCATCCATGGCGACAACTGACTCGCTCGTCGGTGGATGGCCCGGTCTTCGCCGCGCGTCGCCGGGCCATGACGATAAAAGAAGGGCAGGCAAGGATTTTCACCACCAAGGCACAAAGACACGAAATAGCTTTTCACTTTGTGCCTTAGTGCTTTTGTGGTGGACCGATCCTAAATCTTATTCCGCTCGATCAATTGGCGCGCGATGATGATGCGCTGAAGCTCATTGGTGCCTTCGCCAATGGCGAGCAACGGCGCGTCGCGATACATGCGCTCGATCGGGAATTCCTGCGAATAGCCATAGGCGCCGTGCACGCGCATGGCATCGAGGCTGTTTTCGATCGCGGCCTCGGAGGCAAAGAGCTTCGCCATGCCGGCCTCCATGTCGCAGCGCTCGCCGCGCGTATAGGCCTCGGCGGCATCGCGCGTGAGCAGGCGCGCGGCCTGCGCCCGCGTCGCCATGTCGGCGAGCTTTAATTGGATCGCCTGGTGCTCGTGGATCGGCTTGCCGAAGGTCTTGCGGAGCTGGGAATAGCGCACCGATTCATCGAGCGCGGCGTGCGCGATGCCGACGCCGCGCGCCGCGATATTGATGCGCCCGAGCTCGAGCCCTGAGAGAATTTGCTGGAGGCCGCGACCCTCAGTCCCGCCGATCAGATTTTCGGCCGGCACGCGATAATCCTCGAACACCAGCTCGCACGTATCGATGCCGTGATAGCCGAGCTTTTTGAGTTTCCGGCTGACCTTGAAGCCTTCGCCCTTCTCGGCGATGAACAGGCTCATGCCGCGATGGGCGGGCGTCGTGGTGAGGTCGGTCTTGGTCAACAGTGCAAAGCAATTGCCATAATAGGAATTGGTGATCCACATTTTGGCGCCGTTGACGACATAGCCTTGATTGCCCTCGCGCTTGGCGACGGTGCGGATCGCCTGCAAATCGGTGCCGCAATCGGGCTCGGTGAGCGCGACGCCGCCCCTTAATTCGCCGGTCGCGAAGCGGGGCAAATATTTTTGCTTTTGATCGTCGGTGCCGAAGCGTTCGACCGCGGCCGCCATGATCAAATGCGAATTGATGATGCCGGAGACCGACATCCAGGCATAGGACAGCCGCTCGACGATCTTGGCATAGGTCGTGGCGGGCAGGCCGAGGCCGCCATATTCCGTGCCGATCGTGGCACCGAAGAGCCCGATCTCCTTCATCCGTTCAACCATCTCATGCGGATATTCATCGGCATGATCGAGCGCGCTGGCCTTTGGCTTAACGTCGCGCTCGATGAAGCGCTCGACGGCATCGAGGATCGCTCTCTCGTCCTCGGGCTCGATGGTGCGGATTGGGGGATTGGTCATGGGAGGCATCCTGGCGGGAGCGGTGATCCCGGCGGTATCTCATGCCGGGCCAGGGCCGGCAAGCGGCTCGGTTGGGGGCCAGCGGCGAATTGTCTTGCGCTCAGGGCCCCGATCGAAAATTGTAGCGCCGGGCAAAGCGCGGGTTGGTCGTGCCGCGTCGCGATCCGTTGATCAGGAGCAGGCTAAAGCAATGTCAGGACAGGGCGAAGTTCGGCTGGAGAACGTCACCAAAATGTTCGGGGGTACGGCCGCGGTTGAGAACATCAACCTGACTATCCCGGATGGCTGCTATTGCTGCCTGCTCGGGCCCTCGGGCTGCGGCAAGACCACGATCCTCCGCATGATCGCGGGCCATGAGACCACCTCCTCGGGCCATATTCTGATCGGCGGCAAGCCGGTCGAGGGCCTGCCGCCCGTGCAGCGCGGTACCTCGATGATGTTCCAAAGCTATGCGCTGTTCCCGCATCTCTCGGTGGTCGATAACGTCGCCTTCAGTCTGAAAATGCGCGGCGTGCATAAAACCGAGCGCCGCAACAAGGCAATGGATGTGCTGCGCCGCGTGCAGCTCGATCATCTGGCCGAGCGCATGCCGGCCCAGCTTTCAGGCGGCCAGCAGCAGCGCGTGGCGCTTGCGCGCTCGCTCATTACCAACCCGAAAGTGCTGCTGCTCGATGAGCCGCTCTCGGCGCTCGATGAATATCTGCGCCTCCAAATGCGCGAGGAGCTGAAGCGCCTGCAAATCGAAATCGGCATCAGCTTCATTCACGTCACGCATACCCAGCCCGAGGCGCTGGCGCTCGCCGACATGGTCGTGGTGATGAACACGGGTCGCATCGAGCAGGCCGGGCCCGCGCAGGAAATTTACAACAAGCCGCGCACCACCTATGTCGCCGAATTCATGGGCGGCTGGAATTCCTTCGCCGGCAAGGTGGTCGGCATCGAGAGCGGCATCGCCTTGGTCGAGGGCGAGGGCGGCGAGCGTTATCGCGTCGCCGCCGGCGCGCAGCGCATTGGTGGTTTGGTCGATTTCGGCATCAGGCGCGATCACGTTCATTTGGCTGCCAAGGATGGCGCCGGTGTGGCGATTTCAGGCCAGGTGCACGCCATCGAATATCAGGGCTCGTGGGTCAAAGTCACGCTTGCGCGGAAGAATGGCGCGCGCCTGGTCGCGGTGATCGAGGACAAGGAATTCTTCGCCCGCCCGACCAAGGTTGGCGATTTCGCGCAGGCCACCTTCGCGCCCGAATCCGTGCACTTCATGGCCAAGGCCACCGGCAGCCAAAACCTAATCGGCGAACCGGTCTGAGCCTCAAATTATCGGTGGGCGGTTGGCGGCGAAATCGAGCTCGCGTTCGAACGCCGCTGCCGCGCGATAGAGCAGCGGCTCGGCGAACGGCCGCCCGATCAATTGCAAGCCGGTTGGCAAATGATTGCCGGTGAAACCGCACGGTAAGGTCAGCGCCGGCACGCCGAGATAATTGGCGCTCCGCGTGCACCAGGAGATGCGCGCAACCAAATCCGCCGCCGCCGGGCTACCGCCAACATTGGTGTCATCGACCTTCGGCACCGCAAACGGCATGCCGGGCACCGCCAGAATATCGGCCTTGGTCAACGCCAACGCACAGAACTCCTCAAGCATCGCGCCGCGCGCGTCGAGCGCCTGCAAATAAGCGACCGCAGGCGCGAACAGGCCGGGCTCGAGCCGCTGGCGCACTTGCTCCTGATAATCGCCGCGCCGCTCGATCAACCAGGGCGCATGGCGCGTCGCGGCCTCGGCCGCCAGCACCAGATTGGAAAGCTGCGTGAGGCGCGTCATATCGGGTAGGTCGACCTCGACCAGTTTGGCGCCGAGCTTCTTGAAGGTCGCCATGCTCTCGTCATAGAGGGCGCGCACCTCGACGCTCGCGACGTCGAAGAAATAGCTTTTGGGGATTCCGATCTTGAGCCCCTTGGCGCCCTTGGCGAGCCAGGCCTCGGGATTGGCCGGCTTCGCCTGAATGGTGGTCGGGTCGTTCGCATCGGGCCCGGCGATCAGGCGTAAGAGTTTAGCGTTGTCGCGCACGCTTCTCGTGAGCGGCCCGATCGTATCGAGCGTGAAGGAGAGCGGCATGGCGCCGAACCGGCTGACGAGGCCCGTGGTCGGCTTCATACCAACGACGCCGCACATCGAGGCGGGCAGGCGCACCGAGCCGCCGGTATCCGAGCCAAGCGCGCCAAACACCGCGCGCCCGCCGACCGCCGAGCCCGAGCCGCTCGATGAGCCGCCCGTTACATGCGCCGGGTTCCAGGGATTGCGGCAATGGCCGTGATGCTCATTGTGCCCGGTCGGACCGATGGCGAATTCGGCCATGTTGAGCCCGCCGACATAAATGCTCCCGGCATCGAGGAGGCGCTTCAGAGCCGTGCAATCCTCGCTCGCGACATAGTCGCGCCTGATCTTGGAGCCGCAGGTAGAAACATGGCCCTTGCGATAGAACATGTCCTTATGCGCGAGCGGCACGCCATGCAAAGGCCCGAGCGATTTGCCCTTGGCGAGCGCGGCATCGGCGCGCTTCGCGGCCTTGAGCGCGGCTTCGCCCTCGATCCGGATGAAACAATTGATGATCGGCTGCACGCGCTCAATGCGCTTCAGGCAGGCGCGCGTAACTTCGACGGACGAAACCTTCCGCCGGCGGATCAGCGCCGCCACATCGGTCATATCAAGATCGAGCAAATCATCGACGGTCATGACTTCGCTCCTTTGGCGAGCGCTTGCAACGTGGCGGGAAAGAGCGCGGGCTCGGCATCCATCGGGATTGCCTTGGTCGCGCCTCGCGCGCCATCGAGATAGCCGCGCACCATGCCTGCCAAGGCGTCGGCGCGCGCCTCGTTCAATTCAAGGCCGTATTGCGCGCGGGCTTGCGCGGCAAGCAGCGGTCCGTCGATCTTGGTCATGGGGTTCTTCATCCTTTGCTTCTTCAGCCCTCTCCGCCCTCAGGGGCGGCGGGAACGCATGCGTTCCCGGGTGGCGCGCTCCGGCGCGCCGGGTGAGGTGGGGATCGATGTCTATAAGTAACGGGCTTCAGTGCGGTAGAAAAAAGTGCGCAAGCCATCAGCCCCCACATCTCCCTAACCTCTCCGCCCCCAGGGGCGGA
Source organism: Rhizobium sp. Q54 (assembly GCA_945902735.1). Taxonomy (GTDB): domain Bacteria; phylum Pseudomonadota; class Alphaproteobacteria; order UBA828; family UBA828; genus SHWC01. Next base: position 3,005 of record CAMDNF010000078.1, on the reverse strand, counting down.
GAGGGGAAGGGGACCAGGAATGTCTCGCGCATCGCGGCGATTGGGTTCCATCTCGGCTCGTGTCCTAGCTCGCTTTGGCCTTGGCTTGACGGCGGGCGTCTTGCGCGCGGAAAAAATTTGTCATACGACCGCCGAGCGATTGGCCGGTCAGGCGTTCGGCGATCATGACCGCGCGGCGTAAGCCCTCGACATCGATGCCGGTCTCATAGCCGGCTTCATTCAACATGAACACGAGGTCTTCGGTCGCGAGATTGCCAGACGCACCCGGCGCAAACGGGCAACCGCCCAAGCCGCCGATCGAGCTATCGAGCTTGCGCACGCCGGCCTTGATCGCGCACCAGGCGAGCGTCAGCCCCATCGCGCGCGTATCGTGGAAGTGCGCCGCGATGCGCTGGGCGCCATGACGCCGGATCGCGCTTTCGAACAAATATTCAATCTGCGCCGGATTGCCGGCGCCGATCGTATCGCTGAGCGCCACTTCATCGGCGCCGGCGTCGAACATTTTGGCGGTCAGGTCGAACACCCGCTCAGGTGGCGTCACGCCCTCATAGGGGCAGGCGGCGAGTGCGGAGATATAGGCGCGCGAGCGATGGCCCTCGCGCTCGGTGCGGCGCACGACCGCCTCGCACACTTGGGTCGCCTCATCGAGCGACATGTTGATATTGCGCCGGTTGAAGGTGTCGCTCGCCGCGATGACGACCGCGATAGTGCGGGCGCCGGCCGCGACCGCGCGCTCATAGCCTTTTTCGTTCGGCACGAGGACTTCGTAGTTCATGTCGGCGCGCTTCGGGATACGGGCATAAAGCTCCGCCGCATCGGCCATTTGCGGCACCGCCTTGGGCGAAACGAAACTGGTCGCCTCGACCGAGCGCACGCCGGAAGCGATCAACGCGTCGAGCAATTCGAGCTTGCCCTCGACCGGCACCATGCGCGGCTGGTTCTGCAACCCGTCGCGCAACCCCACTTCGTGAACGATCACCCGTTCGGCCATGATCCGCCTCTATTGTACGATCGCCCCTATTGCACGATCGACCGCGCGCGAAGGCCCGCGACCTCAGCCTCGCTTTTGCCCAAGAGCCCGCGCAACACCTCATCCGTATGTTGCCCGAGAGCGGGCGAGGGCGCGAAGCTTTCTTCACCCGTCTCGCTCAATTTTATCGGATTGCCCGGCATCCTAACCGTGCCACCCGCCGGCTGCGGCACATTGACCACCATGTTGCGGGCCAGAATTTGCGGGTCGCTCAAGGCATGGCCGAAATCATTGACCGGCGCCGCCGGCACATTTGCCTCGGCGAAGCGCGCGAGCCAGTAATCGCAATTCTGTTTTTTGAGGGCTTCCGCGAGCCGGGCCTCGAACCAGTCGCGCCGCGCCGTGCGCGCGGGCAGAGCGGCGAGGCCGGGGTCGGCCAATTCGGGATCGCTGATCACACTCGCCACATTGCACCACGCCTGATCGGTGACGCAGGCCAGAATGATATGGCGATCCTTGGTCGGATAGGTGTTGTAGGGGATATGGCGAAAATGGGTGTTGCCCATCGGACCGATTTCTTCGCCTGAGAGGAGATACATCGTCGCCATATAGGTGAGCAGCGAGATCTGGCAATCCTGCATCGAGATGTCGACATGCTGGCCGCGGCCCGTGCGCTCGCGCGCGTGCAGCGCGGCAAGAATGCCGAGCGTGCCGAAAATGCCGCCGCCGAGATCGCCGATCGGTATGCCGGCCTTGGTCGGCGGCGCGCCGGGAAAGCCGGTGATCGACATGCCCCCGCCATAGCCTTGCGCGACCATATCAAAGGCCGGGCGGTTGGTGCCGGGCCCGGTTTCGCCGAAGCCGCTGACCGAACAGGTGATGATGCGCGGGTTGTGCGCGGCGAGCGCATCGTGATCGATGCCGAGCCTCGCATTGACGCCGGGCCCGAAATTGCTGAACACGACATCGGCCTTTCTCGCGAGCTCGTAAAACAGCGCGAGGCCGTCGGGCGATTTCAAATCGATCGCGACGCTTTTTTTGTTGCGATTGAGGGTCAGGAAATAGGCACCGACGCCATTCAGCGAATGTTTGGGATCGTTCTCCAACAGGCGCCGCGTGGCCTCGCCCTTGCCCGGCGGTTCGACCTTGATCGTGGTGGCGCCCAAATCCGCCAGCAACATGGCGCCAAACGGGCCCGCCAGCATGTGCGTCAGATCGAGCACAATTAAATCCGAAAGCGCTTTCACCGAAAAATCGCCCGGCCTAATCGAGGTAACGGATACGGGCGGGATCGAGCAGCGACTTCCAGCGTTCCGGGAAAGTGAGCCCATCGGCGACCGATTTCATCGCTTGGTCTTCAAGCGCGCGCACGCGCACCAACCCATCGACCACTTCGGCGAGGCGGGCGCTGGGGACGATCACAATGCCATTGCGATCGCCCACGACGACATCGCCCGTGCTGACCGACAGACCGCCGAGCGTGATCGGCAGGCCGACCGCGCCGGGTCCGGTCTTGGCCGGCGAATTCGGGCTGACGCCCACACAGAACACCGGCAGGCCAACCTCGATAATGCCATCGACATCGCGCACCGCGCCGTCAGTCACCAGGCCCGCGAGTTTGCGGTTCTTGGCGATCCCCATCATCAAATCGCCAACCACCGCCGTGCCGAGATAATTGTCGCTCGACGCCACGATCACATCGCCCGGCTTCGCTTCGGCCAGCGCGCCGACCAACGCCAAATGATCGCCCGGATAACAGGCGCAGGTAAAAGCGACGCCGCAGAGCGGCCACATGGCGGGTGGCGCGCCCGCGACCGGCTTGATCGAGGCCGCCATGGCGCCGAGCCCACCCAGCACATCGACGATATGACCGGTCTGCGCGCCCTTGAGCTTATCGACCAATTTGGGATCAGGCCGCTCGATGCGTCGATTGATGGTGAGGAGGGGCGGATCTTCGATCATTGCCGTGGCCCTTTCGGTTCGCCGTCGCGCACGAACGGATAGATTTCGGTGAAGTCGGACTTGGGCCAGGTGT
>CAMDNF010000077.1:0-14423 GCA_945902735.1 Rhizobium sp. Q54 | reverse complement strand
TGAGTTCAAGCTCGACCGCGAGACGCAAACAAATCTCCGCAATGCGCTCAACAGCAAGGATGCCGAGGCGGTTGGTCGCGCGGTCGGCGGCCGCGCGCAGATTTTTCTCGATCTTCTGGGCGCGATGGGCCCATCGACGCGCGCGCTGGAGCGACTGTCCCGTCTCTCATTGCCGCAGAGCGCCAAGATCGAGGCCGAGGCCTTGGGCGCGGTCGCCGATTTGGTGGTGTCCGCCATGCCGACGTTGTCGCTTACCATCGATCCGGTCGAGCATCGCGGCTTTGAATATCAAACCGGGTTGAGCTTCAGCGTGTTCGGGCTGGGTGCCAAGGCCGAGCTCGGCCGCGGCGGGCGCTATCGCATCGATGCCGATGGCCAACGCCAAATCGAGCCGGCGACCGGTTGCACGCTTTTCATGGATACGCTGGTGCGCACTTTGGAACGCCCGCGCGGTGGGCGCCGCGTCTTCGTGCCGTTTGGCACGGCGCCGGAGGTTTCGAAAAAACTCAGGGCCGACGGCTTTGTGACGGTCGCCGGTTTGCAGGCGGTCAGCGATAACGCCGCCGAAGCGAAGCGGCTCGGCTGCGGCTTTGTGGTCGAGAAGGGTGCCGTGACGGCACTGAAGGGAACATAGCGTGGGCAATGTTGCGGTGGTCGGCGCCCAGTGGGGCGACGAGGGTAAAGGCAAGATCGTCGATTGGCTGTCGCAGCGCGCCGATGTGGTGGTGCGTTTTCAGGGTGGCCACAATGCCGGCCATACGCTGGTGATCGACGGTACCGAATATCGCTTGTCGCTGTTGCCATCGGGCGTGGTGCGCGAGGACAAGCTTTCGATCATCGGCAATGGCGTGGTGGTCGACCCGTGGGCGTTGTTGGCCGAAATCGAAAAAATCGCTAAGCAGGGTGTGCGCGTGACGCCCGAACGGCTGATCGTCGCGGAGAATGCCTGCTTGATTTTGCCGGTTCATCGAGAGCTCGACCTGGGCCGCGAAGCGTCGCGAGGTGCAGCAAAGCTGGGCACCACGGGGCGCGGCATTGGCCCCGCTTATGAAGACAAGGTCGGCAGGCGCGCGATCAGGCTATGCGATTTGGCTGAGCCGGCGGGGCTCGAGGCGCGGCTCGATGCGTTACTGCTGCATCACAATGCGTTGCGCCGCGGTCTTGGCATCGCGGATGCCGATCGGGGCGCGCTGCTGGCGTCGTTGCTCGAAATCGCGCCGCGTATTTTGCCCTTTGCCGCGCCGGTATGGCGGCGGCTCGATGAGGCACGCCGGCAAGGTGAGCGCGTGTTGTTCGAGGGCGCGCAAGGCGCCATGCTCGATATCGATCACGGCACCTATCCATTCGTCACCTCATCGAACACGGTGGCGGGCCAGGCCGGGGCAGGCTCGGGCATCGGGCCGGGCCAGGTCGGCTATGTGCTCGGGATCGTCAAGGCCTACACCACGCGGGTGGGTAGCGGTCCGTTCCCGACCGAACTCATGGACGCGATCGGCGAGGGGCTTGGCGCGCGCGGCAAGGAATTCGGCACCGTGACCGGCCGGCGCCGGCGCTGCGGCTGGTTCGACGCCACGCTGGTGCGTCAGGCGGTCAAGATCGGTGGCATTGACGGCATCGCCTTGACCAAGCTCGATGTGCTCGATGGCATGGACGAAATCCGCGTCGGGGTCGGCTACAGCATTCATGGGCGGATGGTCGATTATTTGCCGCCCTCGGTGGCTGATCAGGCGGCCGCCAAGCCGGTCTATGAGACGTTCGAAGGCTGGCGCGACAGCACGCGGGGCGCGCGCTCCTGGGCCCAATTGCCGGCCACGGCGGTCAAATATATCCGCCGGATCGAGGAGCTGATCGAGGCGCCGGTGGCGCTCCTTTCGACCAGCCCCGAGCGCGACGACACGATCCTGGTGCGCGATCCGTTCACCGGCTAAAACCCCGGAAATCCGTCCAAAGTAAGGATTGATTAGCTTTCCCCCGCTAGGACTGAGGGTGGATCACTGCGGCCCCGGTGCCGCAGGACCCAGCGATGCCCGCGGGGGAAGATGGTCGAGCCAGCGAAGAAGAGCAGCGCCACGCCTGGCACAGAGGGTGCCACGGCAAGCGTTCAAAGCGTCGACGAACGGTTCGAGGTCGATCTCGGCAAACAATTGCCAGACCTCAATTCGCCGCGTGCCAAATCCTATGTGGTTCGCGACACCAAGGACCCCAGCGCATCGCTGTTTGCCCTTGTGGTCAATCCGGGTGTCGTTTGGCGCGCGAGCGCCTTGGCCACGCAATTTGCGGTGAACCACCGATCCTTGATGCGGGCCCGAACGATCGGCTCGATCGCCGTGGCTGGTGAAAAGCGGCGTCAGGCGGCGATTATTTTCGAACGGCCTCAGGAGGGCGCGCGTCTGTCGACCAAGCGCGGTGCGATTAAGGAAGATATTCTCTGTGGCGCCTTGCTGCCCCAAATGCTTGATGCACTCGAGCAACTTCACGCCAAGGGTGTGACACATCGCGCGCTACGTCCGGACAATTTGTTTTTTGCGAATGGCCGTGAAGACACGCTGGTACTCGGCGAGTGCGTGACCGCCTTGCCCGGGTTCGATCAACCGGCGGATTTCGAGCCGATCGAGCGCGCGACTGCCTCACCCCAAGGGCGCGGGGATGGCTCGCCGGCGTGCGATCTATTCGCGCTCGGCGTGACATTGGCGCGGCTGATCGATGCAACCGATCCGCCCGAAAAAACAGACCCGATGGCGCGCGTGATCGCTCGCATGACGCAGGGCTCCTTCGAGGTGATCGCGGGTCACATCAAATGCGGTCCGCCGCTCCGCGCCCTTTTGGCGAGCCTCTTGAACGACGATCCGGCATCACGGGCGACCATAGCGGGCATTCGCGCTTGGCTTGACGGCGCGGGTGCTGTGGCGCTGCCGAAGGTGCCGGCGCTGCCCGAGGCACGGCAATATCCATTCCTCGACCACGTCGCCACGCAACCCCGGGCCCTCGCGCGTCTCTTCGCCAATCACATTGACGAAGCCCGCGAAGAAATTTCGAAAGGCCATTTTTCCCGCTGGGCCCGTTCGGGCATGGGCCAAACAGCTTTAGCCGACGAGATCGAAAAATTGGTCGGTCGCCCGGACGAACTCGCCCGTAAAGCGCGCCCGATCGAGGTCGATGCGATCAGTCGAATTTGTTGCTTGCTCGATCCGACCGGGCCGATCGCCCATCGCGGCCTCTCGATTATGCCCGATGGCTTCGTCGGGGCGTTCGCGCAAGCCACGATGGCTGGCGACGCCGAGACGCTAGCGATTATCACCGAAATGGTAAGCCTCGGTCTGCCGACGAGTGCATTGCGTTCGCCAATTGCACCGGAACCGTCCAACGAGATCAGTCTCCTCCACGAAGCGATGCGCAATGCGCTTCGGTGGAAAAACGCGGCTTCTGGTGTCGAGCGGTTCCTTTATGAATACGAACACGATCTGCCATGTCTGAGTCCGCTGGTCATCGACCAATTGCCGGTCGACCCGGCGGCCTATTTGCGTGCCCTCGATCAAAGAGTGCAGGGCGGCGACAATTTTGGGCCGCGGCCCGTCGATCGACATGGCGATGGCTATATTGTGGCCCGTCTACCGGTCGAGGTTCGCAAAAAAGCCGGTAGCCTAAAAAATGCGCTGCGCGAGCGGGGCGGCGATTTGGCCAGTGATCTCGCGATGTTGTCGTTGCTGCAAGAGAGCTCCAAAAGCGGCCCCTTGCCAAATTTGGCGACATGGCTCGGCCAGCGCCTGACCGCGGCCTTTGACAATGTTCACAATAAAGAACGCCGCGCTCGCTTGATCACGAATCTGAAGAACACGGCCAAGGCGGGCGATCTTAAGGCGGTGCTCGACCTTCTGATCGATCGGCGAGAAATCCAAGCCGACAACGAGGAATATCGGCGCGCGCAAGTGCGCTATGACGCTCTCGGCGAACAACTTGACGCGTTCGACAGAGGCCGTAAACGTCGGGAGCAGGTGACCAATCTGATCGGTCGGCAATTGGGCACGGCGATCGGTGCCCTCGTCTTGGCTGGCGCCACCCTATCCAGCCTATTGGGAGCCATCAAATGACCGGTCGCGGCGAGTATAGGCAGGCCTCACGACCGGTTGTCCAAGCGCCGGTGAAGCGCGAAAGCCAAGCCCCTATGGCGATCACGCTGATCGTGCTCAGCGGTTTGGGTGGCGCCCTCGCGTTCTATGCGCTGCCGGTCTTTTTCCTGGTGTATGGCGGGTTGGTGCCGTCCTTCATCGCCTTCGCCGTTGACGCAAGGCCGGGGCGGCATCTTGCCATTACCGTCGCGCTGTTCAACGCGGCCGGTCTCGTTCTTGCGCTTGAGCCCATGTTCTCAAGCATGATGTTGGACGCGATCGCCTTTGATATTCTTGGCGCGCCTGACACGTGGATCGCCATCTTTGGCTTTTCTTTGGCCGGCTGGATGTTGGCCGCGATGCTGCCATCGCTGACCTCGGAAGCCTATGAGTTGTTTGTTGCGCAACGGCGACGTTCGATCGAGCAGGTGCGCGCGGGGCTGCGAAAAAAATGGCCGCCGCTGACCGGCGACGCGGAGATCGAATCCTGGAGCGCTGAATTAGATGCGGGCAAACCCGCCTCTGAGGGGCCTGCCACGAAGAACCAGAAACAAGGCGGCCACGTTTAAACCGCGATCCGTTCTACCGGGTCGGCGGTTTGCGGTCAGCGTCGTCATCATGATGTTTCAGGCGGGCGGACTGCTCGTCCTTGCGCTCGACGGCGCCAGCGTTGCGCACTGACTTGCCGAGTTTCTGCAAGGCACGCGCTTCGATCTGGCGCACACGTTCGCGCGACACGCCGAACTCGGCGCTCAGTGTTTCAAGTGTTTCCGGCTCGTCGACCAATTGCCGGGCCTCAATGACGCGGCGCTCGCGCGTGCTGAGCTCGCCCATTGCGGAGGCTAGCATGGCCCGGCGATGATCCAGCTCATCGGCGGCCAGATAGGTGGTTTCTTGGTTATCACTCGGGTCGACCAGCCAATCCTGCCACTCGCCACCCGCGTCGTCCTTGACCGGCGCATTGAGTGAGCGGTCTGGCCCGGCCATGCGGCGGTTCATATCGATGACTTCTTGCTCGGTCACACCGAGCGCGGTCGATACGCTTTTGACTTGTTCGGCCGTAAGGTCGCCATCCTCAATCGCCGAGATTTGGCGCTTCGCCTTGCGTAGGTTGAAAAAGAGCTTCTTTTGCGCCGCCGTGGTGCCGAGCTTCACCAGCGACCAGGAATGCAGGACATATTCCTGGATCGAGGCTCTGATCCACCACATGGCATAAGTCGCCAGCCGGAAGCCGCGATCGGGGTCGAAGCGTTTGACCGCCTGCATGAGCCCGACATTGCCTTCCGAAATCAACTCGCTGACCGGCAGCCCATAGCCCCGATAGCCCATCGCGATCTTGGCAACCAGCCTCAGATGGCTGGTGACCAGGCGGTGCGCGGCATCGGTATCACCGTGCTCGCGCCAGCGTTTGGCGAGCATGAACTCCTCGCCTCCCTCCAGCATGGGGAACTGGCGGATTTCGCGAAGATAACGGGCAACGCTCCGTTCATCGCCGAGCGCGGGTAGCCGCGTATTCATGGGGTCGGGCCTCGTATGGGGCAGAGGGCACGAGCGGCGCAAATTTCGAGGCGGCGCGAATGGCGGCGCCTTGACGGAGGGGGCAATGAAGCTCGACCCTGGCTCACCGATCGCAAATATCGCCGCAAATGGGCGGATTTGTCAAGTGAATCCGGCTGAATCGACGTGCTTATACTGCCTCAAGACTCTCGATCAAGCTTTTGAAATCTTGTGGTAAAGGGGTGTTGAATTTTAGCGAGGCGCCGCTCACCGGATGGACGAAGCCGAGCCGGCAGGCGTGCAAGGCCTGACGCTTAAAGTCGGCCAACGCGGTCGCAAGGTGGGGCGGTAAATTGCCGCTCGGCACGCGCCGCCGGCCATAACTTTGATCGCCCAGGAGCGGGTGGCCCTTATGCGCCATATGGACGCGGATCTGATGGGTGCGTCCGGTCGCGAGAGTGCATTCGACAAGTGAAACCTGGCCGCCAAGGAAGCGTCGTAACACCTTGTAACGGGTCAGTGCTGGCCGGCCTGCTGTTTTGAGCACCGCCATTTTTTTTCGATCGCTCCGGCTGCGGCCAATATTGCCGGTGATTTCACCGTGCGCCGGTGTCGGCGTGCCCCACACCAGGGCCCAATAGGTGCGGCTTAAGGTGCGCGTCGCGAATTGCTTGGCGAGCCCGGCATGGGCCTGGTCATGCTTCGCGGCGATGATGAGGCCGCTGGTATCCTTATCAAGCCGATGAACGATGCCGGGGCGACGCACGCCCCCAATCCCTGAGAGGCTCTGGCCGCAATGGGCGAGCAGGGCATTGACGAGGGTGCCTGCGGGCGTGCCGGGCGCGGGGTGCGCGGCCATGCCGGCCGGCTTATCGACGACGATGACGTCTTCATCCTCATAGACGACGGTGAGGGGCACGGATTCGGGCTCCGGCTGCCCGTCGTCTATGGCCGGCGGCACGGTCAAATCGATGGTCTGGCCCGGTTTGACCCGATAGGAGGGCTCCGCTATGGTCGCGCCGCCGGCGGAGACCTGGCCGGCTTCGATCAAGCGCTTGAGCCGGCTGCGCGAAAGCTCCGGCAGCGCATCTACCAGAAAACGGTCGAGGCGTTGCGCGCGCGCCTTCGGCGCGACGTGCAGTCGGAAATGTCGTTCCCCTTGATGTGCCACGATCGGTCCTGATGCCATGAACGAGCAGATGCGCTTCGTTCCATATCTCAAAGTCGCCGTCATCGTCATGGGCGTGATGATCTTGGTCGGCCTGCTCGGGCTTGGCTACATGCTCTACAACAAATCCCAGAAGCGCGAGGCGGCCGAGGAGGCCAATGCCGGTGGCGCGCCGGCGTCGAGCGAAAGCGGGGGCACGTCGGCCCAAAGCATGCGCAGCCAACGCTTGGTCAGCCTGGGCTTGCCACCCGGTAGCCGGGTTGGCGAAATGACCGCGACCGGCGATCGTCTGGTGCTCAATGTGCGTGTGCCGGGGCAGGGTGAGCGCATCGTCATTCTCGATTTGCGCAAGGGTGGCGTGATTGGCCATGTCGCGCTCGAAAACGCCACGCCCTGATCCGCCGCGGTCGCTTTTTCTGACGCCCCAGGATCTCGCGTCGATCACTCGCCATGCGGAAAGCGTCTACCCCGAGGAAGCCTGTGGTTTGATTGTCGGGTCAGCCGTCGAAGGTGGGCGCTATAAGGCAAGCCGCGTGGAATCGAGCCCGAATTTCGCGGAGCACGAAAAACACCGACGGTTCGAAATCGACCCCGCGCTTCGCCTCAGGCTTGAGCGTGAATTGCGCGGCACAGACGAGGCCGTGATCGGGCACTATCACTCACACCCGGATCATCCGGCCGAGCCTTCGCCGCGTGATCTCGACCAAGCGCATGAGCCGGAGCTCATCTGGTTGATCGTCGCGGTCGAGCGCGGCAGAGTGAGCGCGTGCCGCGCCTTTTGGCTTGATCGTGAGGGAAGGCGGAGCCACGAAGTGCCGCTTCATCACGCGATCGATGGCGCTTCAAGCGCTAAAGCCAGATCGCGCCGCGCCGCGCGCAAATCCCCATGAGGTAGGAAATGGATTTTCGAAGCGACAATGTCGCGAGCGTCGCGCCCGATATCATGGCCGCGATCGAGCATGCGAACCGCGGCACGGCGGGCTCCTATGGCGGCGATGAGATTAGCCAGCGCCTTGATGACTTGTTCGGTGCGCTGTTCCAAAAAACCGTGCGCGTCTTTCCGGTCAGCACGGGGTCGGTGGCGAACGCGCTCGCGCTTTCCGTCATGACGCCGCCTTATGGCGCGATCTATGCGCATCAACTTTCGCACGTGAATGGCGAGGAATGCGGTGCGCCCGAATTCTTCTCGGGCGGCGCGCGTGTGGTGGGGCTTGACGGCGAGGGCGGCAAGATCGCGCCGGACACGCTGGCGCGCGCCCTGGCGATTTCAGGCAAGGGCTTCGTGCACTGCGCGCAACCGGCCGTGCTTTCGCTCACGCAATCGACCGAATGGGGGCGCGTTTATACACCTGCCGAAATCAAGGCGCTTTCAAGCGTGGCGCAAAAGGCCGGTCTTGCCGTGCATATGGATGGCGCGCGCTTTGCCAATGCCGTGGCGTCATTGGGTTGCACGCCGGCGGATTTGACATGGCGCGCCGGCGTCGAGGCGCTGTCGTTCGGCGCCACCAAGAATGGCGCACTGGCGGTTGAGGCGATTGTGCTCTTTCGCACCGACCTCGCCGATGATCTTGCCTTTCGTCATAAGCGCGCGGGGCAATTGATGTCGAAAATGCGCTTCTTCGCGGCGCAGCTTGAGGCCTATCTGGCGGATGATCTGTGGCTCAAGCTCGCCGGCCATGCCAACCGGCTGGCCGCACGCCTTGGCCAAGGCCTTGCGGCCTTGCCCGGATGCAAATTGGCCGCGCCGGTCGAGGCCAATGAGGTGTTCGTCGATTTGCCGCGTGGGGTGATCGATGGGTTAAAAGGGGAGGGCGCGCAATTTTTTGGCTGGCCCGAGCCATGGTCGGATTCGACGACCATTCGCCTCGTCACGCGCCATGATATGGCGGCGGCGGAGGTTGAGCGTTTGCTTGAAGTGACGACGCGGCTCGCGATAAAAGCGCGACGCTCGGCTTGAAAGGGCTTAGCCCGAAATCACGCAATAGACGCGATGCGCCAATAGCCGGTCGCAAAAGGTCGCGGCGTCGCGCGCCGATGCGAACGGCCCGGTGGTGAGCCGGAACACATCGGGCTTGCCGCCTTCTTGTTTGATCGGCTTGATCGTGGGCGTAAGCGGGCCGATGACGTCGGCGTATTCCGTGGCGAGCGTGCTCCAGCCTTTTTTGGCCTCGGCTTCGTTCGGATGGCTCGATAGCGTCACTAGCACGTGCTTCGGCGTTGCGATCTTCTGAACGCTGGCGTTGCTGGCCTTGGATTTTTTCGGCGCAGCTTTTTCGGCGACCTTGCTCGGACTTTTGGCGTCGCTCTTGGTGGTGCTGGGAGGGGGCAGGGGAACCATCTTGATCTCGGCCTGCGCCACCGCTTGGTTTTGAGACGGTGCGTTCGCGCCCTGTTGGGATTTGAGCCAGATGGCCTGGCGCAAATTGGGTGTCTGCAGACCGGCGCGCAACAGAGCAAGGCGGGTTGCGGCGAGGCGCGCGACATCATTGTGCGCGAGCCCAGCGCCGGTCACCGGCCGGACCGCGGGGTCGGACAATTGGGCGTAGATGTGCCTCGCCTTCTCGAGCCGATCGGTGGCCTCATAAACGGCGCCGAGATTGAGCAACGCGACGGTATTGCCCGGATTGATTTGCACGGCGGAATCGAGCAGCGCCTCGGCTTCGTAATAGGCGCCGCCGTTCATCGCGTTGACCGCCTGGGCGACCAAATGTTGGTCGGTCGTTAGTTCATCGCCGGCGATGAATTGATCGACCTTGGTATTGAGACGATTTTTGGCTTCGGTATTCAAGCGCTCCAAGACGCAGCCGCCAAGTTGAAAGGCGACGATCCCGCAGACCAGCGCCGCGCCGACGCGCGCGAGACGCTTCAGACCTTTGCGTTTGGGTTTTCGTTCAAACATGGCGCGCTGCCTGCGTGGCCCCGCGAAGTGGTGCCGGGAGCCGATTAATGCCACTGAGCGCCTAAGAATCCGTGAAATAGCGGGGTTCGATCATGGTAAACGCCCGGATTTCATGGGTTCGGATTGCTTTTGATGTGGCGCTAGGCTATCACCCATGCGCCGGCGGCCCGACGTCCCCATCGTCTAGAGGCCCAGGACGGCGGCCTCTCACGCCGCAAACGGGGGTTCGAATCCCCCTGGGGACGCCAATCACTCCGAAAAACTGCCTTTTTGTTCGGACGCACCGCGTCATGCCGCGGCTTTTGCCGTGCGGTCGCGCTCATGCGCAACAACGGTCTCAGGGATCGCGAAAGCCATCGTCCGGCTCGGGGTTTGAACGTGGACGCGACGGATTTTCGGTTCTCCCTCGTTAGAGATTTACGACGAGTTACCTGACTCATCGCGACAATGAGGGTAATCAACGATGCTCCGTTCCCTTCTGATGGCGGCGCTGTGCCTTATGACGCTGGCGGTCGCGACTGGCTGCGTGGTGGTACCCGATGGTCGGGGCCGTCGGCATGACGATGGCGTCTATCTCAATCTCTGGCCCGATCATGGCTATTATGATCGGCGCTATTGGCATGACCGTCATGGCCGTCGCCAGCGCCATCACAATCACCATTGAGGCGTCCTAGATTTGACGCGCCTTGGACAAGGCTTGACCAATCGTGGTCTCGAATTGAACCAAAGGGGTGGTCACGCGGTGAATCGCGAGGTCACGGCGCATGCCGGTGGTCGTGCCGGTCAGAAACAGCGTGACACCTTTTTTCGTGGCCTTGCGCGCCAAACCATCAATGGTGTTGGCGCCCGTGGAATCGAGAAAGGGGACGGCTGAGAAATCGACAATGAGCGTGCGATGCGTATCGGCGATGCGGTCGAGAATCGAGCCGATCGACGACGCCGCGCCGAAGAAGAACGCGCCGCTGATCCGGTAGACGACCACTGTCGGATCATTGGCGGTCGTCTCGTCATAGGGCGCGCGGTCGCCATTGGCGCTGTCGGCGCTATCCATGCCGACAAAAGGGATGTGCGTTTCGACCGCGGTGGCGCGCGACATCCGATAGATGAAAATGACCGAGCCAAGCGCGAAACCAACTACGATGGCCTCGGTCAGGTCGCGGAAGATGGTCAGGAAGAAGGTGGCGAGCAGCACCACCGCATCGCCGCACGAGCTACGCAATAGGGCTGCGAACGCGTGTTTTTCGACCATGTTCCACGCCACGACGGCCAAAATGCCGGCGAGCGCGGCGAGCGGAATAAAGTTGGCGAGCGGCGCGGCGACCAAAACGAACACCAGCAGGAAGATCGCGTGCAACATGCCGGCAATCGGGCCATGCGCGCCGGCGCGCACATTGGTCGCGGTGCGCGCGATCGCGCCGGTGGCGCACATGCCGCCGAACAGACCCGATGCGATATTGGCGATACCTTGGGCGACCAACTCGCAATTCGAGCGATGGCGGCGGCCGGTCATGCCGTCCGCGACCACGGCCGACAGTAGCGATTCGATTGAACCCAAGAGGGCAAACGCAAACGCGCTCGGCAGAACTTCCCAGACCTTGATCCAGGAAAGGACGGGAAGGCTTGGGGGCGACAGGTGATTCGGTATGCCGCCAAATTTTGTGCCGATGGTTTCGACGGGCAGCGAGAAGGCCGTCGTCACAGCCGCGGTGGCGACGACCGCGATGAGAAGGCCCGGCCAATGCGGGCGTACCTTCTTTAGTCCGATGATTACCGCGACGGTGCCCAGAGCGAGCGCGATCGAGGCCGGTTGTACGGTGTATAGGCTGTGCCATATTACTGGAAGTTTTTTCGATCAGGGGCCCGGGCTCAGGCACCGAAAGGCTCAAGCCCAAAAGATCCTTTATTTGACTCGCGAAAATGATCACCGCGATGCCGCCGGTAAAGCCGACCGTCACCGGATAGGGAATGAACTTGATATAGGTGCCGAGCCGAAGCAGGCCGATCGCCAATAGCATGAACCCGGCCAGAATCGTGGCCAGCAGCAAGCCATCCATGCCGTGGGCGTGGACGGTCGCGGCGACCAGAACGATGAAGGCGCCGGCCGGACCGCCTATTTGAAATCGACTGCCGCCCAGTGCCGATATCAGAAAGCCGCCGATGATGGCGGTGTAGAGACCTTGGGCGGGCGAAGCACCCGATGCGATGGCGATGGCCATGGAAAGAGGCAGAGCGACAATCGCGACGGTGAGGCCGGCAATGGCATCGGCCCTCAGATTTTTGAGGCCATAGCCCTCGCGCAGCACGGTCACGAGCTTCGGCGTGAACAGTTCGATGAAGCTCGGGCCTTTCGGCTCAGCCCTGGTTGTAGCTTCGTCGTTCATCGAGATTGTTGTGGTTCGGTCAACGGTTTGGCGTGCTGATCACGCCGGCTCGCGGTAGGGCATGTCGCCCAAATAGTTTTTCTTGCCGAGCCCGACACCGTTATGGCGCAGAATCGCGTAGGCCGTGGTGACATGGAAATAGAAATTGGGGATGACATGGTGGATGAGGAATTCCTGACCCGAGAGCGTCTTGCCATTCCAGCGCGGTTGAGAAATTCGCCGCGCCGCGGCACCGGCGAAATCCTCGGCTGAAAACCCGCGCAAATAGGCGATCACGCGTTCAATGCGCGCCTTGATCTCGCCCACGGTCTGCTCGGTGTCGGTATCGGCGGGCGAGGCCGCCTCGGTGCCCGCGAGCCGGGCCGCGCCGAGCTTCGCCGTATCGCAGACGATCTGCAATTGACGCATGAGGTCAAACTGGTCGGGCGCCAAGCGCGCGTGCAGAAGGACGCCGACATCGAATTTCTTCTCACCGGCATATTTCTCGGCCGCGTCCAATATGGCCAAAAGATTGGTCAGCATTTTGGTGAATTGCGGCACGATGAGTTCGTGAATCATGACAACCTCTGATTTCGAGTGAGCGGGCGGATCGATTTGGGGTTCGACCGCCGCCATCATAGGCGAACGGGTCGATTATCCTTATCCCAATCGTGGTGCCGGCTGACTATGTCGTCAGCGCTCGGATCGGACCAGGGCTTGCCTCCTGAGATCATGCAGGGCAGTTATAGCGCGGTCGAACCGAGGGGGAGGCGAAACGGATCATGGAAAACTTCACGCCTGGCGCGGCGCTGCTCGGCGGCGCGCTAATCGGCCTGTCGGCCGCCATCCTCATGCTCTATAGCGGCCGGATCGCCGGCATTAGCGGGATCGTCGGCGGTCTATTGTCGCGCCAGGTTCCAGGCCTCGAGATGCGCTGGCGGCTGGCGTTTTTAGCCGGGCTGATCGCGGGGCCGGCCCTCGTCAATGCGGTGGTCGGCGGTATCGCGCCGATCACACTCGATGCCTCGATCGGGCTCTTGGTCGGCGCCGGGCTCCTGGTCGGTATCGGCACGCGGATCGGCGGCGGGTGCACCAGCGGTCATGGCGTGTGCGGTATGGCGCGCCTTTCGCCGCGCTCAATGGTTGCCACGATGAGCTTTCTCGCGACCGCGATTTTGGTTGCCTATCTCGTGCGCCACGCGGCGGGAGGCTGAGATGATCTTGATCGTTGTCGCGCTAGTCTCCGGTCTCGTCTTCGGCGTTGGGCTGACCATTTCGCGCATGGTCGATCCGGCCAAGGTGCTTGGCTTTCTCGATATCGCAGGCGCGTGGGACCCAAGCCTCATTCTGGTCATGATGGGCGGGATTGCGGTCGCGATGCCGGCCTTTTATTGGGTGCGGCGGCGCGGCCATGATTTGCGCGGCCACGCGGTCAGCCAACCAGCGGGTTGGCCGATCGATCGGCGTCTGGTCGTGGGCGGCGTGATCTTCGGCGCGGGTTGGGGGCTGGTCGGTTTCTGCCCCGGCCCGGCGATCGCCTCGCTTGGGCTCGGCTCGACGAACTCGCTCATCTTCATCGCCGCCATGATCGTCGGCATGGTGGCGGTCGATCTGATGAACCAGCGGCTCAACGCGCGGGTTGCGCTTAGCGAAGTTTAGCGCCGCTGCTGAACGCGCCTATTGGCCCATCATGCCGTCGAGCGGCGTGCCATTGACGGTCGGCGGGCCTGCCTTCGGGATGTCGATGTCATAGACATACGCCATATCGGCCCCGCTGCCCTCGGGCTTGCCGAGCCCTTTCAAAAAAATCATGAAGGCGGCCATGTCCTTCATTTCATCGTCAGTTCGGGCCTCGGCATTGGCATAAGCGAGCAATGCATCGATGCCGCGTAGCGTGGCTTTGATCTTGCCCGTGCCCATGGTCATCGATTCCGGATCGACATTGAGGCGCCCGCTTGCCTTCATGCCGGTGCCTGGCGCGTCGATCGAAAATTCGTTGAGGGCGAACACCGTGCCGAGCGCGAAGAGTTGCTGTAGGAACAGGTCATCGGCGGGGAAGGGGCCAACCATCGGCGGCTCCTGGGCTTCGGGCGGAGGCGGTTCCGAGGGATTGTCGGCCGCCATATCCGGTTCCTCGCCACCGGCCGCGGGTGCCATGTCAGCGATTGCTGTCTCGTCCTTTGGTGCCTCGGTACTTTGGAGATTGGTGTCGGGCGGCACGTTCTCCGCCGCCGGCTCCTGCGCCCGGAACGTGTCAACGACAATGAGACGGCCGGCTTTGTAATTTAGGCTTGGTTGGCGAGCTTGTTGGTTGGTGGATTGATCCAGACGGCTGTTGGTTTCTGGGGTGGCTGCGGGGTCTTGTTGACGAAGCGGCCTGGGTTTTTCTGGAA
>CAMDNF010000076.1:0-14547 GCA_945902735.1 Rhizobium sp. Q54 | reverse complement strand
TACAGCCTTGCCGAAGCCATGGTGCTGATCGAGGCCTGGCGGCGGCACTACAACACGATCCGTCCGCACAGCAGTCTCGGCTACCGACCGCCGGCTCCGGAAACCGCGACGCCGCCATTGCCGCCTTCCGGTTCCGCTTCGCTCCACCTACAGCCGGCAATGGAGAAGGAGGCCACAATGCACTAACATTCCACTCGGACCACTTGATGGGGGCCGATCAGTTCATGGTCGGGCCTTGTGCGAGGCCTACCAAGGCGCCACGAACAGCGGAAATCAATTTCGGCAGGTCAATGGCTGCTATCCTGTTGCTCTTGGCATAGGCGGCGACGATACGCGCCGCCATCTGGGTATAGGCCGCTGGGGTCGGCTCATCCGCGCCCGTATTCGACATGTCCGAGAAGTCCCACGGCCGATTCTAGATTATATTCCATATATACATCAAACATATTGGCTCTTGTCAAAGTCGGCTGTAAATATAACACTATTTCCAAATGTAAAATAGGTTGTGGACCATCAGTTGTGGACCATCATTAGTACGATCGAAGCGCCAAGGGGGCGACCCATGGGGCCGTTCTTGCCCCTGGCTGGGGCGCCGGCGTATACAAGGGTGGTTCCTTTCCGGTGCGAGCCCCATGACGCCTTCTGCCATCGCCATTGCCGCGGACCATGCAGGCCGGCCGCTTAAGGCCGAGCTTGCCCATGAGCTTGCGCGCCAGGGCTTCCGCGTCATCGACCTGGGGACTGAAGGCGACGCATCGGTCGACTACCCGGATTTTGCCGAGGCTTTGGCGCGGCGCCTTGAGGCTGGTGAGGTGGCGCGCGGCGTATTGATTTGCGGCTCCGGCATCGGCATGAGCATCGCGGCCAATCGCCATCGCGAGGTGCGCGCCGCGCTCTGCCGCGATGTTGAGAGCGCACGCTTGGCCCGCCAACACAATGACGCCAATGTCTTAGTGCTGGGGGGCCGGGCCACGCCGATCGATGAAGCGAAGGCCTGTTTGGCCGCCTTCCTCGAAACGCCGTTCGAAGGTGGCCGGCATGCACGCCGCGTCGCCAAGCTGGCCTGAAGGACCCACTTCATGTCCGCGCAAAGAGGCCTGTGATGACGCGCTCTCCACCTATGGGTGTTGCCGGGGCGTCGTCGCATGCCTCGGGCGAGTTTTTTGCGCGCCCGCTTCAGCATGCCGATCCGGAATTGCACGCGGCGATCGCGGGCGAACTCGGCCGTCTGCGCGATCGCATTGAATTGATCGCGTCGGAAAACGTCGTCAGCCGCGCCGTGCTCGAAGCACAGGGCTCGGTCATGACCAACAAATATGCCGAGGGCTATCCGGGCAAACGCTATTATGGCGGCTGCGAGTTCGTCGATGTCGCCGAGCGCCTTGCCATCGCGCGGGCCAAGCAATTATTCGGTTGCGACTTCGCCAATGTTCAACCCCATTCTGGCTCGCAGGCCAATCAGGCCGTGATGCTCGCGCTTCTGAGCCCGGGCGATCACATCCTCGGGCTCTCCCTCGCGGCGGGCGGCCATCTGACCCATGGTGCGCCGCCCAATCTCTCGGGGAAATGGTTCAACGCGGTGGCCTATGGCGTAAGCCGCGAGACCTCGCGCATCGATTTCGATGAGGTCGAAAATCTCGCGCGCCAACACAAACCGAGACTGATCATCGCCGGCGGCTCGGCCTATCCGCGCGTGATCGACTTTGCGCGCTTTCGTGCGATCGCGGATTCGGTTGGTGCCATCTTCATGGTCGACATGGCGCATTTCGCCGGCCTGGTCGCGGCCGGGCTCCACCCGAGCCCGTTTCCGCACGCTCATGTTGTCACCACGACCACGCACAAAACCTTGCGCGGCCCGCGCGGCGGCATGGTGCTGACCAACGATGCCGAGATCGCGAAGAAAATCGATTCAGCGGTATTTCCCGGCCTGCAGGGCGGGCCGCTTGAACATGTCATCGCGGCCAAGGCGGTCGCCTTCAAGGAGGCGCTCGAGCCGTCGTTCAAGGCCTATTCGGCGCATGTGATCGAGAACGCCCGCGTGCTGGCTGAAACCCTGATCGCCGAAGGTTTTGACATCGTCACCGGCGGCACCGACACGCATTTGATGTTGGTCGATTTACGCCGCCAAAAGCTCACCGGCAAGGCCGCCGAACACAGCCTCGAAGCCGCAGGCATGACCAGCAACAAGAACGGCGTGCCGTTCGATCCTGAAAAGCCGACCGTGACGTCGGGCGTGAGATTGGGCTCGCCGGCCGCCACCACGCGCGGCTTCGGCGCGGACGAATTCCGCCAGATCGGCCGCTGGATCGCGCGCGTGCTGACCGATCTGGCCAAGAGCAATGGCGATAATAGCCGGACCGAGCAGGCTATCTTGCGCGAGGTCGCCGAACTATGTCGGCGCTTTCCAGTCTATCCTGGGCTCGATTGAAGCGACGGCGGGGGAAAAACAATGCGCTGCCCGTTTTGTGGACATGAAGACACACAGGTCAAGGATTCGCGCCCGACCGATGACAACACCGCGATCCGCCGTCGGCGCAATTGTTTGAATTGCGGCGCGCGTTTCACCACCTTTGAGCGCATCCAATTACGAGAGCTGACGGTGGTGAAATCGAACGGCCAGAAGGAGCCGTTCGATCGCGACAAGGTGATGCGCTCGATGAAGATTGCGTGCCGTAAGCGCCCGGTCGAGCCCGAGCGCATTGAACGCGTGGTGAATGGTTTGGTGCGTCGGCTTGAAAGCTTGGGCGAGACCGAAATCCCCTCGAGCGTGGTCGGCGAAATGGTGATGGAAGCGCTCGCTGGCCTCGATCAAATCGCCTATGTCCGCTTCGCCTCGGTCTATCGCAATTTCCGCGAGGTGAAGGATTTCGAGAAATTCATCGGTGGCCTCGCCGACGACGCAGACTGATACGCGCATGGACGCCCGCTTCATGGCGAGCGCGTTGGCGCTGGCGCGTCGCGGCCTCGGCCGTGTGGCGCCCAACCCCGCGGTCGGCTGTGTGCTTGTCAAGGATGGCAGAGTCATCGGGCGCGGTTGGACGCAAGATGGCGGCCGGCCCCATGCTGAAACCGAAGCACTTCGTCGCGCCGGCACAGCGGCCAAGGGCGCGACGGCCTATGTAACGCTTGAGCCATGCGCGCATCACGGCAAGACCGGCCCTTGCGTCGAGGCGTTGATCAATGCTGGCATCAAGCGCGTGGCGGTGGCACTCGAGGATCCCGATCCGCGCACCAAGGGCCAGGGCCTCGCTTTGTTGCGAGACGCCGGCATCGACGTGGTGCTCGGCATTGGGCGCGATGAGGCGGCGCGTCTCAATCAGGGTTTCTTCTTGAAGGTCGAGCAGGGACGGCCGTTATTCACGCTGAAGCTTGCCACCACGCTCGACGGTCGCATCGCAACGCATAGAGGCGAGAGCCAATGGATCACCGGCGCCGCCGCGCGGCATTATGCGCATCTGCTGCGCGCCACACATGACGCGGTGTTGGTCGGCGCCCTGACCGCACAAATCGATAATCCGTCACTGACCTGCCGGTTGCCTGGGCTCGAGAGCGCAACACCGCTCCGTATCGTGCTCGATGGGCGCCTGCGCTTGCCGTTGACCCATGATCTCGTGTCAACCGCCCGAAAGGCGCCGACCCTGCTTATCACCTTGCCGCATGCCGACCATCGGCGCGTGCACGCCTATCAGGAGGCGGGCGTCGAGGTCAGCGCGGTCGAGCCCGATGAGGGCGGCCGCCCGAGCGCATCGGCCCTCGCCAAACTATTGGGCGCGCGCGGCCTGACCCGCGTGTTGATCGAGGGCGGCGCGACCGTCGCCGCGGCGTTTCTGCAGGCCAAGCTGATCGACCGGCTCGAATGGTTCCGCGCCGCGACGCTGATCGGCGGCGACGGAATCCCGGCCACCGCGCCTTTCGGCGTCGATCACCTGGTCGATGCACCGGGCTTCATCCGCACCGGCCTGATCGACCTCGGCCCCGACGTGCTGGAAAGCTTCGTGCGGCGGGATTGACGAAAGGCGTCGGCGCATCACCGCGCAACGTGCGCCTCGGTGTGCTCGGTATGCTCGGTGCGGCTCGGCGTGCTCAGTGAGGTTCGGCGGGTGCCAGCACTCTTTCCATTCCCTCCCCCCTTGAGGGGGAGGGTTAGGGTGGGGGGTGGGCAGTACGCAAGGTCTCACGAATGGTTTCGAATACACCGTCTGGATTCGTCAGCACCTCGTTGTTCCAGAATCTGAGCACACGATAACCTCGCGTCGCGAGCCAGGCCGTTCGTTTCTCGTCGGCCTCGCGATTCGTGTCGTGCTGGCCGCCATCGACCTCGATGACGAGGCGGCAGGATGAACAAAAAAAATCGACGAAATAAGGTCCGATCGGCTGCTGCCGGCGGAAGCGGACGCCATCGAGTTGCTTTCGCCGCAGCAGCGACCACAGCTTGCGCTCGGCATCTGTCGGCGCTTGACGAAGACGACGTGCCATCGGGGAGGTCATGCGTGGCATCGTGGCATCAAATCCCGGCGCGGCGCACCCCCCTCCCTGGCCCTCCCCCTCAAGGGGGGAGGGAACGCGGAAAGTGACGATGGGCTGCCGGCCACCGCGCCTTTCGGCGTCGATCATTTGGCCGAGGCGCCGGGCTTTGTCCGCGCCGGCGTGATCGACCTTGGCCCCGACATGCTGGAAAGCTTCGTGCGGCGCATCTAGAATGAGTCTTATGTTCACTGGCATCATCACCGACCTCGGCCGCGTGCGGTCGCTCGAAGCCAAGCGGGGCAAGGACACCCGCCTCGTGATCGAGACGCGCTACGACACCGCCGAACTCGCCATCGGCGCCTCGATCGCGTGCTCGGGCGCGTGCCTGACCTTGGTCGAGAAGGGGCCGAGCTGGTTCGCGGTCGATGTCTCGGGCGAGACGCTCTCGCGCACCACACTCGGCACGTGGCGGGCGGGCACCGTGGTTAATCTCGAACGCGCGCTCCGCATGGGCGATGAGCTTGGCGGGCATTTGGTGCTTGGCCATGTCGATGGCGTGGCGCGCGTGGTCTTGACCGCGCCCGAGGGTGAATCGCTTCGGCTCGTGATCGAGGCGCCGGCGCCGCTTAGGCGCTTCATCGCGGCCAAAGGCTCGGCCGCGTTCGATGGCGTGTCATTAACCATAAACGAGGTCGGGCCCGCGAGCTTCGGCGTCAATATCATCCCGCACACGCAGCGCGAGACCAGCCTTGGCGGCTTGCAGCCGGGCGATGCGCTTAACCTTGAGATCGACCTGCTCGCGCGCTACGTTGCGCGTCTGGCAGAGGTTCCGTGATGTTGAAAGTCGCGCATTCGAATTTCTTGTCGTCGATCGAGGAAGTGATCGACGAGTTCCGCAATGGCCGCATGGTCGTGCTGGTCGATGATGAATCGCGCGAAAACGAGGGCGATCTTGTCATTCCGGCGCAAATGGCGACGCCCGAGGCGGTCAATTTCATGGCGCGCTACGGTCGCGGGCTGATTTGCCTGTCGCTCACCGCGCGTCGTTGCGGTGAGCTCAATTTGCATTTGATGCCGAAGCGCAATGAGAGCCGGCACGACACGGCGTTCACCGTGTCGATCGAAGCGCGCGAAGGCGTCACCACCGGAATTTCCGCGGCCGATCGCTCGCGCACGATTTTGACCGCGATCGACCCCTCCAAGGGGGCGGCCGATATCGTCTCGCCCGGCCATATCTTTCCGTTGATGGCGCGCGATGGCGGCACGTTGGTGCGCACCGGTCACACTGAGGCCGGCATCGATCTCGCACGCCTTGCCGGGCTCAATCCTTCGGCCGTGATCTGCGAGATCATGAACGATGATGGCACCATGGCGCGCATGCCCGATCTGATGGCTTTCGCACAGCGCCACAATATCAGGGTCGCGGCGATCGCCGATTTGATCGCCTATCGCCTGCGCCATGACAAAATCGTCAAGCGCAAACTCGAGACCGAAATGCACAGCCGCTATGGCGGCCGCTTCAAAATGTATGTCTATGTCAACACGGTCGAATATGCGGAGCACATCGTGCTGGTGAAGGGCGATGTCGCGGGCGACGAACCGGTGTTGGTGCGGGTACATGATTTCAATCCGTTGGATGACGTGCTAGGCGATTTGGCCTCTGGCCGCGAAGGCAAATTGCAGGCTGCCATGCGCGCGATCGACGAGCGCGGCAAGGGCGTGGTTATTCTGATCCGCGAGCCTAGGCAGACGCGGGTAACCGAGCTGGTGCGCGATCGTCTCGCCGGCACGGACCAAGCGGGTCTGCGCGATTATGGCGTCGGCGCCCAAATCCTGCTGGACCTCGGTGTCAGGAATATGGTCCTTCTGCACAACACCAAATGGACCATTGTCGGGCTCGAGGGTTATGGTCTCAAAGTCGTCGGCCAGCAGGAAGTCCACCAGTCCGATTGGGGACTTGGCTGAGCCTGCCCATATTCTGATTATCGAGGCGCGCTTTTACGCCGACATCGCCGATGCTATGGCGGCGGGCGCGATCGCTGCGCTTAAGAAGGCCGGCGCGACCATCGAGCGCGCGCCCGTACCGGGCGCCTTCGAGCTACCGGCCGCGCTTCGGATCGCGTTCAATAGCGGGCGCTATCATGGCTATGTCGCGCTCGGCTGCGTCATTCGCGGTGAGACCTCGCACTACGACATTGTGTGTAACGAAACCGCACGCGGCCTGAGCGAAATCGCTTTTCGCGAGGGGATCGCGCTCGGCTTCGGGCTCTTGACCTGCGATACTGAGGACCAAGCCTGGGATCGCGCTGATCCCAAACGGCAGGACAAGGGCGGCGATGCTGCGCGAGCCTGTCTCACCATGATCGCCTTGAAACGGAAGATGGCAGGAGCGCGCCCCGCATGATCGCGGAAAAACCAGCCGAGACGAGTGGCGCGCGACCGACCGGCGTGCACCGCGAGCGACGCGCGGCGCGTCTTGCCGCAGTTCAGGCGCTCTATCAAATCGAGATCGCCGCGACCACGCCCGAAAGCGTGATCGCCGAGTTCGTCGCGCACAGGCTCAATCGTTCGATCGATGGCGAGCGTGCCGCGCAGTCTGATCGTTCGCATTTCGTCGCGCTCGTCGAGGGCGTATCGCGCCGCCCAGATGACGTCGACAAACTGGTTGGTGACGTGTTGGGCGAAGGCTGGTCGTTGAAGCGCCTTGGCGCCTTGCTGCGCGCGATGATGCGCGCCGCGGCGTTCGAGCTACTTGAAATGGAGACCGTGCCCGCGCGCGTCGTGATCGATGAATATGTCGAGATCGCGACGTCGTTCTTCTCCGACCGCGAGCCGGCTTTCGTCAATGGCGCGCTTGATCGATTGGCGCGCCGGTTGCGCCCGAGCGAATTCGACGCGCCCGTGGTGTCCGGCGATGACGGCTCCGGACAAGCTGCCTGACGAATTCGCGCTGATCGCGCGGCTGTTCGCGCCGCTCGCGCGTGATTGGCCGGGCGCCTATGGGCTCCTCGATGATGCCGCGACCATCGCCGTGCCGCCCGCTGAAGAACTGGTCGTCACCAAGGATTTGATCGTCGAGGGCGTGCATTTCATGCCCGACGATCCGCCGGATTTGATCGCGCGCAAGCTCTTGCGCGTCAATGTCTCGGATCTCGCGGCCAAGGGCGCGCGCCCCGTTGGTTATTTGCTCGGCTTAACGATTTCCCGGCGCACGACACTCGATTGGCTGGATCGATTTGCCGCCGGGCTCGGTGCGGATCAGGCACGCTACGGCATGAGCCTGATCGGCGGCGATACGACGGCGGGCGAGGGCCCGGCGGTATTCTCCCTAACCGCATTCGGCAGCCTGCCAATCGGCACGATCATGCGGCGCGGCGGCGCGAAACCGGGCGATCGTGTCTTCCTCTCTGGTTCGGTCGGCGACGCAGCGCTTGGGCTGATGGCATTGAAGGGTGAATTGCCAACCCTCGATGCAGCCGCGCGTACCTATTTGGTGGGGCGCTATCATGTGCCCGAGCCCCGGCCCGAACTCGGCGTAAGGCTCCGAGGCCTCGCCCATGCCGCGCTCGATGTCTCCGATGGTCTCATCGCCGACCTTGGCCATATGGCCGAGGTCTCTGGGGTTGGTGCGGAGATCGAGATCGCGTCACTGCCCTTATCGCCGGCCGCCCAATCGGCTTTGGCCGCCGATGGGGCGCTGATCGACACTATTCTCACCGGCGGCGACGACTACGAGATTCTCTTCGCCGCACCTGAGGCCGCCGCCCAGGTCATCCAAGAGGCCGCCAAGGCGACCGGAACTGCGGTCACGGCGATCGGCCGGATTGTGGCCGGACGCGGGGTTAAGGCGCTCAGGCCGGATGGCACCCCCCATAGGCTGGAACGGACCGGCTTTCGCCATCTTTGATTTACCCTATTGTTTCATCTTTCGGAGAGCGCGCCGGGGTACCAAGGGACTGTCCCAAACCAGTTTTCGGGACAGGAGAAGACCCCGTGCGATACAGGAAAAAACATAGTAATTTCAGATATATAATAGTTTTTGCTGCGACATTGATTGCGGCCATGATGGCGTTTGGCTCGAGCTCGGCTCTGGCCCAAGGCGGCGGATCGAGTGCGCCTGCCAAGGGCGGCGAACACGATCCTACCGGCGGGGGCGGGGTAGGGGATCTCGGCGCCAATGGCGAAGGCGTGGATGGTGGGCCGATTTTTATCAGGCTCGATTCCTTGCTCGCGCCGATCATCGAAAAGCGCCGGGTTAAAGGCTATGCCGAAATTCTTCTGACCCTCGAAGTGCGCGACCGCGACGGCATGGCGGAAATCTATAAGAAGCTAGTGCCGCTCCGCGACGAGTTCTTACGCGACCTGCAATTCCAAGCTGGCATGCGCGGCCCCGGCGACCCCCCGATCAATTTGAAGCGTATCAAGGCGCGCTTTGTCACGCTGGCCAATCGGGTGGTCGGTGAAGGCGTCGTCGTGGCCGTTCTGGTGCAATCCGCGCTTTACAACGGCACCTAATTACCGTTGTCGCATCGGGGGCCCGTGATCGGGCCCCCGGTTGCCACACCCTTTCTTCTCTGGCATGTTCCGCGCGCTTTTCCGGTCGGAGTCCGTCCGACCGGCTGGCACGGTTTGCCTTAATTGCCCGCCACTCGCCAGAGACGAAGGAAAATATACGATGCCCTTGGCCTATTATTTCTCGCTCGCCTGCGGCGTGATCGCGCTGCTTTATGGCGTCTACGCCATTCGCTCGGTGTTCGCCGCAAGCCCCGGAAATGCGCGCATGCAAGAAATCGCCGCCGCGATCCAAGAGGGCGCGCGCGCCTATCTCAATCGCCAATATTTGACCATCGGCGCGGTTGGCCTGGTGATCTTCGGCATTCTGACCGGCCTGCTTGGTCATCTGGTTGGCATCGGATTCTTGATTGGCGCGATCCTTTCAGCGGCGGCGGGCTATATCGGCATGAACGTGTCGGTGCGCGCCAATGTGCGCACCGCCGAGGCGGCGCGTGGCGGCTTGAAGCCGGCGCTCGCCATCGCGTTTCGCGCCGGTGCGGTGACCGGCATGTTGGTCGTCGGGCTCGGACTTCTCGGCGTCGCGGTCTATTATGGCGTGTTGCTCGCGGCTGGCGTTGAGCAGCGCGCGATTGTTGAGGCTCTCGTCGCGCTCGGCTTTGGCGGCTCCTTGATTTCGATCTTCGCGCGACTTGGCGGCGGCATCTTCACCAAGGGCGCCGATGTCGGCGCTGATCTGGTCGGCAAAGTCGAAGCCGGGATTCCGGAAGATGATCCACGCAACCCGGCGGTGATCGCCGACAATGTCGGCGACAATGTCGGCGATTGTGCCGGTATGGCGGCCGATCTGTTCGAGACCTATGCGGTCACGTTGGTCGCGACCATGTTGCTTGCCGCGATCTATTTCACAGGCGATCTCGCCGATTCGATGATGCTCTATCCGCTGGCCATCGGCGGCGCGTGCATTCTTGCCACCGTCGTCGGCACGTTTTTCGTCCGGCTCGGCAAAAACAACAACATCATGGGCGCGCTCTATAAGGGCCTGTTTGTTTCGGGCGCCCTTTCCGCCGTCGCGCTTTGGTTGATCACCGAATGGGTGGTTGGCTGGAGCACCGAATTCGTGGTGAGCGGCGTCACCTCAAGCGGTAGCGATCTGTTCCTCTGTGGACTTGTCGGGCTCGGCGTGACCGGCCTCATGGTCTGGATTACGGAGTACTACACATCGACCGCCTATGGCCCCGTAAAGTCCATCGCGCAGGCCTCGACCACCGGCCACGGCACCAACATCATTCAAGGCTTGGCCGTTTCGATGCAGGCAACCGCTCTGCCCGCGATCGTGATCGCCGCCGGTATCATCCTTGCCTATCTCGCGGCCGGCCTGTTTGGTATCGCAATTGCGGCAACCACGATGTTGGCGCTCGCCGGCATGGTGGTGGCGCTCGATGCCTATGGTCCGGTGACCGATAACGCCGGCGGCATCGCGGAGATGTCGGACCTGCCGAAGGACGTGCGCAAGACGACCGATGCGCTCGATGCCGTCGGCAACACCACGAAAGCCGTGACCAAGGGTTATGCGATCGCCTCTGCCGGTCTGGCCGCGCTCGTTTTGTTCGCGGCCTATACCCAGGACGTGAGCCACTATTTCCCGAACGTCGTCCTCAATTTCTCGCTCGACAATCCCTATGTCGTGGTCGGCTTGTTCTTTGGCGGCATGCTGCCATTCTTATTCAGCTCGATGGCCATGCTCTCGGTCGGTCGTGCCGCCAGTTCGGTCGTGGTCGAGGTGCGCCGTCAGTTCAAGGAAATCCCGGGCATCATGCAGGGCACCGCGAAGCCGCAATATGGCCGCGCGGTCGACATGCTGACTAAGGCGGCGATCCGCGAAATGATCTTGCCCTCGATGCTGCCGGTGCTTGCCCCGATCGTTCTTTATGTCGTCATCTGGGCCATCGCGGGCCAGTCGGCGGGGCTCTCGGCGCTCGGCGCGAGCTTGATGGGCACGATCGTGACCGGCCTGTTTGTGGCGCTCGCCATGACCTCAGGCGGTGGCGCGTGGGATAACGCGAAGAAATATATCGAGGACGGTCATCATGGCGGCAAGGGCTCGGACGCGCATAAGGCGGCCGTGACCGGCGATACGGTCGGCGATCCCTATAAGGACACCGCCGGTCCGGCCGTGAACCCGATGATCAAGATCACCAACATCGTCGCGTTGCTGTTGCTCGCGATCCTCGCAAGCTTCGGCTGATTTAACGATAGAGAAGGGGGCGGCGCTCGATGACGCCGCTCCCGATCTCTCTTTACCGCGGGCGCCCAGGCGCGCGTTGCAACATATCGCCCCCGTCCTTGTTCTTCTTCGTAACGCGGCTGCCGTTGAAATTGCCAAGAATTTGCTCGAAGAAACCGAGCTCGCGCCCCTTGGTCGGCGTGATGCGCGAGACCATGGCGACATTCTGCGTCTCTTCCGTGCCGTTTCGTATATTGACGGCTTTGACGAAGCCACCATCGTCGAAATCGATAACGACGACTTCTTGGTCGAGCAGTTCGACTTCATCGAACATGCCGGTCTGCGTCTTGCGTGAAATATAGTACCAGCGCTTGTCGTCGAAGGTTGCGACGGAAGTCGGCGAGCCGAGCAGCTCGCGCACCTGGTCGCGGTTAGTAGCCCCGACCTTGATCTCGGGCAGCGCATCGGGGTTCGGCATATGACCGTGCACGGTGACGGTTGGCCCGCAGGCGCTAAGGCCGATGCCTGTCATCAAGCCAAGCGCAAGCCCAACGCCGAGCAGGCCTACCCGCACACGGCGACCGCCGGCCCGAGACGCGGCCCCAGTGCCGGCGCTGATTTTCGTTGCGTCGGTTGACGACTTCATGGCGAAACACCTAGGTTGATGGGGACCTATTCTATCTTGGTACTCGCCCCCGCTCAATCCAATTGGCCATCGTTCACTGTGGTACTGGCTCAACTCTTCGGCCGTTCTCCCTATAGGGATGAGGCCCATACGCTCTATGCTGCGGCGGTGCGCCAAGCGCGCCAGCCCGCGTTCTATGCCGATTGCGGTGTGCCTGACACAGTTGATGGTCGCTTTGATCTGATTGTGCTGCATGTCTCTCTGGCGTTACGTGGATTGAAGCGCGCCGGCGAGCCCGGAGAGCGCTTCGCCAAGGCATTGGTCGAGGTTTTGGTCGATGACATGGACCAAAACCTTCGTGAGATGGGTGTTGGCGACCTCAGCGTTGGCAAAAAGGTTAAGGTGATGGTGCAGGCGCTCATGGGGCGCTCCAAGGCCTATGACGACGCGCTGGCCGAGGGCGCCGAGCCCTCCGCGCTGGAAACTGCCATACAGCGCAATGTCTTCGGCCGGGATACGCCGACGGCGCCTCAACTTGCTAACCTTGCTCGTTATGCGCGCGTGGCCGATGCCGCGATTGCAGTGCAGCCGACCAAAGAGTTTTGGGCGGGCCGCCTGGCTTTTCCACCCGCGCCCGTCCCAGACCCGCTTCAAGCCGGCGATTGAACCCTTCGATCTGCGTCGATAAGGTGCGGCCAAGTCCTTCGGCGTTCGGTGAGTGTTTCTCACCCGCCTTTAGGCGGAACCCAAGACATGACGAAAAAGCCCATTCCCCCGGCGTCCGAATTGGTCCTGTCCGAGTTTTCGCGTCTGATCGACGTGACAACTCTGCCATCCGTCGGCATCAAGCGCGAAATCGAGGCCAGACCAGCCGAACGCGAGGCCCTGGCGCGCCGATTTGGCATTATTGCCCTATCGGTCCTGACCGCGCGTCTCGATATCCAGCCAATCAAGGAAGCTGGAATGGTAGGCGCACGTGTTCGAGGCGAGTTCAAAGCGCGGGTGACCCAAAATTGTGTCGTCACGCTCGAGCCGTTCGACAGCGACGTGGCGGAGCCCATCGAGCTTGATCTCTTGCCGCCTGAGGCGGTCGAGGGCGATGAAGCGGCCGAATCCTACCTCAATGAGGCCGTAGAGCCGTTGGAAGGCGATCGGCTCGACCTCGGCGAATTGGTGGCCCAGCATTTGTCCCTGGCTTTGGACCCCTATCCGCGGCGCCCCGGGGCGCAATTTGAACCCGTTCAGGCCATAATTGCCGATTCCGAGGCTTCCCCAGGCATCAAGCCCTTTGCCACCCTTGGCGACTTAAAGCGTAAGATGTACTGTCGCGCCGCTCGATCGGCGGGCGACGCGATCGGCGGGGGGATCGTATTGCGTATCACTAAGGAGCCCTGGGATCGGTTTCAGATCCTCGGGCGGAGGTCGAATTTATGGCCGTTCCCAAAAAGAAGACATCGAAATCCCGTCGCAATATGCGTCGGTCTCATCATGCCTTGAAACTTGTTAATCTGTCCGAGTGCCCGAATTGCGGTGAAACAAAACAACCGCACCATGTCTGTGCGGGCTGCGGGCACTATGATGGCCGTGACGTCATCGAGCCTGGCCAGACCGCCTGATCGGGCCGGCGCGGAGCGCGGCGGCAATGTTACAAGAGATCGTGTTGGCGCTCGATGCGATGGGCGGTGATCACGCGCCCACGATGGTGGTGCGTGGTGCGAACATCGCGCGCGTGCGCCATCCGAATGTGCGCTTTCTCTTGTTCGGCGATGAGCACGCGCTAAAGCCTCTACTCCGTCGCTACGCCAAGCTTGCTCATGTTGCCGAAATTCGCCACACCACCGAGGTGATTGGTGCGAATGACAAGCCCTCAATGGCGATCCGAAAGGGCCGGCAGTCCAGCATGCGGCTCGCGATCGATTCGGTCGATGCGGGTGAGGCCCATGGCATCGTCTCCGCCGGCAATACCGGTGCCTTGATGGTCTTGGCGCGGCTCGTGCTTAAAACCTTGCCCGGGATCGACCGCCCCGCTATGGGCACGATCTTTCCGACCCAGCGTGGCGAATCGGTAATCCTCGATCTCGGTGCCAACCTCGAATGTAGCGCGGCGGAACTCGTGCAATTCGCGGTGATGGGCGAGGTGTTTGCGCGCACCGTTCTTGGCGTGAAGCGCCCCTCGGTCGGCCTCTTGAATGTGGGTTCGGAAGAACTCAAGGGCGGCGAGACGCTGAGGCAGGCCGCGACGGCGCTACGCGAGTCCGGGCTGCCGCTGAATTTCCATGGGTTCATCGAAGGCGATGACATTGCCGCCGGCACTGTCGATGTGGTGGTGACCGATGGCTTTACTGGCAATGTGGCGCTCAAAACCGCCGAAGGCACGGCGCGGCTCTATACCGAATTTCTGCGAGCCGCGTTCAAGCGGTCCATTTTGGCACGCATTGCGTATTTGCTGGCGCGACCGGCGCTGAGAAAGCTGCGCGAGCGGGTCGATCCACGCGCCCACAACGGCGCGATGTTTCTTGGCCTCAATGGCGTGACGGTGAAAAGCCATGGTGGCACCGATCACAAGGGTTTCGCCAACGCGCTGGATGTCGCGATCGACATGTTGAGCCAGGGCGTCAACCCGAAGATCATCGAGGAATTGGCGAAGCTCGGTTTGCAGGGCCTTCAGGAGCCACGGAGAGCGGTTCTCTGAATGATCCGCTCGCGTATCATCGGG
>CAMDNF010000075.1:0-15077 GCA_945902735.1 Rhizobium sp. Q54 | reverse complement strand
CGAGCTTTTCCAAAAGCGCCGCCGGCGCCCGCCAAGTGATCCGCTCCAGGCTCAGGAGACCGATATCGAACCAGCCTGTCAGCAGCTCACGCAAATTGTCGTCGAGCGCATTCAATCGCGGGTCATCGCCCATCATGTCGCGCAGCTCGGCCCGAAGGTCGACAACGAACTTAACACCACTTGGCAGTACATTGAATTGAGCGAGTAAACCAACATAAGGCGGCGCCAGAGCCGCGCGCAAATTCGCCTCCGCCTTCAGGCGCGCGGCCGGTTCGCTTCCAACGGTTTGAAGGGTGTCGATCGCCTTATTAATTGCTTGATTATTAGGACCAAACCCATTGGCCAATAACTCTAAAAAGCGCCCGCGGCCCTTCTGATCGAATGACAAATAGGCCCGTCCAAGTTCCGCCGCGCGGGCCCGCGCCGAAACTTCGCCGCCAGCCCCCTCGATACAGGTCGCGATCTGCTGCGCCAGATCGGGCAAGTCCTCATCCGGCAGATCGGGGCGGAGCGGCGTCGGGCTCGGAAGACGGCCGGCCGAGGTCAAGTCGCGCCACGCCGAACGCACCCGGTTGAGCGCACGCTCGAGGAGCGCCGTACGAACTTCTTCACCCGCCATGGCGGCTCCCTTCATCGTCCAACAAGCCGCGCAGCACGGCGGGCAATCCCTCGGTCAGGTCTTCCGCGATCAGGCCCGGACCGAACAGGCGCGCGACCTCGCCATGAATCCAGACCGCCGCCGAGGCGGCCTCGAACCCCGCCATGCCTTGGGCGAGAAGGCCAAGCACGAAGCCGGCCAGCACGTCCCCCGCCCCAGCGGTCGCCAAATAGGGTGGCGCATTCGTGTTGATCGCGGCCCGCCCATCAGGCGCGGCGATGACCGTATCGCCGCCCTTCAGGATGATCACCGCCCCGCTCTCCGCCGCCGCAGCCCGCGCCCGCGCGAGCCTGTCGCCTTCAACCCTGAAAAGCCGGCTGAACTCACCTTCATGCGGCGTGAGAACGACAACTCGTTTCGATTTGATCGAAGTAAACAAAGTGCCAGGGTCGCCCGCGAAGCTGGTCAGCGCATCAGCATCGACCACGCAGGCCTTGCCGGCGTTGAGCGCCGCCAGGGTCCGCCCCGTTGTCGCCACGCCCACGCCCGAGCCTGGGCCGATCAGAAGCGCGTTCCGCCTTGGGTCAGCCAGCAGCCCATCGAGATCATCGAGCGAGGCGGTCATCACCGCCATGAGGCTGGCCTGATAGACCGGCAGCGCTTCGGCGGGCGCGACCGCGGTCACCAGGCCCGCCCCCATACGCAGCGCGCCACGGGCGGCGAGCCGTGCCGCGCCCGAGGTTTCCGCGCCGCCAATCACCAGGGCATGGCCGCGCCCATATTTGTGGCCTAAGAGGCTCGGCTTCGGCAGCGCCTGACGCCACAGCCCCGGCTGATTCTCGAAGGTGCCGAGGCCAAGGCGCTCGACCACGGCGTCCGAAATGCCGATATCGGCGACCTCGACCGCACCGCAACGGAGCCGTCCCGGCAGCAAGAGATGGCCCGGCTTTTTGCGGCAGAACGTGACCGTCAGATCGGCCTCGATCGCCGCGCCTCGGACCAACCCGCTATCGCCCGAAACACCGCTTGGAATGTCGACCGCAACTTTGGCCAACCCGCTAGCGGCATTGGCCGCCTCGACAAAGGCTTGCGCCGCACCCTCTAGGTCACGCGACAAGCCGGCGCCAAACAAGGCATCGACCAAAAGCCTCGCCTCACCGAGGCGGGCTGGCGCCAAGGGCTCGACCATGCCCGCATAGCGCGCGGCGGCAAGCGCGGCATCGCCCTTGAGCGCGCCCCGTTCACCGAGGAGGGCAACCCGCACAGGCCAGCCCTGCATGGCCATCAGGCGCGCCACGACAAAGCCATCGCCACCATTATTGCCTGGGCCGCAGGCAATCAAAGTGGGGCGCGGCGCAAAGCGGCGCTGAATGGCTTGAAAGACCGCGGCGCCGGCATTTTCCATCAAGGTGATGCCGGGCGTACCGGTGGCAATGGTTGCCGCATCAGCCCGGTACATGGCTTCGACCGAGAGCAACGCCAGCCGATTTCGCGCCGACGCCCCATCCCGATGTGAAACCTGTGCCATCACCGTCGTCGCGTTGATTCTTGCGCGTCTAACCCTGCATCGTGCTTATAGACCATGCCATGGACGGCGCGACAGGGGCGCCGCAACCTGATTGGAGCGTAAAATGGTCGCATCGAGCGACAGTGGGCGGGCGATGGCCCTATGCCCAAGCGCGATCGAGACCGCACGCGCGGTTCGTGCGGGTGAACAGACCGCCACCGCCGCTACCCAGGCCGCGCTCGACCGCATTGGCGCGCGCGAGGCGGACCTCCTCGCTTTCGAATATCTTGATCCCAAGGCCGCCCTGAATACCGCCGCCGCACTCGATACCGCGCGGTCGGAGCAACCGCTCGCCGGCGTGCCGATCGCGATCAAGGACATCATCGACACGGCCGATATGCCAACACGCAATGGCTGTGCCCATGAATTTGATCGCCGCCCAAGCGCCGACGCGACCGTCGTGCGGCGCCTGAAGCAGGCAGGCGCGATCGTGGTCGGCAAAACCACAACCACCGAATGCGCCTATTATTCTCCGACCAAGACACGCAACCCGCACGACCCTGCCCGCACGCCCGGTGGCTCCTCAAGCGGCTCGGCCGCCGCAATCGGCGCCGGTCTGGTGCCGCTCGCGCTCGGCACACAAACATCGGGCTCGATCATTCGTCCGGCGTCGTTCTGCGGCGTTTGGGGCATGAAGCCGAGCTTCGGCCTGGTGCCTCGCACCGGTGTCCTCATGCTTTGCCAATCGCTCGATCATGTTGGGGCCCTCGCCGGTCGCATCGAGGATTTGGCGCGCGCGATCGATCTGATATCCGGCGCTGACGATCATGATCCGGCGAGCGTTGGCGCGCGACCCAGCCGCCTTGAATACGCACTCGGCCTACCGCTCGATCGACCGCGTCTTGCTTTCGCGCGGAGTTTCGCCTGGCCCGAGATGGAGCCAAGCGCCGCCCAGCGTTTCGATACGCTCGCGAAAAAACTTGGCGCGGTCGAACTCGACATGGGCGCCCCCTTCGATGACGCCCTTCTATTGCATCGCACCATCATGGCGCACGAAATGGCCCACAATCTCTGGCCCAAATATTTGGCCGGTGGCGAGCGCCTCTCTAAACAACTGCGCGAATTTTTGATCGAAGGTCGCGGCATTAGCGCCGAGCGCTATTTCGATGCGCTCAAGGGCATTGCACGGCTTAAGACCATTACCGAGCGATTGTTCCGCCCCTTTGATGGCATCATCACGCCCTCCGCCCCGGGCGAGGCACCGCTCGGGCTGAGTTTCACCGGCAGTCGCGCGTTTTGTTTGCTGTGGTCGACACTCGGCGTACCGGCCGTCAATGTGCCCGGGCTTAAGGGCGAGGCTGGCCTACCGCTCGGCGTGCAAGTGGTCGGCGCGCGCGGCAGCGATGCCCAGACGCTGCGTGCCGCCGCCTGGCTCGGCCAGGCTCTCGCTTCAGCTGCGCCTTGATCCAGCCGAGGCAATCTCTAAGCTCCAGCGCTGGAGGCCTGATGTCGGGATGAGACCGTTTCGCTATGCCCACGCCGCCGGAACGAACGCACGCCGGCTGGTCGATGCCTGCGCGGCGAGGCTCGCGCCCGTGGGCGACGAGCCAACGGGCGGTCTCGGTTTTCTCTACGTGTCCGATCAACTGGCCAATGAACTGCCGGAGATCCTCACGCGCCTTAAAGTTTTGACCGGCACAGCGGATTGGGTCGGCTCGGTCGGCGCCGGCATTTGCGCAACCGGCCAGGAATATTATGGCGTGCCCGGCATCGCCGCGATGATCGCCGATATCGCGCCGGCTGATTATCACTTGGTCGAAACCGTGCGGGAGGATCTCTCCGGCTTCAAATCGCGCCATGAGGATTGGCGGCTAAAATCAGGCAGCCGCTTCGGCATCGTTCACGCCGATCCGCGCAACAACAATGTGCCGGACATCGTCGAAGGCATTGCCACGGCAATCGATGGCTTTTTGGTTGGCGGCATTTCATCGTCAAGACGCCAACCTCTGCAGATCGCGGGCGACATCACCATGGGTGGCGTTTCCGGCGTCTTGCTGTCCGATAACGTCTCTGTCGCCACGGCACTGAGCCAAAGCTGCTCGCTGATCGGCACCAAACACCTGATCACGCGCGCCAACGGCAACATCATTCACGAGCTCGATGGCCGTCCCGCTCTGACCGTCTTTAAGGAAGAGATTGGCGACCTATTGGCGCGCGATTTGAAGCGCATTGAAGGCTTCATCTTCGTCGCCGTGCCGGTGCGGGGCTCCGATACCGGCGATTATATGGTGCGCCATATCGTCGGCATCGACCAGCCGAACGAGCTGATCGCGATTTCGGAAAATGTCGGTGTCGGACGATCCATTCAATTCTGCCGCCGCGATGCGCACGCCGCCGAGGAAGACCTTGTACGCATGATCATCGGGCTTAAACAACGCGCCAACACGGCCCCGCGCGGCGCGGTCTATTTCAGTTGCGTGGCGCGCGGGCCCAATCTGTTCGGCACTGAATCGCGCGAGCTTAAACTGATCAAGCGCGAGCTTGGTGACGTGCCCTTGGTCGGCTTCTTTTGCTATGGCGAAATCTCGAACGACCGGCTCTACGGCTATACCGGCGTGCTGACTCTTTTTCTTTAGCCATGCCCCGCTCCGGGCCGATCGTTGTTCTCACGGGTGCGGGAATCTCGAAGGAATCCGGCCTGCACACCTTCCGCGATCCGGATGGCATTTGGGCCCAACACCGGATCGAGGAGGTCGCGACGCCCGAAGCCTTCGCCCGCGATCCGAAACGCGTACATACCTTCTACAACACGCGCCGACATCAACTCGTCACCGGCAATATCCAGCCCAACGCCGCGCACGAAGCGCTGGCGCGGCTTGAACGCGACTGGCCTCATCCGGTGCTGATCGTGACGCAAAATATCGACGACCTGCACGAACGCGCCGGCTCGGTCGCACTGCTCCATATGCATGGCGAATTACGAAAATCGCGCTGCCAGCACTGCGGCGATATGCACGCCTTAGATGGCGATCTCGACGTTTCCCAAACCTGCCAAGCCTGCGGCGTGCGCGGCGGCTTGCGACCGCACGTCGTGTGGTTCGGCGAAATGCCTCTTTACATAGATGAAATAGGCGAGGCGCTCGCCACATGCGCGCTGTTCGTTTCGATCGGCACATCCGGCCATGTCTATCCGGCGGCCGGTTTCGTGCAGGAGGCGCGCCATGGCGCCGGCGCGCACACGGTCGAGCTCAATCTTGAGCCTTCGCTCGGTGAAAGCCTATTCGCCGAAAAAATCTATGGCCCGGCGAGCCAGATCGTGCCGGCCTTTGTTGAGGGGCTGTTGAGCGGTAGCTCAAAAAATAGCGGCGCTCACTTCTCCGGCACGCCCAACTCGCGCAAGATCGGATAGAACTGCTCGCAGCAAACACCTGGCGCAAAGGCCGAGGTCAGCACCTTATAGCTAGCCAACGTGTAGTCGGGTTGATAGGCGCGGAACGCCTTCACCGATGCGCGCGCCAAGTCCTTGCGTCCGAATTGCCATTCAACGGTCGCCAAGGCCAAGAACGGCAATCCTCCAGCCCAATCGGGGCTGCGTTTGGTCGCCGCCTCGTAGGTTGCACGTGCCTTTTCGAGCTGGTTTGAAAGCTGATACTGAACGCCCAACTCGAACAAATACCAGTCCGGATAATAGGGGCTGAGGCGCATCGCGTTTTGCATGATCGGGATCGCCTCATCGGGCTTCCCGGCAAGATCGAGCCAATGCGACAAATTGGCATGCGCATCGGCCATGCTGGGCGCGAGCTCTATCGCGCGCCTGGCATTGGCGATCGCCTCGTCATGCTTCCCTATGATGAGCGCGATTTCGCCGCGCACGAGGAAAACTTCGGGGTCCGTCGGATCCGACCGGGCCGCCTTCTCGACGTTCTCGCTCGCCTGCGCGAGCGATGCCTTAGGGTCGGCGCTCCAACCGAAACGCACTTGTCGTAGATGCACCCAGGCGAGACCGATCAGCAGCTCAGGATGCTCGCCGACCAGCGCAACCGCGCGAGTCCGCAGCTCAAGCGCCTTTGCGGTCGCTTCTTTGGTAACCTGGCGATTGAGCTGCATCGCCTGCATGTGAAGCTCCCACGCTTCGAGACTGTAGCCCATGCCGTCGCGCCAGATATTCGCCTGCTCGCCCTCGGTGAGTTTTATCTCGAGCGCGAGCGAAACTTTTCTGGTGATCTCATCCTGCAGCGAGAAGAAATCCTTGGCCTCCCGGTCGTAGCATTCCGCCCACAGATGCTTGCCCGAGATCGCATCGATGAGCTGGGCTGTGACTCTCAACTCATCGCCCGCGCGTTGCACACTGCCTTCGAGCACATAGCGGACACCAAGCTCCTCGGCCACCTGCTGCACCTTCGTGGCTCTGCCCTTGTAAGTGAAGGTCGAGTTGCGCGCGATCACGAACAGATTCGGCAATCGCGCGAGATGCGAAATGATCGTCTCGGTCATCCCATCCGCGAAATAATCCTGCGCCGGATCGCCGCTCATATTGTCGAACGGCAGCACCGCGATCGAAGGCTTCTCGGGTAGCGGGAAGGCCATCTGCTCGACGACCGCTACCTCGCTCTCGCGCGCAGCCCAAGGCTCAAGGCCAAGCAACACGCCGGCCGCGATGGCGAGCGCGACCAGCGCGCCGCCAACCATGACGGCCCGGCGCGTCAGCCAGCGTCTGGTTTTGCGTGAAAAGGTTTCGTCGACCATCTTGCCGACATCGGCCGACGCCAGCAGCAAGCGATAGGCGGCGACCGGCTCTGGCAGGTTCTTCAGGTCCTGGTCCCCCAAAGCCTGAAAACCGACTTCCACCTTGTTCTTGACCTGCTCGACGGCCGCGCCAGAGACAATCACGCTCCCGGGCTTGGCAAACTCCTGCAGGCGTGCCGCAAGATTGACGCCCTCGCCAAATATATCGCCATCCTCGACGATCACATCGCCGAGATTGACGCCGGTCCGAAACGCAATCCGCTGTTCATCGGTGGAGTCGGCTTCGCGCACCGCCATCGATCGCTGGATTGCGGCCGCGCAGTTCACGGCGTCGACGACGCTAGCGAACTCCGTCAGCACGCCGTCGCCCATGAGCTTTACGATACGCCCACGATGCGCCTCGACCGTAGGTTCGATGACCTCGACCAAATGGCTCTGCAGGCGGGCCAGCGTTTTTTCCTCGTCGGCCGCCATGAGACGGCTATAGCCGGCGACGTCCGCGCTCATAATCGCGGCTAACTTCCGCACGTGACAGCCCTCGGTGAAGCTTGCCGCCTGGCTCGATCAAACGGGTCGAAGACCGCTACAATTTTAGTAGAGCTAGGGGGCGGAGTCCATTAGCGAAACTGATCAGGATAGGGGCCGCAAAGCGGCCATAGCGACGCATTCGCTCAGGAAAACGCCTTGAAGGCGATCACCGTGAAGGTATCGCGTACGCCCGGAATGCGTTGCAATTTTTCGGTCACGAAGTGGCCGATATCGACGTCTTCATCCAAATAGGATTTGACCAAAAGGTCATATTGACCGGAGATCGAATAAATCTCGGAAATCTGCTCGATGGTCTCGATCGCCTTGTTGGCGACGTCATAAGCGCGCCCCATCTCGCATTTCACCATGACGAAGATGGTTTTCATTATTTGGCCCCCTCTTCACGCACCCCGCGAACCGGCTGACGCAAAAAATCCGGGATGTGTTCGCCCATGCCGACCACGGGCGTATCTGCATCGCGCTCGCGTTCGCGCGGCCTCGGCCGGGCCCCGCTAGAGGGCGTCGTGGCCTCTCGCCGTGCCGGCCGATCTGACGCCGGTTCACGTCGTGGCGGCCGATCTGATGCCGATTCGCGCCGCGCTGGTCGATCCGGCCGCGCTTCGCGCAGCTCTTTGGCCGGCTCACCACTTGCTTTCGCCCGATGCTCACGCCGCCGCGGTTCCGCTGCCACAGCCACAGGCGCCTCCCCCATAGCCACCACATCGGGCACGGCTGGCACCGGCTCAATCTGGCGCACCGCATCGAGCGGCGATGGGGCTTCGGGCACCGGCCGGCCGATCAGGCGCACCACCGCGTCGAGATAGCGCGTGTCTTCCGGCGCAACCAGAGTGACCGCGCTGCCGGAGCGCCCCGCGCGACCCGTTCGGCCGATGCGGTGGACATAATCTTCCGCATTCATCGGCACATCGAAATTGAACACGTGCGAAACCTTGCTGATATCGAGCCCACGCCCCGCCACATCGCTCGAAATCAAAATCTTGAGCGTGCCGCTCTTGAACGCGCCAAGCGTCTCGGTGCGTTGCGATTGCGGCAGATCGCCGTGCAATTCGCCAACGTCAAAGCCATGGCGCTTCAAATGCAGGCGCAACGGTCCGATGTCTTTTTTGCGATTGCAAAATACCAGCGCGCTATCGACGCTCGTGGCGCGCAACAGCTCCAGCAACACATCGCGTTTTTTCGCCGGCGACACGCGAATGATTTTGTGATCGACCGTCTCGGCCACGGTCGCCGACGGCGCCACCGAAATTTCCTTCGGGTTGATCAAGAACGCCTCGGCCAGTCGCTTGATCTCGGGCGCCATCGTGGCCGAAAACATCATGGTCTGACGAATACGCGGCAGGCGCGCAACGATGCGCTCGACATCGGGAATGAAACCCATATCGAGCATGCGATCGGCTTCATCGATCACCAAAATTTTGACGCCGCCGAGCATCACCGAGCCGCGCTCGAACAAATCGAGCAGCCGCCCAGGCGTCGCGATCAACACGTCGACACCGCGATCGAGCAGGCGTTCCTGTTCGCCCATCGCCTCACCGCCGATAACCACCGCGTGGGTCAATTTATGGAACTTGCCATAGACCTCGAAGCTCCCCGCGATCTGCTGCGCAAGCTCGCGCGTAGGCGCCAGGACCAGCGAGCGCGGCATGCGCGCCTTGGCGGTGCCCGACGCCAGAATATCGATCATCGGCAGCGTATAGCCGGCTGTCTTGCCGGTCCCGGTTTGCGCGCAGCCAAACACGTCGCGGCCCATCAAAACCGCGGGGATGGCTTTTTCCTGGATCGGTGTTGGCGTTGTATAGCCGCAGGATTGTAGCGCTTCGAGCAGCGCCGGGCTCAAGCCGAGATCTTCAAAGCTATTGGGGGATGAAATGGGGGTGTCCTTTTGCCGTGGGGGCCTAAACGAAGCGGCTCAACCCATCGGCCTAAATTCGTCGTCATTCAACGCAGGGAGATTTGCTCGCACACGCAACAAAAAGCAAGTTGCAAACCGGTTTATTGGGTGAAATTTGCCTCAATCATGGTGGAATCATTGATTAGGAAGTGCGGTTTCACCTGGGCCCGGTCAAGGACAACTGTCGCAGGACGGCCCAAAATTCGGGTCGTGCGGCGGGAATAAATCGATCATCACCAAGCGGATAAGGGCCGCAAACCGCGGATCATCGGTGCCCGCGAGGCCATCGGCCATGCCCACAGTCCCGCTCAAGTGCCTTTGGCTGCTGCAAAAGGCCGCGACCAGTCTGACCGACCCATCCGCCAAGGGTGCACCGCCCGCCTGATTGGCCTTTGCGGGATCGCAGGCCGCGTTGCTGTCGAAACTCGGTTCCGGGTTGAAGACAAACGAAACAAACAACGCGGGCGTAGCAGCCCCTTGAGGCATGGCCTTAAACGACAAGGGCCCAACCCCAAGCGGCCGCCCATTGACCTCATTGAGGACGCTCGCCCTGAACGCATCGGCCGAGCCGCCCGCGAAGGCACGGCCGGCGACGATCGAGGCCATGGAGCCCAGCTTCGCCGCTTGCTGGAGGTAACTCTGCGAATAACCCGACCAATCGCCTTTGACCGTCCGCACACTGGTATCGATCTGCGCGCACGCCCCGACCACAAGCGTCACCGCAAGAACCATCAAA
Organism: Rhizobium sp. Q54; assembly: GCA_945902735.1. GTDB lineage: Bacteria > Pseudomonadota > Alphaproteobacteria > UBA828 > UBA828 > SHWC01. Next base: position 5,050 of record CAMDNF010000075.1, on the reverse strand, counting down.
GCCGCGATTTTCTTGGTCATAGCTCCATGCAAGCGCGGCCCAAGCTCAAACGTCAAGATCGGCGGCCACCAAGCCGGCATGTTCTTGGATGAATTTGAGCCGCAATTCGGGCTTGCGACCCATCAGCGCCTCGACCCGAAGCGCGGTCGGCACCTCTTGGCCCGTCCCGATGTCAACCCGAAGCAACGTGCGCCGCTTGGGGTCCATGGTGGTTTCGCGCAATTGGGGCGGCGGCATTTCGCCAAGGCCCTTGAAGCGGCTGATCTCGACCTTGCCGCGCCCCGAGAATTCGCCCTTCAGCAGGCGTTCGCGATCGGCATCGTCGCGCGCATAGGCGCTGCGCGAACCCTGCACCAACCGATAGAGCGGTGGCTGCGCCAAGAACAGGCGACCCGCTGCAATCAATTGCGGCATTTCACGATAGAAGAACGTCATCAAGAGGGCTGCAATATGCGCACCATCGACATCGGCGTCGGTCATGATGATGACGCGCTCATAACGCAGCGCATCAAGTGAAAAGCGCTCGCCGATGCCGCAACCGAGCGCCAAGACAAGGTCGCTCAATTCTTGATTGGCGTGGAGCTTGTCCGACGTCGCGCTGGCGACGTTCAAAATCTTGCCGCGCAAAGGCAGCACGGCCTGGGACGCCCGCTGGCGCGCTTGCTTGGCGGAGCCGCCGGCCGAATCGCCTTCAACCAAAAATATTTCAGTGCCCGACGACGCATCGTTGGAACAATCGGCGAGCTTGCCGGGCAGCCGCACGCGCCGATTGGCATGTTTACGCGCAACCTCTTTCTCCTGCTTGCGCTTGAGCCGTTCTTCGGCACGCTCGATGATGTTGAGCAGGAGTTCATTGGCGGCCGTTGGATCGGCCGACAACCAATGATCGAAATGGTCCTTCAACGCGCCTTCAACCAGCCGCGTCGCATCGGCCGAACTCAGGCGCTCTTTGGTCTGGCCCTGAAATTCAGGGTTGCGCAAGAACAACGAGAGCACGACGCAGGCTCCGCGCAACACATCGTCCGCGATGATCTGCGCCGCGCGCTTATTGGCCGTGAGCTCACCATAGCCCTTAAGCCCCCGCGCGAGCGCGGCCCGTAAACCTGCCTCGTGCGTGCCACCTTCAGGCGTCGAGATGGTGTTGCAATGCGAGGCGACAAAGCCTTCTTCATCGGCCGGCCACGTGACTGCCCATTCGACGCGCCCCTGCTCATCGGCAAAGGTCACGGCGCCGGTGAAAGGTTGCGGCGTCAACGTCACGCGATCGCCGACGATCGAGGCCAAATAATCCGTCAAACCATTGGCGAAATGGAGCGTCTCTTCCGCGGGCGTCGGATCGTCCTTGCGCAGGAGTTTTGTGTCGCAATGCCAGCGAATTTCGACGCCTTGAAACAAATAGGCGCGCCCGCGCGCCATGCGATAGGCGATCGCGGGCTTAAGCGCCGCCGCCTTGCCAAAGATCTCGGGATCGGGATGGAACACAACCTTCGTGCCCCGTCGATCCTTGGTTGGGCCGAGCTTTTTCAATTTGCCGCTCGGCTCGCCGCGCTTGAATTCCTGGCGATATAGTTTTCCCTCGCGCGCAACTTCGACCACGAGTTCGTCCGACAACGCGTTCACCACCGACACACCGACGCCATGCAGACCGCCCGATGTGGCGTAGGCCTTGCCGCCGAATTTGCCGCCCGAATGGAGTGTGGTCAGAATGACTTCAAGCGCCGATTTGTCGCGAAACTTGGGGTGCGGATCGACCGGGATGCCGCGACCATTGTCGATCACCGTGGCCGACCCATCGGCCGCCAGCGACACTTCGATCCAGCTGGCATGGCCCGCGACCGCTTCGTCCATCGCGTTGTCGAGAACTTCGGCCAGCAAATGATGCAGCGCGCGCTCGTCCGTACCGCCGATATACATGCCCGGGCGGCGCCGCACGGGCTCCAGGCCTTCGAGCACCTCGATATCTTTGGCAGTGTAGTCCCCCGCCTCGCTCTTGCGCCGGGCCGCCCCGGTGCGCGATGGCGCAGGCGAATTCGGCGCGGCTGGTGCGGCCGCGCGGGGTGATTTTCCCTCCGCCGCATAGTCGAATAGATCGGCCGCCTTCTTCATGGTCCGCTCCGGCATGGGTGGCGTCCTATATACGGTAGATGACGCCGTACCCACAACAAGCTGTGGGGCTGGCGATATCTCACGCCAGCCCCATTTGTCCGATGCGGGCGATCCTGGCGCCCGCTCTTATAGACCCGAGATCGTTACTCGATCTTTAGGATCGCCTTGGCCTTGGCCAGGGTCTCAACCGATTTGGCGTGATCGCCGCCATCATGGGCCTTCTGCCCCTCGTCGCGGAGCTTCATCACTTCGGCCTTATCGGCATCGCTGAGCATTGCCGTTTTCATGGCGGCATCAATCTTGCCGATATCCATCGGGCATTGATTGGCGAATGCCGGCGTGGCCAACAGCGCCGCCACGGCAAAGACCGGTAGAATTTTCTTGAGCATGCCATTCTCCCTATTCGAATTGGATACAACGCGCTAGAACGCCGCAACGGTGCCATGGACAGGCTGGCCGACCAAGTCACAATTTCGTGCAAGACCACACAACAAGTTACTGAATAGAAATTGAAAAATGCCGGAGATGAGCATGGATTCATCGCGCAAATCAGCCCCATCGCCGGTTGTCGCCATCGAGGTCTATTCCGACTATGTCTGCCCCTATTGCTTTCTGGCCGAGGGCGCGATCGAAGCGGCCGCCGACCGTTTCGCCGGCCAGGCGACCATTGAGTGGCGCCCGTTCGAATTGAGGCCCCACCCGACCCCAACGCTGAAACCCGAAGGCGATTATTTACAAAAGGCCTGGTCATCCTCAGTCTACCCCATGGCCGAGACGCTTGGGGTGAAGATCGTGCTACCTCGGGTTTCCCCTCAACCCTATACGCGCCTCGCCTTCGAAGGCGCCTTGTTCGCGGCCGCCCACGGCGCCGGGAGTGCCTATAATCACCGCATGTTCACCGCGTTTTTCCAGGAAGAGCGCGATATCGGCGACCCGGCCGAACTCGCCGAACTCGCCGAGGAAATCGGGCTCGACCGCGCCGCGTTTACCGACGCCCTTAAGCGGCGCGCCTATCAAGACCCCTGCGCGCGCCTCTTGCACCACGCCTATGAAACGCTTGGCGTCACCTCCGTGCCCACAATCGTGGTCGGCCGCCGCGCAATTGCCGGGCTTGTGCCGCAAGCACGCCTCGAAGAGATGATCGCCGCCGAGATCGCGGCTATTGGATCGGCGTGACTTCGAGGTTCTGATTTGAGGGCCGAGACGCCCCGCTCTCGCTTTGCCGCGGCGCCATCGTGATCGAGACGCGTGACCCCCACAACGTGCGCGCCTCGATCTGGACGATCGCGATGCGGTCGCCCCGTTCGAAGGTGAGCACGCTGGTCTCCGATTGCACGGACGAAATCGGCGTCCAATCGAACGCCCCCATCCGGTCGCGATAAAAGTCGAAGCTCTCTTCCGCCGAAAGGCTCGAGGTCAGCACAAGCCGCCCGGTCCAAGCATCGAGATTGCCGAGCACTAAGGATTCATCGACTTGCGGATCGGCACCGTTCGGCATCGGCAGGTCCGAAATACCGCGCACCGTGGCGGCCTTCTTGCTGGCCTCCGCGGTCTTACTAACAGGAGAGGGCTGCGTGCACGCGGCAAGGCCGCTCGCCATAAGGGCGAAAGCCATAGCCACCAATGCCGCTCGACCACGAATCGAAGCCATGGCGCGAGCGTACCATGATGAGGGGCCGCGTCACACGTCTCCGGGCTAGACGATTTTGAGCGGTGGGGCGAGCGACGGGACTTGAACCCGCGACCCCCGGATCCACAATCCGAGATTTCAGCTACGCCCGAGTACGCGACTTTTCGTTCATCTACACGAACTCGGCAGAAAACCGCTGAATCTATGCCTTTCAATCACCTCGTCTCTACGCTTGCGTCCACTACTGTACGCTGATAGGTGTGTCCCACGTATGTCCCAGGTGGGAAGGGCATCATGCCGCGGTTATCAAAAACGAGGTTTACGGAGACGAGCTTGGCGAAGCTCAAGAGCGCGGCCGGGCAGGGCGAGAAGGTCCATTTCGACGCAGCAACCGATAGCCTCGGCATCCGCTTCCGCAATGGCCGCGCGACGTTCTTTGTCTGGTACAGGACGAGCGCCGGAGTGAAGCGTCTTTACCTTGGAGAATGGCCGAGGCCACTTTCGCTCGGGGACGCACGCACGGCGGTTGCAATCCAAATCGGCAAGGTTGCCGGCGGCAGTGATCCGATCAATGTGCGGCGCCAGGAACGGAAAGAGCAGCGCGCCGCCCGCCAGCAGGCCGAAAATGCCAAGACGGGGACGGTCGAAAAGCGGTTCAAGCTGTTTCTTGCCGCCAAGCAGGCCGAGGCCCTGCGCACAGTCAGCGAGTATGAGGCGGTGTTCCGAAACCATGTGTTGCCGGCGTGGCGACATCGACCCGTTCAAGAAATCCACCGCCGCGACGTGGCAAAATTCCTAGACGCGATCGCGGAGACGCACGGCGTCATGCTCGCTGATCGGGTGCTCGCTTATACGAGGCCGTTCCTGTTGTGGCACGCGGCCAAGTACGATCACCCTGCCCCGGTTCTATCGAAGCTTCGGCGGCTCAAGCCCGACGCGCGACGGCGCGAACGGTCGCTCGACGATGACGAGATTCGCCTCGTTTGGGCGACCGCCGACGCTTTCAAGCCCGAGGCGTTCGGTGCCGTGGTCAAGCTGCTTTTGGTGACGGGGCAGCGCCGCATCGAGGTTGCAGGCATGTGCCGAGACGAGATCGACGCCGACGGCATTTGGGTTATCCCAGCCTCGCGGTTCAAGGGCAAGCGCGAGCACGCCGTGCCTTTGAGCACGATGGCGCGCGAAATCATCAAGGCCGTGCCGAAGCTCAGCGGTGAGTTCGTGCTGTCCACCGGCTTGAGCCACATCCGCGGGTTCAGCAAGTTCAAGCGTGCTTTTGACGAGAAGGTGTTGGAAGTCGCGCGCGAGCAGGCAGTG
>CAMDNF010000074.1:0-15467 GCA_945902735.1 Rhizobium sp. Q54 | reverse complement strand
AACCAGACAGCCGTGGGTCAAGCTCGGCAATGACGATGAGGGAAGTGGCGCCGCGCTCGTTCTTCGTGGGCAGAGCGAGCGTGGTCTGTTATCAGTGCGCGCCTCCGGGTTGGCACCTGTCCCCAAAATCGTGAGTAGCGCTCGCCGTGCAGACTAAGCGGCTCGATATCGTCGTTGTCCTCGGCACGCTGATGGCGTTCGCGCCGATGGCGATCGACATGTATTTGCCGGCGCTGCCGAAGATCGAGCAGCATTTCGGCTCGGACGAGACGAGTGTGCAACTCACGCTCGCGGTCTTTTTCCTGGGCTTCGCGCTGGGCCAGGCCTTTTACGGACCGTTTGCCGATCGCTTCGGTCGCAAGCCGCCGCTTTATTTTGGGCTCATTTTATTCATCGCCGCGTCGATCGCCTGCGCCTTCGCGCCATCGGTCGAGGTGCTAATCGCGCTGCGCTTCGTTCAAGCGTTGGGCGCGTGCGCCAATGGCGTTATCGCGCGTGCCATGGTGCGCGATCTTTATGAGCCGCGCGAGGCGGTGCGTATTTTTTCACTGCTCACGCTTGTGTTCGGCGCGGCGCCGGTGCTGGCGCCGCTGATTGGCGGCTACATTCTGCTCTGGCACGGTTGGCGCGAGATCTTCATCGCCCTATCGGTCTTCGGTTTCGTGAGTCTGGTGGCGGTCATCTGGCGTCTGCCGGAATCGCGGCCGAAGGACGCCGTGCGCTCGCTCCGGCTCGGTTCGGTCTTGCGCACCTATGGCGAACTCCTAACCCACCGGGACTATATGGGTTGCGTTCTGGTCGGCGGGTTCAGCCTGGGCGGGTTGTTCGCCTATATTGCGGGCTCGCCCTTCGTGATCATCGAACTCTATGGCGTGGCGCCGGAGGATTATGGCTGGCTCTTTGGCGCCAATGCGCTTGGGCTGGTGCTGGCGGCGCAGGTCAATGCGCGCCTTGTGCGGCACTTCAGGCCGCAGGCGATTTTGCTTTGGGGCATTATCGTGCAGGCGGTCGCCGGCGGTTTGTTGGTGATCCAAGGCGCGACGGGGGCGGCGGGGCTCTATGGCGTCGCGGTGCCCTTATTCATTTACGTCTCGTGCATCGGTCTCACCATGGCGAATGCAACGGCGCTCGCCATGGCGCCATTCGCGGCCTTTGCCGGCGCGGCTTCGGCCCTGCTTGGCACGATCCAATTCGGTCTGGCCGCGATCATGGCGACGTTGGTTGGCACGATCCATGACGACAGCGCGCTGCCCATGGCGGTGGTCATCGCCGGATGTAGCGCCATCAGCCTGAGCTTCTATCGCGGGTTGGTTGCGAGGCGACGCACGGCGACTGCGCCCGGCGGCTGAACTCGCCCGCCGCGCTTGGTCAAACCGGCGCGTCGTGATCTATTGAGGCCTTGGGGCACCGGGGGGTGCGCAAGACCGTAGGGAGGGGCTCATGCGAACGTTCACGATTGGCATCATCGCGGGGTTGGTCGCCATGATGGCGATTTTTGGCTCCGCGCGCGCTGGGACGACGCTTGATACCGTGCGGGGCCACGACGTACTGACCTGCGGGGTCAATACCGGGCTTGCCGGCTTCGCCCAACCTGACAGCAAAGGCGTCTGGACCGGCCTCGATGTCGACACCTGCAAGGCGGTCGCCGCCGCCCTGCTTGGCAGCCCGGACAAAACTAAATTCGTGCCGTTGAACGCGCAGCAGCGCTTTCCCGCGCTGCAATCGGGTGAGATCGATCTCCTCACGCGCAACACGACGTGGACTCTGCCGCGCGATAGTTCGGCGGGTTTCAACTTTGCCCCTGTCACTTATTATGACGGCCAGGGCTTCATGGTGAAAAAGGCGCTCAAGCTAAAGAGCGCCATGGACCTTTCCGGTGCCACCATCTGTGTGCAGCAGGGCACCACGACCGAGCTCAATTTGGCCGATTATTTCCGCGCCAATAAGCTTGAGTTGAAGCCGCTCGTCTTTGTTGAATTGGCCGAGGCGGAGCAGGCGTTCTTCGCCGATCGCTGCGATGCCTATACGACCGATGCCTCGGGCCTTGCCTCGACACGCGCCGCGAAGGCCGGTAGCCCCGATGACTACATGATTTTGCCGGAACGGATTTCGAAGGAGCCCTTGGCACCGGTCGTGCGCCATGGCGATGACGCGTTCTTCGATATCGTGAAATGGGTTGTCTATGCGCTGATCGAGGCCGAAGAGCGTGGCATTACGCAGGCGAATGTCGATGAGATGAAGGCAAGCCAGGATCCCAACATCATGCGGCTCCTCGGCACCACACCCGGCATGGGTGAGGCGCTGGGGCTCGATCCCGAGTGGGCGGTGCGCGCCATTAAGGCGGTTGGCAATTATGGCGAAATCTTCGAGCGCAATGTGGGCGCGGGCTCACCCTTGAAGCTTGAACGCGGCCTCAACGCTTTATGGACCAAAGGCGGTCTGATGTACGCCATGCCGATCCGCTAGGCGTGGTGGGCGGGCGACCGGCGCGCGGCGCCCTGGCCTGGTTTGGCGGGCGGGGCGCGCGGGCGATCCTTTATCAGGGGTTGGTGATCGCGGCGATCGTCGCGCTTGGCTATTACCTCGTTTCCAACACGCTCGAGAATCTCGCCAGCCGCAATATCGCGACCGGCTTTACCTTCCTCGATCGCGAGGCGGGCTTTCCGATTGCCGAGCACGCAATCAATTACTCGCCTGAATCGTCTTATGGCCGCGCCTATCTGGTCGGCATTCTCAACACACTCCAGGTTTCGGCGATCGGGATCGTGCTCGCGACGATATTGGGCATTTTGATCGGTATCGCACAGCTCTCATCCAATTGGCTGATCGCGCGGCTCGCCTTGAGCTATGTCGAGGTGATGCGCAATATTCCGCTCATCCTTCAGCTCTTCTTCTGGTACGGCCTGATTCTTGCGCTGCCGGGTCCGCGCGAGGCGCTCGAAATCATTGGCGGCGATGTTTATCTCTCCAATCGTGGGTTTGCGTTCGCGCTGCCCGCTTTTGACGCGGTTCATCGCTGGGCGTTGATTCTTGTCGCGGTTGGTCTAATGGGTACGTTGGCGCTTCGTTTCTTTTCCGGATGGCGCCAGGCACGCACGGGACGAACCTTCCCACTGTTCTGGTCGGGCGTCGCCCTGGTGCTCGGCCCGGCGACTATTCTGTTTGTGGCTGCCGGTGCGCCGCTCGCCTGGGAGCGGCCGGCGCTGAGCGGCTTCAATATCGTTGGCGGCGGACGGCTCAGCCCCGAATTTTTTGCCCTTGTGTTCGGGCTGACCACCTATACGGCCGCCTATATCGCCGAGGTCGTGCGCGCCGGCATTCTGGCCGTGCCCAAGGGCCAGAGCGAGGCGGCCCACGCGCTCGGTCTGAGGCGCAGCCATGCGACCCGCCTCGTGATCCTGCCGCAGGCGCTAAGGCTGATCGTGCCGCCCGCGACCAACCAGTATCTCAATTTGACCAAAAACTCTTCGCTCGCGGTCGGCATCGGCTATCAGGAATTGGTTTCGGTCGGCAATACCACGATCAACCAGACCGGGCAGGCGATCGAGGGCATCGCCATGATCATGGCGGTCTATCTCACGATCAGCCTCACGATCTCCGCCGGGATGAATCTCTACAACCGGCGCATCGCGTTGAAGGATCGTTGAGATGGCAGACCGGCCAATGCAAGCGGAACCGCCGCCACTCGCACGCGGGCCGCTCGCCTGGGCGCGTCGTCATCTGTTCAACACGTGGTACAACGCGATCCTCACGCTCGGCGCGCTCTATTTGATCGCGCTCGGCCTCAAGGCGGCGATCAATTGGATGATCGTCAATGCGGTTTGGACGGGCAGCGGGGCGGATTGTCACGCGTCGATGGGTGAGGGCGCCTGCTGGGCGCTGATTGCCGAAAAACATCGGTTCATTTTGTTCGGCACCTACCCCTATGAGGAGCAATGGCGGCCGGCGCTCGCGATTGGCTTGTTCATTGTCGCGGTCGGGCTCTCGACCTGGCGGCGCTTGTGGTCGCGCGCGCTGATCGCGAGCTGGTTCGCGTTGTTGGTGGTTCTCGCTTTATTGCTGCATGGCGGGGTGCTTGGCATGAGCGTGGTGCGCACGGAATTATGGGGTGGCCTGCCGTTGACCATTTTGCTCTCGGTCGTCGGCATTGGGCTGTCATTGCCGCTCGCGATTTTGCTGGCGCTTGGCCGGCGCTCGTCCATGCCGCTGATCCGCGCGGTCTCGGTTGGCTATATCGAGTTGGTGCGGGGCGTGCCGTTGATTTCGATCCTGTTTATGGCCTCGGTGATGTTTCCGTTGTTCCTGCCGGAGGGGCTGACGATCGACAAGCTCTTGCGCGCGCAAGTGGGTATTATCCTGTTCTCGGCCGCCTATTTGGCTGAGGTTGTACGGGGCGGCCTGCAGGCGATTCCGCCCGGGCAATATGAGGCGGCCGATGCCCTTGGGCTCGGCTATTGGCGCAAAATGCGGCTGATCATCTTACCGCAGGCGCTGAAATTCGTGATTCCGCCTCTGGTCAATAGCTTCATCGCGACGTTCAAGGATACTTCGCTCGTTATCATCATTGGTCTCTACGATTTGTTGGGCGCGGCGCGCACCGCGACCAATGATCCGGTTTGGCGCGCCTTCACGACCGAAGGTTATATCTTCGTCGCCGCGATCTTTTTCGTGTTCTGCTCGTTCATGTCGCGCTATAGCCGCCGGCTTGAACGTGGAACGGGCGAGCGGAGGTCGCCATGAGCGCGCCGATCATCGAGATGCGCGGCGTTCACAAATGGTTTGACCGCTTCCATGTGTTGCGCGGCATCGATCTTTCGGTCGTGGCGGGCGAACGCATCGTCATTTGCGGCCCCTCAGGCTCGGGCAAGTCGACCTTGATCCGCTGTCTCAATCGGCTCGAAGCGCACCAAAAGGGCACGATTATCGTGGATGGCATCGAGCTACGCGACCGCGTGAAGGATATCGAGGCGGTGCGTCAACGCGTCGGCATGGTGTTTCAACAATTCAATTTGTTTCCGCATTTGACCGCGCTTGAAAATTGCACCCTGGCGCCGATCTGGGTGCAAGGCCGAGCCAGACGCGAGGCCGAGGAGGCCGCGATGCGTTTGCTCGAGCGCGTGCGTATCCCTGAGCAGGCGCACAAATATCCGGGTCAATTATCGGGCGGACAGCAACAACGCGTCGCCATCGCGCGCGCGCTTTGCCTGGATCCGAAGATCATGTTGTTCGATGAGCCGACCTCGGCGCTCGACCCCGAGATGATCAAGGAAGTGCTCGACGTTATCGTCGAGCTCGCCGAGAGCGGCATGACCATGTTGTGCGTCACGCACGAGATGGGTTTCGCGCGCCAAGTCGCCGATCGCGTGATCTTCATGGACGAGGGCGAAATCGTCGAGGCGGCGCCGCCCGCGCGCTTTTTCAGCGCGCCGGAAAGCGAGCGGACGCGCCGGTTCCTGAGTCAAATCCTGGCGCACTAAGCCGCCTATTTCACATCATTGACTCGGCATTTGGGACCGCCTACGGTCACCCCATTGCTAGGTTCGTTGACAATTCGGAACACAAAGGGGAGGCGGTCATGACGATTGAGCATCCGGTTTCGAAGCTTGGCGGGCAAACACCCGCTCGTACGAATGGCGTGTCACGACGATCGGTCATCAAAGGCGCGGCGGCCGGTCTCGCGGTCGCGGCGGCATCGAGCGCCGTCACATGGAAGGGTGCAATCGCCGCGAGCAAGAAGCTCGTGATCACCACCATGCCCGGCCCGCGTTGGGAAATGGCGCTCAAGGCCAGTGCCAAGGCCTATATGGAGAAGAACAAGGACGTCGAGATCGAAATTCTGGTCTCGCCCTATGCCGAGCACTATCAGCGGATCGGCACCAGCCTGATTGAAGATTCGAGCGATTTCGATGCGCATCTGTTCGATCCGGTGTTGATTGGTCAGTCCTACCCGAAGCTGCTGCCGCTCAAGGATCACTTCGACAAGGACGCGGAGTGGCGGGACTATTACCTAAACGGCGTGCCCTATTTTTATCGCGGCAGTTGGGATTGGGACGGCACACCCTACTCAATCGTGCATGACGCCAATTGCATGATGACCTGGTGGCGGAAGGACGTGTTCGATGTTGCGGGGCTTGCCGAGCCGGCGAGCTTCCAGGCGATTTTGGAAAACACCAAGAAGCTCAATGAAAAGAAGCCGGGCTCTGGTTTCATGACTTGCGCCGCGCGGAATTATTGGTTCCTCGGCATGACCTATACCGGCATGATGTGGGGCCATGGCGGCAAATGGTATGAGAACGATACGCCCGAGCGCTTCGGCCGCCTCAGCAAGGACAACCCGCCCGGCAAAGTGACGCTCGATTCGCCCGAGAATATCGAGGCGATGACCATGTTGCGCGATCTTTCCAAAGTGTGGAACGAGGCGTCGCTGAACGCGCAGGAGTTCGAGAACGCGGAAGCGTTCAAGAACGACGTATCGCATCAGCAAGTGATGTGGTCGGGCTTCATGATTTTGCAGAACACTAAAGAGAACCCGAACTTCCACGACAAGCTGGTCTCGCGCGATTTTCCGATCGGCGGCAAGAACACCAATGCCGGCCAGACGGGCATGAAGGGAGGTTTCGGTCTCTCGATCCCCAGGGCCACGAAAAACACAGAATTGGTGGTCGATTTCGCCAAGTTCGTGACGCGGCCGGAGAACGCCGAGAACTTTATTCTGGCCGGTGGCCAGCCATCGAACGCGACGCTGCTTAACAAATGGGGCGAGCAGCCGCAATATCAGGTCTACAAATCGATCGCCCAGGGCATCGCTAACGGCCATCATCTGGCGCAGTTCGCCGAAGGGCCGGAGTTCTTCCAGATCGTGACGCAGCATGCCGGCGATGTGGTAACCGGCAAGGCCGAGCCCGCGCAGGCGTGCGCCAATATGAAGAAGGACGTTGAAACGCTGTTCCAGCGTTCGGGCTACGCGTGAGCGGCTAAACGCGCCAGCGCGCGTCGCCGATGTTCTCGAAGGGGCAGGGGCCAGCCGGCTCGACCACGGCTGGGGCCAGGGTGTTGCGGGTCTACCGCGGCGAACGGCTGGCTCCTCTCCTTATGCTGGCACCGGCAGTGATCATTCTTCTCGTGTTGGTGATCGGGCCGTTCGTCTTTCTCATCGATACCGCGCTGCATCGGCACAATTTGTTTCAGTCGACTCCGCCGCGCTATGTCGGCCTCGATAATTTCTATTATTTGTTCATCTCGCCCAAATTCCATATCGCGCTGTCGCGCATGTTCGTCTTCGCGTTTACAGCGCTCGCGGTCGAGTTCGTACTCGGCTTCGTGCTGGCGGCCTGGGTTCACCGGCTGCGCGATCTGCCGGGCATGTCGATCGTGCGCACGCTGTTGACCACGCCGATTTTGGTCGCGCCGATCGTCGCCGCCGTGATGTGGCGCTTCATGTATCAGCGTGATTTCGGCGTGATCAATTATTTGCTCGAACTAGTCGGAATTCCGAAGCTCGGCTGGCTCTCCGATTCCGATATAGCGCTGTTTGCCATCGTCGCGATCGATGTCTGGCAATGGACGCCGTTCGTGTTCCTGATCGTGCTTGCCGGCATGTATGCCGTGCCGCGCTCGCTCTATGAGGCGGCCGAGCTCGATCGCACCGGTCTATTTCGCCAGATCTTTCTCATTACGATCCCGCTCCTGAAGCGCGTGCTGGTGATCGTGCTTCTGCTGCGCCTGATCGACCTCCTGCGCGCGTTCGAAATCATCGTGGCGACCACGCAGGGCGGGCCGGGTGATGCGTCCTATACGCTCCCCGTGCTGACCTGGGAAAGCGCCTTCGTCAATTTCCAGATGGGCGATGCGGCGGCCACGTCGCTCGTGCTGCTTGGTGTCGTTACCATCGTGATCACGCTTCTGATCCGCGCTATTTTGCGTCAGGGTGCGGTCGGCATGGAGCGGCGCTGATGAATATGGTTGCCCCGGCTGCATTGAACGCCCTCATGCTTCGACAGGCTCAGCATGAGGGCTTCTTTGTGTGCTTCATCCTGAGCTTGTCGAAGGATGAGGCTATGCCGGATCAAGGGGCAGAATAATGCGGCGCAAGACCGCCATGCTGTGGATGGTCCCGCTCTTGGTCGTGCTGGCGGCCTGGATGTTCCCGATCGCCTGGACCGCCATGACCTCGCTCAAGCCCGAGGGTGGGCTGACCGGACTGACACCGTCCTTCGCGTTCCTGCCGACCTTGGAGAACTATGCCGAGCTGTTCCGCGACAAGAATTACGGCACCTATTTGCTGAATAGCCTCGGCGTCGCGGGCGGCACCACCATCGCCTCGATTTTCTTGGGTTCGCTTGCCGCCTATGCCTTGGCGCGTTCGTCGATACGAGGCCGCGAGAAAATCGGCATGTGGATCCTTTCGCTCCGCATGTTGCCGCCGATCTCGGTCGTCGTGCCGTTCTACCTGATCCTGAGCCGCGCCAAGCTGCTCGACAGCTATGCCGGCCTCATCATCGTCTACCTTTCGTTCTCGCTGCCCTTCGCGATCTGGATGTTGCAGGGCTTTTTCGCCGAAGTGCCGAAATCGATCGATGAGGCGGCGAGTGCCGACGGCGCCAAGCCGCTTAAAATTCTGTTCTTCATCATCATGCCCTTGACCAAGGGGGGCATCGCGGTGACCACGATCTTCACCTTCGTGTTCGCCTGGAACGAGTTCTTGTTTGCCTTTCTGCTCACTAAGGACAAATGGGTCACGCTGCCGGTCAGGCTCGGCAGTACGATCACGCCGTTTCAGACCGATTGGGGCTTCCTGACCGCGGGCGCGGTCGTGTCGTTCGCGCCCTTGATCGTGGTCGTGTTTCTGTTGCAGCGTGAGATGGTGCGTGGCGTCAGTCTGGGGGCGCTGAAATAGCATGAGCGAGGTCGTCGGCGTCAGGCTCGAAGGGATCGCAAAAACCTATGCCGGCGGCGATATCGCGGCACTTGACGGCATCGATTTGGCGATCAGCCCCGGCAGCTTCTTCTCGATCCTTGGGCCGTCGGGCTGCGGCAAGACGACGCTGCTTCGCATCATCGCGGGCTTTGAATACCCAAGCCGCGGCCGTGTCTTCATCGGCGAGCGGGATGTTACGGCGCTGTCGCCGCGTGATCGCGATATCGCCATGGTGTTCCAGGATTATGCCCTTTACCCGCACATGACGGCGGCACAGAACATCACATTCAATCTAAAGAATCGGCGCGTCGCGAGGGCGGAAATCGAGACACGGCTAAGCGAGACGGCCGCCATCCTCGGCATCGGAAAGCTGTTGGACAAGAAGCCCGCGCAGCTGTCGGGTGGCGAGCGCCAGCGTGTCGCGCTCGGCCGTGCGATGATTAGAAAACCTCGCGTGTTCTTGATGGATGAGCCGCTGTCCAATCTCGATCTTAAACTCCGCGAGCAAATGCGGATCGAGCTAGGCCGTCTGCACCAGGCTTTGGGTGTTACGGTGGTCTATGTCACGCACGATCAGGCCGAGGCCATGACGCTATCGACCGCGCTCGCGGTCATGCGTGGCGGGAGAATCCAGCAGATCGGGCGACCCGATCGGGTTTATGCGCGCCCGGCGAATAGCTTCGTCGCGCGGTTCATCGGCAGCCCGTCGATGAATTTGTTCCATATGGTGCTCGCCGATGGCCATTTGCGTGCCGTCGGCGTGCCCGAGGCGAGCCTGCCGGTGCCGCCAGGGCTCAATCTACGGCTAGGGCAGGAGCTTCTGGTTGGCGTTAGACCCCATGAATTGACGGTTGAGAATGGCGCGCGGGATGGGTTGAGGGTGCGCGTGGTGATGACCGAGCATCTCGGCCGCGTCAATTTTGTGGTCTGTCGGCCGGTCGGCGAGAGCTCTTATCTTCATGAGCAAGAGGCCATCCAAATCGAGACCGATGCGGCGACGGTCTATCATCAAGGGGAGGAACTCACGCTCAGCGCCAACCCGAGCGCGATCCGCCTGTTCGATGCGAACGGCGTGCTGATCGACAGGGGCGCCGCATAGGTTCGATTTTCAATGTTTTTGCACCGAATGTCGGTTGCGCCGTGTCGGCTGTTTCACCATGATGCGCCCCGCCGCCGGGCGTCAGGCGCCGGCGGATTAAGGAGGACTTCATGATTCGGCAATTCGGTGTGGCGTTGATCGCTGGAATTTTGCTTGCGCCTTCGGGCGATGGCGCTTCGGCGGCTGAAAAGCCG
Source organism: Rhizobium sp. Q54 (assembly GCA_945902735.1). Classification (GTDB taxonomy): domain Bacteria; phylum Pseudomonadota; class Alphaproteobacteria; order UBA828; family UBA828; genus SHWC01. The sequence goes on along the minus strand of CAMDNF010000074.1, from coordinate 5,257 downwards.
CGCGTCAAGCTCACCACCAATCATGGTCCGATCGTCATTGAGCTCGAACCCGAACGGGCACCGATCACGGTCAAGAATTTCTTGGGTTATGTTCAGTCGGGCCATTATGACGGGACGGTGTTTCACCGCGTGATCCCGGATTTCATGATTCAAGGCGGAGGATTTGCGGCCGGGCTTAAAGAGAAAGAAACGCAAGATTCGATCAAGAACGAAGCCGATAATGGATTGAAGAATACCGTCGGCACGATCGCCATGGCGCGTACGCCCGATCCGGATTCGGCCTCGTCCCAGTTTTTTATCAACACCAAGGACAATGACTTTCTCAACCATCGGCGCAAGACGCCCGATGGCTGGGGCTATGCCGTGTTCGGTACGGTGGTCGAAGGCATGGACGTGGTCAGGGAGATCGAAGGCGTCGATACGCACCGCGTCGGCCATTTCGATGATGTGCCGGCGAAAGATGTGGTGATCGAAAAGGCCGAGGCGCTTTAGATTAGGTCTCACCGAACATGAAGCCCAGCAGCACGAAGCGTCGGCCTTTGGTGACGTGCAGCGCTTCGTGCAGAAGGCTACTTGAGAACAAAAGCGCGGTGCCGCTCGGCGGCCGATAAACCTGGCCGCCATATTCCGGAAAGCGCAAGGCCCCGCCTTCGAATTGCTCGCTGTTCAAATTGATCGAGAGCGCGAAGCGCCGGTGCGCCACGCGCACCTCGCTGTTGTCGCGATGGCCATGCAATTCGCCGCCGCGCGCGCCTTCATATTTCGTGATGCGGTAAGGCTCGTGACGCGTGATGTTATAGGAAAACGCCTTGCGCACCTCGGGCAGGAAGCGTCGCTTCAGGCGATCATTGATGAAGGCGATGGTCGTGGGGTTCATTACCCAATGGTCGATGCGGTCGTCGCGGCCATATTCGGGGATGCGCATTTTGTAATCTTGCGTCATGCCTTTGTCGCCATGGCCGGGCTCGATATAGACATTACCTTCGGTGCGAAAGCGCTCGATCAGCGCGGCGCAATCCTCCGTGCTGAGGACGCGTGGCACCATCAAGACCGGCGGCTGGCGCCCCCCTTCGGACGTGCGAAAATGGCGCGCCTCGCGCGTGATCGCGGCCAGCATGGCGTCCAAATCCGTGGCCAGGTCCGTGCCAGTAAAGAGGAGATGTTGGTTCGGGCAGAGGGCGATCGCGAAGGGTCGATCCGTCGGAAGGGTCTCCGGGCGGAAGGCACCTTCGATCCGCCGATCGGGATCGAACAGGGATGTGACCGTTGAGTCGCTCGGCGCGGCGCGTGTGGGCGGCCCGGGCCAGACGGTACAGAGAAGCGCACCATGTTTGGTGAGTGCGGCGCGTTTTTCCGAGAGGCGGCGATGGGCGGCGGCCATGGCCTCGCCCGTGCCAAAGAGCAGAACGCGAAAATGACCCGCGCTCTCATCACCGCCGATATCGAACAACGCGCCATCAGGCCTGCTTAAATTGAACGAGGGCACAATGTCGCCGACGGTAAAGCGCGGGGCGCGCGCCTGAGGCTCTGCCATGAGGCTTCCTACCGCTCCGAACGCCAGCGCCAAAGCTCGGCGGCAAAACGCGCGCGCACGCCGAGATCGAGGAAGGGGCGCGGCGGCAATCGCGCCGGCGTGCCAAGGCTTTCCATGTCGCGGAGCAGCGCATTGTCGCGCCCGGTTGCGAGATCGGCCGCAAGCAGGCCGCCGATCGTGCCCTTAGTCACACCAACCGCGTTTTGGCACACGGCAGCATAGAGATTGGGCGCGATGCGGCCAAAGCCCGGCGCTTGATTGCGCGAGAGACAAACAAAGCCGCGCCAGGTGTGCTCGATTGTGGCGTCGGGCAGCATTGGGAAGCGGGCGTGGAGGATGCGCTCATGGTCGGTGCGCACCTTCTGCCATTCGCCGGCGGGTCGCGTGAAACGTGGCGCGTAGCAAAAGCGTTGACGCACCAGAATGCGCCGATCCGGCGTGTAGCGCATGGTGACGCCAGCCAGCGCATTGGCGGGGGTGAGGCCCCAATCCGCGATACCACCCAAGGCCGCGTGCTCGGCATCGTTCAGTGGCCGGCTCAAACTGGCATAGGCGGCCATCGGCATCAGGCTTTGGCGAAAGAAGCCGAAAGCCTTGGCCCAGCCATTGACGGCGAGGATCGCCGCCTTCGCGTCGATCGTGCCGTGCGGGGTCTCGGCGCGGATCGCGCCATTGGTGGCGAAGTTGGTGACGGCCGTATGTTCGTGCAGCGTAACATTGGCGGGTAGGTTTGCCGCCAGGCCGCGCACAAGCGCGGCCGGATTGACCAGCACGCAGCCCGGCGTATGTAGCGCCGAATGAAAATAGTCGGTGCCGAGTTCCTTGGCGAGGGCGGCGCGGTCGAGCCAACGGAACGGCTCGCCCAGCGCCGTCAGCTCCTTGGCGAACGGCTCCAGAACCTCGCGATGACCCTTGATCGAGGAGCAGCCGTGATATTTGCCGCGCCGGCTCCAATCGCACTCGATGCCATAGCGCGTGACCGCGTCTTCCAGCGCGGCAATGGCGGCACGGCTGAGGCGGATATAACGTTGCGAGCCGGCAAGCTCGGCGAAATCGCCGCCGACATTGTGCGGCAAATCGATGGCGAAGCCTGAATTTCGGCCCGAGGCGCCTTCGCCCACCTCATGGGCATCGATCAGCAAGATACGTTCATTGGGCCGGTTCTCGGCCAGCCGCCGCGCCGCCGCGAGCCCGGCAAAGCCGGCGCCGATGATTAACCAATCGGCGCGTTGATCGCCCTTTAGCGGTGGCGCCGGCGCGCGTGCCGGCAGAATCCGGCTCCAGCCATTGGTCGCGTCCTCTTTGGGGAAAAGTCTGATGGCGTGCATCGCTCTATCCTACAAAGCGACAAGGCGCGATGCTACGCTCGCGACGCTCGAAAAGGGGGATGCCACCATGGACCAACCCGTCACGCGGCCCGGCGGCCGGCGCACCATCCATGCCGAACACCAACATTTGAACTGGGACAATACGCGCAAGCCCGCGCTCACCATCGCGCCGGGCGAAAGTGTTGAGTTCAAGGATATTGATGCGTTGTGCGGCCAACTTACCAAGAGCTCGACCGCCGCCGCGCTGGCGACACTGGATTTCACGCGTGTGAACCCGATCGCCGGGCCGGTCTATGTCGACGGCGCCGAGCCGGGCGATGCGCTGAAAGTTACCTTGCTCGAGTTTGCGGGCGTCGGCTGGGCGTGGACCGGCATCGTGCCTGGGTTCGGTTTGTTGGCGGAAGATTTTCCCGAAGCCTCTCTGCACATCTGGTCCTATGACACGAGCTTTAAGCAACCGGCCGCGATGTCGAGCCTCGCGCGCGTGCCGTTGAAGCCGTTTTGCGGCACGGTCGGTGTCGCGCGTGCAGAAGCTGGCAGCCACTCCACCATCCCGCCCTATGACAGCGGTGGCAATATGGATATTCGCGATCTCGGCATCGGCGCCGCGCTCTATTTGCCGGTGCAAGTGAAGGGCGCGCTGTTCTCGATCGGCGATCCGCATTGCGCCCAAGGCGATGGTGAGGTGTGTGGCACGGCGATTGAATCGATCGCGAGTGTGACGGCGAAGATCGAGTTGGTGAAGGGTGAGCGGCTGCGCTTTCCGCGTTTCGAGACGCCGGGTCCGGTGTCGCGTCATCTCGACGCCAAGGGCTATGAGGTGACCACCGGCATCGGCCCCGATTTGATGGAGGCGTCGAAGAACGCGGTACGCGGCATGATCGAGCGGCTCGGCACATGGCGCGGCTTAAGTGCGGCGCAGGCCTATATGCTATGCAGCGTGTGCGCCGATTTACGGATCAGCGAAATTGTCGATCGGCCGAATTGGGTGGTGTCGTGCTATTTGCCGCGCGTCGTATTCGATTAGAGAACGAAAAAACTGGGGGGGGGGGGGACGACATGGATTTGATCGTACGCCGGGCCAATATGCCCGATGGCCGGACGGGGATCGACATCGGCATCAAGGGCGGCAAGATCGCTGCGGTCGAACCCGCTTTGAAAGCGCAAGGCGCGCGCGAGATCGACGCCGCGGGCTGTTTGGTCTCGCCGCCCTTTGTCGATGCGCATTTCCATATGGACGCCACGCTCTCGGTCGGTTTCCCGCGCTATAACCGCACCGGCACCTTGCTTGAGGGCATTCAGCTCTGGGGCGAGATGAAGCCGCATATGACCTATGACTGGTACGTTGAACGCGCGCTCGAGTATTGCGACTGGGCGGTCGGGCGCGGCCTGCTCGCAATCAGGAGCCATGTCGATACCACCGACGCCTCGCTGCTCGACGTCGAGGCGCTGCTCGAAGTACGCCGCCGTGTGAAAGATTATATCGACCTTCAGCTCGTCGCCTTTCCGCAAGACGGTTATTTGCGTTCGCCGGTTGGCGTCAAGAACCTCGAAAGGGCGCTCGATATGGGCGTCGATGTGGTCGGCGGCATTCCGCATTTTGAGCGCACCATGGCGCAAGGCGCGGAATCGGTGCGTCTCTTATGCGAGATCGCGGCGAAGCGGGGCTTACGCGTCGATCTGCATTGCGATGAAAGCGATGACCCGCATTCGCGCCATATCGAAACGCTCGCGGCGGAGACCGTGCGCCTCGGCCTACAGGGCCGCGTCACCGGCTCGCATCTCACCTCGATGCATTCGATGGATAATTATTATGTGAGCAAACTCATCCCATTGATCGCCGAGGCTGGCGTCCACGCGGTTGCCAACCCGACCGCGAATATTCTTCTGATGGGTCGGCACGACACCTACCCCAAACGGCGCGGCATGACGCGCGTACCGGAATTGATGGCGGCGGGCGTCAATGTTTCGTTCGGCCAGGATTCGGCGATGGACCCATGGGGCCCGCTTAATGGCGGCGATATGTTGGATGTCGCCCATATGGGGGCGCATGTCGGGCAAATGGCTGGGCACGATCAGTTGCAGCTTTGCTTCAAGGCGGTGACCGAGAACCCGGCCCGCGCGCTTGGGCTCGAGGGCTATGGGCTCAATGTCGGTTGCCATGGCGATCTCGTGGTGTTGCAGGCGGATTCGCCGAGCGAGGCGATCCGCAATCGTCCGTCGCGGCTGTTGGTTGTGCGCCGGGGTAGAGTGATCGCCGAGGGCCCGCGCATGGATTCACGGCTCAGCCTACCGGGCCGGCCGGCCACGACCGACTTCGCGCGCAAGACCAAGGCGCCGGCCGCGCTGATGCCGCGCTAGTCTTTCCTCTCCTTTCGTCATGCCCCGGCTTGAC
>CAMDNF010000073.1:0-15492 GCA_945902735.1 Rhizobium sp. Q54 | reverse complement strand
CCCTCCCCAATTCGTCATGGCCGGGCCTCGACCCGGCCATCCAGGGGCTGCGACAGCGCTGTTTCGTTAGGAAGACTGGATGCGCGAGTCAAGCCCGCGCATGACGAAAAAGGGGATGTTACATCCAGACGAGCTAAACCGGACAGACGCGGGTCTTTGCCCGGGCATGACGACGGTGGGGAGGCTCGATCTTCGCGGTCTTAACTGGACAGCCCTGGCTCAAGCCCGGGCCTGACGATTGAGAGTCTGGTCTGGGCCCTCCAGTCCTTCTCCTTTCCTTCTCCTTTCCTCCTTCTTTCTCCCTCCCTCCCCCTCGCGGCTCCATAGCGCGAGACCATGCGACAATCGGTCTCGCTTTTCCCTCCCGCCGCCCCCTCCCGCATCATCCCCGCCACGCCGCTTTATCCCGTCCCAATCTTCCCCCGCCGCCGTTTTTCCGCGTTTCCGCGCAAGCCCTCAGGGCTCCCCGCGCAATTGGCTAGCCATTTTTCCCCTCGGGAAAGATTGTTTCCCCGTCATTGAATCGCGCTGGCCGCTGGCCTAATCTCTCGGCGCTCGTGGCGCGTGGCCACGGCTTGGCTCGCGCCGCGTGCCCCCGCACGCGTTCTTTGTGTGAGTTTCAGTCGTGCCGCCGCGCTCACATGACAGAAAAAGAATCGCAGCCGGGAGATTGCCGCATGACGAAGGACCTCGCGAAAATCGCGCGCGACAAGAAGATCAAATATTTTTTGGTCAGCTTCGTCGATTTGTTTGGCGTTTTGCGCGCCAAGCTCGCGCCCGCCGCCGCGATCGAGGGCATGCAGAAAGATGGCGCCGGCTTCGCCGCCTTCGCCGCCTATCTCGATTCGACGCCGGCCGATCCCGACATGCTCGTGCTCCCCGATGCCGACACGCTCACCATTTTGCCGTGGAAGCCCGAGGTCGCCTGGCTCGCCGGCGATCCCTATATGGGCGGCAAGCCGCTCGAGCAGGCGCCACGCTGGATGCTGAAACGCCAGATCGAGAAGGCAGCCAAGCTTGGCTACACGATCAAGACTGGGGTCGAGGCGGAATATTTCCTGATCAACCCGGATGGCTCGGCGATCGCGGACTCGCTCGATACCGCGTCGAAGCCCTGTTATGACCAAAGCGCGCTGATGCGCCGCTATGATGTGGTAGCGGAGATTTGCGACGCCATGTTGGGCTTTGGCTGGGAGCCCTACCAAAACGATCATGAGGACGCCAATGGCCAGTTCGAGATGAACTGGAAATACGCCGAATCCATGCTCACCGCCGATCGCCACGTCTTTTTCAAATACATGACCAAAGCGGTCGCCGAAAAACATGGTCTGCGCGCCACCTTCATGCCGAAGCCGTTCATGAACCTCACCGGCAGCGGCTGCCACGCGCATGTCTCGGTCTGGAACAAGGACGGCTCAAAAAACCTGTTCCATGATTCGAAGGGCGAGCTCGGCCTGTCGGCTTTGGCCTATCAATTCCTCGGCGGTGTGGTACACAACGCCGCATCGCTCTGCTCGATGTGGAACCCCACCATCAACAGCTATAAGCGCATCAACGCGCCGCGCACGATCTCGGGCGCCACCTGGTCGCCCAATACGATCACCTATGGCGGCAATAACCGGACCCACATGGTGCGCATTCCCGATCCCGGCCGCTTCGAGCTTCGCCTGATGGATGGCGCGGCGAATCCCTATCTGATTCAGGCCGGCATCATCGCGGCCGGCCTCGATGGCGTGCAGAGCAAGCGCGATCCGGGCGAGCGACTCGATATCGACATGTATACTGATGGCCACAAGGTGAAGAAGGCGCGTCAATTGCCGCTAAATCTGCTCGATGCGATTCGCTTGACCGACAAGAGCGACGTGCTGCGCAAGGCCTTTGGCGATGCGATCATCGATTCTTACATCAAGCTCAAAATGCGCGAGTGGAACGAGTATTGCGCGCACCTCACCCAGTGGGAGCGCGACCGCTCGCTCGATTGCTGAGTGGGCGTGAGGTAATGAAGAACGGATGTTGATGCAGCGGACTTCGATGGCGAAATCGGCGGAGTTTCAGCTCTCCCCTTGTGGGAGAGGTCGCCGCGCAGCGGCGGGTGAGGGGGCTCGAAAAAGTCTTCTTCAACCGACCCCTCACCCTCCCATGGCGTTGCCATGGGCCCCTCCCTCTCCCGCAAGGGGAGAGGGGGCATGCGAATGGCGATAGGGCATATCCATGGCCTTCGGTCTCATAAAATACGGTCTGTCGCCGAGCTATCCGGGCAAGCGATTTCTCAGCCGCCAGCCGGAGCTGAAATCATCCTATGACGTGGTGATCATCGGCGGCGGCGGGCATGGTCTCGCCTGCGCCTATTATCTCGCCAAGAACCACGGCGTGAAGAACGTCGCGGTGTTCGAGAAGGGCTATATCGGCGGCGGCAATACCGGGCGCAATACGGCGATCATCCGCTCGAATTATCTGACGCCCGAGGGCGTCGCGTTCTACGACGAATCGGTGCGCCTGTTTCAGGGCCTCTCGGAAGATCTCGATTTCAACATTCTTTATTCCGAGCGGGGCCACTTCACCCTCGCGCACACCGACGCCGCGATGCGCACCTCGCGCTGGCGCGCCGAAGTGAATAAACACCTCGGCGTCAATTCCGAGGTGGTCGATCGCGAAGATTTAAAGCGCCTCGTGCCCACTCTCAATCTTTCGGAAGACGTGCGCTATCCCATTCTCGGCGCGCTCTATCATCCGCCGGGCGCGATCGCGCGCCACGATGCGGTCGCCTGGGGCTATGCCGGTCGCGCCGCCGAAATGGGTATCGAGATTCACCAGGGCACCGAGGTCACGGGCCTCGAGATCGAGAACGGCGCGATCACCGGCGTCGTGACCAATCGCGGCCGCGTCGCCTGCGGCAAGGCGATGCAGGCGGTCGCCGGCCTAAGTGGCGTGATGGCCAAAATGGCCGGCTTCAAACTGCCGATCAAAACCGTGCCGCTGCAAGCCTGCGTCTCAATGCCGCTGAAACCCTTTCTCGACCCGATCATCGTCTCGGGCTCGTTGCACGTTTATATTTCGCAAAGCTCGCGCGGCGAGCTTGTCATGGGCGGCTCGACCGATCCCTATCCGCGTTATCAGACCAAATCGACGCTCGATTTCATCGAAGGCCTGATGGCGCATATTCTTGAGCTCTTCCCCTTCCTCGCCGACGTGCCGATCCTCCGCCAATGGGCCGGCATGACCGACATGACGCCCGATTTCTCGCCGGTGATGGGCGAAACGCCGGTGAAAAATTACTACATCGATTCCGGCTGGGGCACCTGGGGTTTCAAGGCAACGCCGGTGTGCGGCAAGCGCATGGCCGAAACCATCGCAACCGGCCAAGTGCCCGCTCTGCTGCAACCCTTCCGCCTGTCGCGCTTCGAGGAATATAGCCTCGTCGGCGAAAAGGGCGCGGCCTCGGTCGGTCATTGAGCGCGCCATGAAGATCATCAACTGCCCCTTGAACGGCCCCCGCAACGCGCAAGAATTCGTCCATGGCGGCGAGTTCGTGGCGATGCCCGATCCGCACCGCACGTCGGATTCCGATTGGGCCGGGTTCGTGTTTCTCGAAAACAACACGGCCGGCGTGGTGCGCGAATGGTGGTGCCATGTGCCGACCGCCTATTGGTTCATCGCCGAGCGCGACACGATAAAGGACGAATTCATCCGCACCTTCGATCCGAGCGAGATTTTCCGCGAGCGGGTCGAGTTCACGCGGCCTGAAGCGACAAAAACATGACGCGCATGACCAGCCGTTTGGCCGAACCGTTTGGCAGTCTGATTGATCGCTCGAAGCCGATCACCTTCAGCTTCGAAGGCCGTTCGGTTCAGGGCTTCGAGGGCGACACGATCGCAAGCGCGTTGCTGGCGAGCAATATCACCATGCTCTCGCGCTCGTTCAAATATCACCGCCCGCGCGGGCCGATGACCATGGCCGGGCAAGACGGCAATACCCTGGTTCAGATCGGCCCCGAACCCAATCGCTTGGCCGATCGCGTGGCGATCAAGGAGGGCCTCGTGGTGAAGGGCCTCAATTATTGGGGCTCGCTTGAGCGCGATTATTTTGCGCTCCTCGGCTTGTTCGATCGCTTCCTGCCGGTCGGCTTCTACTACAAGGCGTTCTATAAGCCGCGTTCGCTCTGGCCGTTTTGGGAAGCGGTGATTCGCCGCGTGGCCGGCCTCGGCAAGGTCGATGTGCACGCCCATCACGGTTATTTCGACAAGGAATATCTATTTTGCGACGTGCTGGTGGTGGGCGGCGGCCCGGCCGGTCTGGAAGCGGCGCTGAAAGCGTCCGAGACGGCTGGCGAGGTTATTCTGGTCGATGAAAACGCCTCGCTCGGCGGCTCGCTCAATTATGCACGCTTCGATGAATTGGGCGCGCGCGCGCGCGCCGAGCGCGATCGCCTGATCACCGCGATCGAAGCGCGCCCGAACATTCGCGTGATGACCGACACGGTGTGCAACGGCGCCTATGCCGACAATTGGTATCCGCTGGTCAAAGCCAATCGGCTTTATAAATTACGCGCCAAGACCACGGTGTTCGCCACCGGGTCTTATGAGCAGCCACTCACATTCCGCAATAATGATTTGCCTGGCGTCATGCTTGGCTCGGCCGCGCAACGGCTGATCAAGCTTTATGCCGTGAGGCCCGGGCAACGCGCCGTCGTGGTTGCCGCCAATGATGATGCCTATGGCGTCGCGCTCGATTTGCTGGATGCCGGCGTTGAGGTTGCCTGCGTGACCGATTTGCGGGCCGATCCGCCGCCCGCGCCCTTGAGCGCGGCGTTGCTGAAACGCCATGTGCCGGTGATCGCGGGCGTCACGGTCTATGAGGCCGAGGCCAGCGCGGGCGGTCGGGGCGTCTGCGCGGTGCGTCTCGCCAAAGTGACCAGCGAAGGCATCGCGCAAATCATGGGCGATCGTTTCGTTTGCGATCTGATCGCGGTCTCGACCGGCTATGCGCCGACCTCGCCCTTGATCTCGCAGGCCGGCGGCACGTTCGGCTATGACGAGCCGTCCGCCATGTTGGCGATTCGCTCGCTGCCGGCGGGCGTGGTCGCGGCGGGCTCGGTCAATGGCGCCTATGCGCTCAATGCCGCGCTTGAAGACGGCCGCCATGCGGGTTGGAAGGCGATGCGGGGCCAGCGTCTGGCCGCCGGCGATGAGCCGCGCCTGAGTGCGGAGAAGGGCGCGCGCGGCATCACCTGGCCGTTTCCGATTTTCGGCCATCCGCGGGGCAAGAACTTCGTCGACTTCGACGAAGACATTTCGGTCAAGGATCTTGAGCACGCGATGTTCGAAGGCTTCGAGCATGTCGAGCTCTTGAAGCGCTTCACGACCAATGGCATGGGCCCATCCCAGGGCCGCGCGTCGTCCATGCCAGCGATCAGGCTCGCCGCGCGCCATATGAAGCGCTCGATCGACCAGACCGGCACCACCACCTCGCGCCCGCCCGTGACGCAAGTGAAGATCGGTCATCTGGCCGGGCGCAGCTTCGATCCGGTGCGCTATACCGCCATGCATTTCCGCCATCTCGAAGCCGGCGCGCGCATGATGTCGGCCGGGCTTTGGCTGCGCCCCGAGTTTTATGGCGACCCGAAACAGCGCGCCGAGCTGATTCGCGAGGAAGCGAAAACCGTGCGCGAGAATGTCGGGCTGATCGACGTGTCGACCTTGGGCGGGCTTGACGTGCGCGGGCCGGATGCCGCCGAGTTCCTCAACCGTATGTACACCTTCGCTTATGCCAAGCAGCCAATTGGCCGCTCGCGTTATGTGTTGATGACCGATCAGGCCGGCGTGATCATCGACGATGGTGTCGCCTGCCGCTTCCACAATGACTGGTTCTATGTCACCGCGACCACCTCGGGCGTCGATGCGGTCTATCGCTCGATGCTTTGGTACAACGCGCAATGGCGCCTCAAGGTCGACATCACCAACGTCACCGCGGCCTATGCCGGCGTCAATTTGGCCGGGCCGAATGCGCGCAAGGTGCTCGAAAAACTTTGCAAGGATGCCGACCTCTCGAAAGACGCCTTCCCCTATATGGGCGTGCGCGAGGCGACCGTCGCCGGCATCAAGGCGCTTTTACTCCGTGTCGGCTTTGTGGGCGAGCTCGGCTATGAGATTCATGTGCCGGCAAGCCGCGGCGAGGCGCTGTGGGATGCGCTGATGATCGCAGGCAAGGAGTTCGGCATTCGCCCATTCGGCGTTGAGGCGCAGCGCTTGCTCAGGCTCGAGAAGGGCCACATCATCGTGAGCCAAGATACCGATGGCCTGACCACGCCGTGGGAGGCCGACATGGCCTGGGCGATCGCCAAGACCAAACCGTTCTTTGTCGGCCAACGCTCGCTTGAGATTCAGGCCAAGCAAAAACTCGCGCGCAAGCTCGTGGGTTTTGAAATCACCGACCGGGCGCAAGCCGTACCCAAAGAATGCCACCTCGTGATCCGCGGCACCGAGATCACCGGGCGCGTCACCTCGATCGCGGATTCGACCTCGCTCGGAAAAATCATCGGCATGGCCTATGTCGCGGCCGATCAGGCCGAACCCGGCACCACGATCGACATTCGCGCCGATGGCGGCGCCATGGTGAAGGCGACCGTGGTGAAAATGCCGTTCTACGATCCTGATTCAGCGCGCCAGGAGCTTTGAGCATGTTGAATCCGAGCGTCGTGCCAGCCCGTAGTTTTCTTTATCGCGAACTTCAAAAACGTGGTGCCGCGCTGGGTGAGGTCAATGGCTATGGCTGCGCCATGCGCATCGGTTCCGATGCCGCCGCCGAGGATGCGCAGGCGCGCTCGCTCGGCCTGTGCGATCTGACGCCGCTCAAGCGCATCGGCTTCAAAGGCTGGGCGACCGCGGAATGGCTGATCGGGCAGGGCGCCACGCTCGAAGACGCGCCCAACCGCGTCTACCCGCAAGAGGATAGTTCGCGCATCGCGCGGCTCTCCAAAGGCGAGTTCGTCATTTTGGGCGATCTTCATCTCCGCTCGACTTTGCCAGATCGTCTCGCCGCCGCTTGGTCGATCAACAATGCGAGCGGTTGCTTCCGCGTGCCACGCGAGGATGCCAGCGCCTGGCTTTGCCTGAGCGGCGAGCACGCCGGCGCGATGTTTGCCAAGGTCTGCGGCATTGATATGCGCCCCCAAAATTTCGCCAACAACGAAATCGCGCAAACCTCGCTCGCGCGCATGAACGCCATCATCATGCGCAATGATCGCGGGCAGACGCTCGCCTTCGACCTCGTGTTCGATTTGGCCTCCGCCGTCTATTTGTGGAACGCGCTGTTGGATGCCATGGCCGAGTTCGACGGCAAACCGGTCGGCCTCGAGGCGATCAGGGCATTGACGCAAAGCTGAGCGCGCGATCGTCACCTCTCCCCTCGTGCGATGGCTCACGAATTTCCGGATGCAGCTTTACTGTATTCCCCCTCTCCCGCTTGCGGGAGAGGGCGGGAACGCTTGCGTTCCCGGGTGAGGGCAAAGGTCGTGCGCGAGCACGGAAGTCGTTCAGGATCGCCCACCGTATGCGACTTGCTTCGTCCGCCAAGGCCTGGTCGGTGAGGACGGACCCTCACCCCAGCCCTCTCCCGCAAACGCGGGAGAGGGGGACGGGTCAGAGGACGTCTCTAGCGATGTGCGCCATAGCCCTCAAGCGGAGAGGGGGCGAGATGGCGATTTCGTTAGGACGGGGGCCGCGCTAGATTTGGGCGAGCCATCGCAGGGGAGAACCACCATGAAACAAGACGCCACCATTGCCGGGCTGGATGCCACGTTCAAGGATTGGACGCGCGCGCTCAAAGAGGGCGATCTCAACGCGTTCTATGCCTATTTCGACGAAAATTCCGAAACGCTCGATGAGGACTTTCCCTGGCGCATGACCAAGGCGGAATTCATCGACCACATCACCTTTCACACCAAGGGCCTGTGGGAGGGCTTCGAATGGATCCCGCGCGAGATCGCGGTCAAGGTCTGGGGCACGACCGGCCATGTCAGTGGCTTCTCGACCTTCCGCGGCAAGCCGCGCGATGCCGGCTTCCGCCAGCGCTTCATGGGCTTCACCACCAGCTGGTATCACGCCAATGGCGGCTGGCATTTGATTTGCTGGCACCAAAGCCCACTTCTGGGGCGCATCGAAGGTGCCTCACCCAGCTGAATTTGTTGGTCGTCAATACCAAGTCTCGATCGCGATCGAGACTTGGCCGGCGCGACCGCGCCGGGCCGCTTTAGCGGCGAAAGCCAAGCGCGCGGGATGCGCGCGCCCGGCGACTGAGGACGTCTTGATAATCGAAATCGATCATCAAGACGAAGACTAAACAGGGAGCGCAGCGATGCCCGGCAAGAAACTCAATTGGGGTGTGGTCTTCACCGGCGAGAATTTATCGCTCGACGATATCCTTCGTTATGGACGGCTCGCCGAAGACGCCGGCGCGGAGAGCCTGTGGTCGACCGAGCTTGGCCGCGACGCCTTCGTGCCCTTAGCGGCGATCGCGAGCGTGGCGAAAAAAGTGCGCGTCGGTACGGCGGTCGCCACCTTCGCGCGCCCGCCCATGCATACCGAGACCGCGGCCATGGCGATGGCCGAATTCACCAAGAATAATTTCGTGCTCGGGCTTGGCACCGCGCCGCCGGCCTGGAACGAAAATTGGCATGGCCTGCCGGTGCAAAAGCCGGTCGCGCGCATGCGCGATTATGTTCAGTGCATCCGCAAAATGTGGACCGCCTCGATCACCAACCCGATCGATTATGACGGCGAGATCATTCACGTGAAGGGCTATCACCGCTTCATCCCGGCGGCCTATCCGAGCGTGCCCATCTATCTGGCCGCGGTGCAGACCAACATGCTTCAGCTCACCGGCGAGATCGCCGATGGCCTGCTTGCCAATCTGCTCAACACGACAAAATATTTCGAGGAGGTCGTGCACCCCAACATCAAGGCCGGCATGAAAAAAGGCGGGCGCGATGGCAAGGGCTTCGAATTCGCCACGCTTAAAGTGTGCGCGGTCGATCAGGACCGCAAACGCGCGCGCGATCTGGCGCGCCACACCATCGCATTCTATTCGACCCTGCCTTATTTCGACATCGTGCTCGACCCGGCGGGTTTCGCCGGACCTAAGGCTAAAATCCGCGCCGCCTTCGCCAAGGGCGATATCCCCGCCATGTTGAAAGAAGTGACCGAGGACATGGTCGATGCCCTTGTCCTGGCCGGCACGGCGGATGAGGTGCGCACCCAGGCCAAGCGTTTTGAGGGCCTCCTCGACACGCTGATCCTCTATTCGCCGACCTTCGCGGTCGAGCCGGGCGAGACCAAGGCCAATCACGAGGCCATCATCAGCGCCTTCGCGCGCTGATAGGTGCCGGCGCTGGAAGGTTATCTATTTGAAATATTGGGAGAATGGTGCTGCCGAGAGGAATTGAACCTCCGACCTACGCCTTACCAAGGCGTTGCTCTACCCCTGAGCTACGGCAGCCTATTCGCGTCGCACCATATGCCATAGGGACCGGAAGGCGGCAAGAAACGGTGCGTTGGTCGCGCCGAAAGCATAGAAATCAGGCATGAAGGCTCCACTAAGAACCAAGGCCGCCAGCGCCCCCCAGGCGCCGCCCAAGCGTTCGCCCGAGGCGACCGAACGCCTGGCCAAGGCGCTCAGGGACAACCTGAAAAAACGCAAGGCCCAGAAATCCGCCCGTCAGGAGGTCGATTCGGCCGCCCCGCCGACCTCCGCCGAGGACGATCCATCCCAGCGCTGATCGTAAACCGGCTAAGGCGGTCCTTCTTGGACGCGTGGCAGCGGCAAAGATCGTCAGTCGGCGTTGCGAAATACGCGCCTTGGGCGAAAGAGGATTGGGCGCTCCTCTCGTCTCCTCGCATTTCCTCTCATTTTTCCTTATTTCCCCTCATTTTCCCTCCGACCCCTTGTTTGATATGTATCACGATGATACATCCATGGTCATGCCCGGTGATGCTCAGAAGCCATGATCGCCAAGCGCGGCCACCGAGAGGATCCGGCACCTCGCCAAAGGCCCGCTCGATCTTTCGGTCACAATCCATCTCAGAGACAGGCTCGAAGAACGGAACCTCATCATGGGCGACGTCCTTCACGTTTTAAAAACCGGCAATGTCTATGACGAGGGCGAGCCTGCCACCCGTTCGGCCCTTTGGAAGTATCGCATGGAAGGAAAATCGCCGAATTCAGGAAGTCGTACGTTGCGCGTGATCGTGATTCTCGGCGCCGCCGAGACCGAATTGAAGATTGTCACGGTCATGTGGGCTGACGAGCCCAAACAGGGCTCCTAGGGCTCGTAAAGGGAGAGAAAAGTGGCGCAGCATCATTATGTGGAATGCGGACTGCCCAACGTCATCATCGAGGGCCTAGACCCGCGTACCGATGACCCCGGCGAAGCCACCATCGCGATTCCGAATATCACGGCGCTGCACCGCATCATCGCGCTCGGCGTGGTGCGGAAGGAAGGCGGCCTGACCGGGGCCGAACTGCGCTTCCTTCGGACCGAGATGGGCAAGACCCAGGCTGAGCTTGGCGCGCTCGTGCACAAGGAGGCGCTGACCGTTGGCCGTTGGGAGCGCGGCGAGACGCCGCTCGACCAGAACGCCGATGCGTTGATCCGTTTCCTCGCGATCGAGCTGCTCGGGCTCGAGGAGGAAACGGCGGGCGTCGAGGAAGTGGCGCGGCGCGCGGTGCCGAGCGCCTCGGACAAGCCGATCCGTGTCGACGGGCGAGACCCGAAAAACTACCACCTGGCGGCCGCCTAGGCCGCGCCGGCATTGCCTCGCGCGCCGACCCTGGCCTATGGTTGCGCCGCGAAAAAAAAGTGCCCCACCGCGATATTGTTGAGAGCCTCCCATGTCGATCATGCCCGATAGCTGGATCCGCCAAATGGCGCAGGAACGCGGCATGATCGAGCCGTTCGTGGAGAGCCAGAAGCGCGAGGGCGTGATTTCCTTCGGGCTCTCGTCCTATGGCTATGACGCGCGCGTGGCCGAGGAGTTCAAGCTCTTCACCAATGTCAATTCGGCCTCGGTCGATCCCAAGGCGTTTTCCGACGAAAGCTTCGTTGAGCGCAAGGGGCCGGTCTGCGTCATTCCGCCCAACAGTTTCGTGCTGGCGCGTACGGTCGAATATTTCCGCGTGCCGCGCGATGTTCTGGTCATCTGCCTTGGCAAGTCGACCTATGCGCGCTGCGGCATCATCGTCAATGTGACGCCGCTCGAGCCCGAATGGGAAGGCTATGTCACGCTCGAATTCTCCAACACTACGCCGCTGCCCGCGCGCATCTATGCCAATGAGGGCGGTTGCCAATTCATTTTCCTCAAGGCCGATCAGGCCTGCGAGGTCTCCTATGCCGATCGCGCCGGCAAATATATGCGCCAGCTCGGCGTGACGCTGCCGCGCCTCTAGCAATTATTGCCGGCGTCGATCGCCGCTCATGGCTTCGAAGGTTTCATTTGATGGACAAAATCCGGATTCGCGGTGGCCGCCCGCTTCGGGGTGAGGTGGTGATCCACGGCGCGAAAAACGCCGCGCTGCCGCTTATGGCGGCCTGTCTCTTGACCGATGAAACCCTTGTCCTCGGCAATTTGCCGCACCTTGCCGATATCACGACGCTGGTTCATTTGCTCGGCCAACACGGCGTGATCGTGCGCATGGATGGCGGCGCGCCGAATGGTGGCAATGATGGGCGTGTGCTGGCGCTGCACGCCGAGCGCATCACGCGCACCATCGCGCCCTACGACATCGTCAGAAAAATGCGCGCGTCCGTCCTCGTGCTTGGCCCCTTGCTCGCGCGCGAAGGTACGGCAACCGTGTCGCTGCCGGGCGGCTGCGCGATCGGCACGCGGCCGATCGATTTGCATTTGTCGGCGCTCGAGCAGATGGGCGCCAAGATCGAACTCAAGGGCGGTTATGTTCACGCGCTCGCGCCGCGCGATGGCCTCAAGGGCGCCGAAATTCGGTTCCCCATGGTTTCGGTCGGTGCGACCGAGAACATCATGATGGCGGCGACGCTCGCCAAAGGGCAAACGGTCCTGCACAACGCCGCGCGCGAGCCCGAAGTGACCGATCTCACCCATTGCCTGATCGCGATGGGGGCGAAGATCGAAGGTATCGGGACTGATACGTTGACCATCGAGGGGCGCGATCGGCTGGGCGCCGCCGAATACACCGTCCTGCCCGACCGCATCGAGGCCGGCACCTATGCCTTTGCCGCCGCCATTACCGGCGGCGAGATCGAGGTGGTGGGCGGCCGGATCGAGCATTTGGATGCGGCGGTCGGCGCGCTACAGGCGGCCGGTGTCACGGTCGCGCCAACCGAGCGCGGCTTTCGGGTCACCGGCTATGGCCGGCTCAAGGCGGTCGATATCACGACCCAACCCTATCCCGGCTTCCCAACCGATTTGCAGGCCCAGTTCATGGCCTTGATGACCTTGGCCGATGGCGCCAGCATGATCACCGAAACGATTTTCGAGAACCGGTTCATGCATGTGCCCGAGCTCACCCGCATGGGGGCCGATATCACGGTTCGCGGCAACACGGCCCTAGTGCGCGGCGCGGCGGCTTTGCGTGGCGCGCCGGTCATGGCAACCGATTTGCGGGCGTCGGTCTCGCTTGTTCTGGCCGCGCTTGCCGCCGAGGGTGAGACCATCGTCAATCGCGTCTATCATCTCGACCGGGGCTATGAGCGTCTGGAAGAGAGGCTCAGAAGCTGTGGCGCCGATATCGAACGGTTACGCGAATGACGACGTCTGATGTCATCAAACTGCGCGCCGAAGATACCGAGGATCTGGCGGTGATCGCCGCCTGCCTGCAGGACGCCATCGCCTGTCTGGCGGAGATGGATTACGACCCGGCCGCGCAACGCTTCGCGCTGGTCGTCAAACGCTTCCGTTGGGAAGACAAGGCGGCTACCGGCGCGGCCGCCGGCCTACCGGTGGTCAAGACCGGGCTCCATTTCGAGACGATCAGTGGCGTTAAACTACGCGGCCTTGATCAACACCGGCGTTCGGCGATGCTGGAACTGCTAACCGTGACCAGCGAGCAGTCTAGCGTAGGAATCACGATCTCGTTGTTGTTCGCGGGCGGCGGCGAAATTCGCCTCGAGGCCGCGCATGTTTTGTGTCGCATGATGGACCTCGAAGCGCCCCACCCGACGCATCTGCGGCCGCGCCATCCGTTGAGCGAGGAGGGCGCGCCATGACCGGCACTGAGGCGGCCACGACGCGCCCAACCATTGTGCTCGCTCTGCCCAAGGGGCGCATCTTCAAGGAAATCGGGCCCTTGCTGGAAGCGGTCGGCATCGTGCCCGAACGCGCCTTCAAGGACCCCGAGGCGCGCCAACTTCGCTTTGCCACCAATGTCGAGAGCTTCGAAATCATCCGGGTCAGGAGCTTCGACGTCGCGACCTTTGTCGCCTTCGGCGCGGCGGAATTTGGTATCGCCGGCAGTGACGTTCTAATGGAATTCGACTATGACGAACTCTATGCCCCGCTCGATCTCGGTGTCGGGCGCTGCCGGCTCGTGGTCGCGGAACCCGAGCGTCTCGCCTCGGACGATGACCCCTCGCGTTGGAGCCATGTGCGAGTCGCGACGAAATATCCCAATTTGACGCGGCGCCATTTCGCCGCGCGCGGCGTGCAGGCCGAGTGCATCAAATTAAACGGCGCGATCGAGCTGGCGCCGACCTTGGGCCTGAGCCGTCATATTGTTGATCTGGTCAGCACCGGGCAAACCTTGATCGCGAACGGCCTTGTCGAGGTCGAGCGCATCGCCGATATTTCGTCCCGGCTCATCGTCAACCGCGCGGCCATGAAAACGCGCGCGGCCGAGCTCGAAACATGGATCGAACGTTTTAGGGCGGCGGTCAATGGCAAGACGCCTCGATAGCAGCGCGCCTAGTTTCGCGGTCGAGTTCCGTGCGCTCGTCGATGAACGGCGCGCGACGGCGCCCGATGTGGCACGCGACGTCAGCGCCATCATCGCCGACGTCAAGACGCGTGGCGATCGGGCCTTGATCGACTACACCAAACGATTTGACCGCATGGCCTTGACCGCCGACAGGCTTCGTATAAGTCCCGATGAGATCGACGCGGCAAGCCGGTCGTGCGCGCCCAAGGTGATCGACGCGCTCAAATTCGCTGCGGCGCGGATCGAGGCCTATCACGCCCACCAGCGCCCCGAGGCGCTTGACTATAAAGATGCGCTTGGCGTCAGGCTCGGCGCGCGTTGGCGGCCGATTGCCGCGGCTGGATTATATGTGCCCGGCGGCACGGCTTCTTATCCAAGCTCGGTCTTGATGAACGCACTGCCGGCCAAGGTTGCCGGGGTCGAACGCATTGTCATGGTCGTGCCGACGCCCGATGGCGCGCTTGAGCCCGCCGTGCTCGCCGCCGCCAAACTCGCCGGCGTCTCGGAGATTTATCGGATTGGCGGCGCGCAGGCGGTTGCGGCGCTCGCCTTTGGCACCGCGACGATCGCGCCGGTCGATAAGATCGTTGGCCCAGGCAATGCCTATGTCGCCGAGGCCAAGCGCCAAGTTTATGGCGTGGTCGGCATCGATTCGATCGCGGGACCATCCGAAATTCTCGTGGTCTCGGATGCCAAGAGCGATCCGGCCTGGATCGCGGCCGATCTTTTGTCGCAGGCTGAGCACGATGAGGCGGCGCAAGCGATTCTAATCACCGACGATGCCGGCTTCGCGAGCCGCGTTGAGGCGGAAGTTACGGCGCAGCTTGCAAATTT
This sequence comes from Rhizobium sp. Q54, assembly GCA_945902735.1. GTDB lineage: Bacteria > Pseudomonadota > Alphaproteobacteria > UBA828 > UBA828 > SHWC01. The sequence continues at coordinate 716 of CAMDNF010000073.1, read as the reverse complement.
GCCGCGCGGCAATATCGCGGCCGCGAGCTGGGCGCGCTTTGGCGCGACGATCGTGGTCAAGCGTCTGGATGAGGCCCCCGCGTTGATCGACGCCATCGCGCCCGAGCACCTTGAGCTGGCGCTCGACGATCCGGCGCCGCTCGCCCACGCGGTTCAACATGCCGGCGCGATATTTCTCGGGCGCCACACGCCGGAAGCGATCGGTGATTATGTCGCCGGGCCTAATCACGTGCTGCCGACCTCACGCTCGGCGCGGTTCTCCTCCGGCCTCGGTGTGCTCGATTTCATGACGCGGTCCTCGATCGTGGCGTGCGACGCCTCAAGCTTCGCGGCGCTGGCGCCGGCGGCAATCACGCTGGCCGAAATTGAAGGCTTGTCCGCTCACGCGCGCGCGCTCTCGATCCGTCTCGGGCGTTCGTCCGACAAATAGCCGCTCCATGAGCGATCCGACCAAGAGCCCCGCCCGTTTGATCGAGGTCGTGATCGACGAGGCGGCCCCGGTGCGTCGCAGTGCCGATGCCGAGCATGAGCGCCGCGTCGCGATCTACGATTTGCTGGAAGAAAATTTCTTCGCGCCGCTTCTTGCGCCCGAGGGCCCCTACACGCTGCATCTCTCGCTGGTCGAAAACCGGCTGATCTTTGAGATCAGGCAAGCCGCCAGTGGCGAGACTCTGAACCGATTGGCGCTCTCGCTTCAGCCCTTTCGCGGCATCATG
>CAMDNF010000072.1:0-15522 GCA_945902735.1 Rhizobium sp. Q54 | reverse complement strand
AGACCCCGCCCAGCGCCCTCGCCAGCGCCACGGCCACCCGCGTCGTCATCGCAACGCTCGCCGCTCCAGTACGAAAATCAGTGATCGTCGTGAATAGGACGGGCTAGTTCGACGCCGGATAGACGGCCTTCTCCATATCCAATTTTCTGACACCCGAGGCATAGGCTTGAGTGCGAGCCCGTTGCGCGTTGAATAGGTACGCGCCGCGCAACTCCTTGTCCCGATTTTGCGCAACAGTGAAAGAGGCCAAAGGCTCCATCGCGCGTACCAAAATTTATGAGGTCTTCTCGATTGCCCCAGGCGCTTGGCCGGCCTAGGGTTTGCGCCGATCAGTTCCAGGGAAAGCGTGTTGGTATGGCAAAAATTGGCGTTGATGTTGGCGGCACCTTCACCGACCTCATTCTCGAGGTCGGCACCGGCGCCGCGCGCAAAGTTTTCGTTCACAAGGTCCCGAGCACGCCGGGCGATCAGTCCGAGGGCGTGGTCACCGGCGTTGTCGAGCTGTGCAAAATCGGCGGCATCAAACCGTCCGATCTCAAGCTGATCGTGCATGGCACCACGATCGCGACCAACACGGTGCTTGAATATGACGGCGCCGAAGTCGGCATGCTGACCACGCGCGGTTTTCGCGACATCCTGCACATGGCGCGCCACAAGCGGCCGCAAAATTTTTCGATGCAATTCGATGTGCCTTGGCAATCGAAGCCGCTGGTCAAGCGGCGCAACCGCATTCCCATCACCGAGCGCATTTTGCCGCCCACGGGCGAAATCGTGACGCCTTTGGCCGAAACCGAAGTGCGCGAGGCGGCGACGTTGTTGAAAGCGCAAGGCGTCGAGGCGGTGATTGTTTGTTTCCTGTTTTCCTTCCTCAACCACGCGCACGAGAAGCGCGCCAAGGCGATTGTGAAGGAGATGCTGCCGGGACTTTATGTCGAGGCCTCGCACGAGGTGGTCGATGTGATTCGCGAATATGAGCGCTTCTCGACCACCGCGATGAACGCGTTCGTTGGGCCGCGCGTCGGGCGCTATTTGAAGCGGCTTGAATCGGCTCTGCGCGGCCAAGGCATTGGTGCTCAGATTCGCGTCATGCAATCGAATGGCGGCGTCACCACGCTTGAGAACGCGGCCGAGCACGCCGTGACTATTCTTATGTCAGGACCGGCGGGCGGCGTGATCGGCGGCCGTTGGGCCGGTTTGATGTCGGGCGAGAGCAACACGATCACAGTGGATATTGGCGGCACCTCGGCCGATATCAGCGTGATCCCCGAGGGGCGGCTCCGCGTGATGAACCCGCGCGACACGCAGGTCAACGGCTACCCCGTGCTCGCCCCCATGCTCGACATCGATACCATCGGCGCGGGCGGCGGCTCGATCGCCTATGTCGATGAGGGCGGCGCGTTTCGCGTTGGCCCGCGCTCGGCCGGCGCCGCGCCAGGCCCCGCCTGTTATGGCCGGGGCGGCGTGGAGCCGACCGTAACCGACGCGCAAGTAGTGCTCGGCCGGCTCGACCCCGAGCATTTCCTCGGCGGCGGCGTCAAGATCGACCCCGCGCTCGCGCGCAAGGCGATCGAAACGCAGCTCTGCCCCAAGCTCGGCGTCAGCGTCACCGAAGCGGCGCTTGGCATCATTCGGGTCGTCAATTCCAACATGGCGCTCTCGATCCGCGCCAATTCGGTGGCGAAGGGTGTCGATCCCAGGCGCTACGCTCTCATGCCATTCGGCGGCGCGGGCCCGCTCCATGGCGCGGCGCTGGCCAAAACCGTCTCCGCGAAAGAGGTGATCGTGCCGCCGGCGCCCGGCATTCAGGCCGCGATCGGCTTCCTGGCGACCGACATGCAATATGAATTCACCGGCGCCTCGCTTTGCGTTCTGACCAAGGCCGACCAGACCGCGCTCGACCGCGTCAACAAGCGGCTCGATGAATTGACCACGCAAGCCAGCGCCGCGCTCGAGGCCGATGACGTGCCGGCGGCGCAGCATCGTTTCGTGCGCATCGCCGAGTGCCGCTATGTCGGTCAAGGTTTCGAGCTGCGGGCAGAAATGCCGGCCGCGCGCCTGACGCTCGAGAGCCGTAAAACCGTGCTCGATAATTTCCACAAAGAGCACCGCCAAGTTTATGGCCATGCCTTCGAGGATCAAGAAGTCGAGTTGATCACCTTGCGTGTGGTCGCCCGCGTGCCAGAAGAACCGGTCGTTTGGCCGACGCTCGGCACGGCCGCCAATGCCGACCCGAAAGGCGCGTGGCTCTATGCGCGGCGCACCATCTTTGACGATGGCACGACGCATGAGACGCCGCGTTTTGCGCGCGGCAAACTCTTGGCCGGTCACATCATCGATGGGCCGGCGATCGTCGTGCAGACCGATTCCACCACCTTGATCCCGCCGGGATGGACCGGCAACATTCACCAATCCGGCAATCTCCACATTCGCGAGAGGGCATGACCATGACCCGCAACAATATCGATCCGATCACGCTGCAGGTCATTGGCGGCGCGCTCGATACCATCGCGAAGGAGATGGGCCACGTCCTTTACCGGATGTCCTATTCCTCGATCATCCGCGAATCGCAAGATCTCGGCGCCGGGCTGTTCGACAAAAATTTCAACACGCTGTGCGAATCGGATTCGACGCCGATGCACATCGGCTCAATCCCGGCCTATTTGCGCGGCATCGAAAAAACGCTGCACGACCCCTGGAAAGAGGGCGATGTCGTGCTGCACAACCACCCCTATTATGGCGCGAGCCACTCGCCCGATATCGCGGTGATCTCGCCGGTGTTCCATGAGGGCGAGCTGATCGGCTTCGCCGGCAATACCGCGCACCATGTCGATATCGGCGCGGCGACGCCCGGCCTGATCATCGACGTGCCCGACGTTTACGCCGAAGGCATGTTGTTCAAGGGCATCAAACTCTATGAAGAGGGCAAGCTCAACAAGGCAATGTGGCAGTTCATCGAGACCAACACGCGCGTGCCCTCGCTCGTGATGGGCGATTTGGAGGCACAAGTGGCCTCGGCGCGCCTCGGTGTGCGCCGCTTCAAGGAATTGCTTGGCGAGTATGGCAAGGAAACCGTCGAGCAGGCGACCCGCCAGCTGATGGACTATTCCGAGACCATGCTCAGAAAGCGCATCGCCGAGATTCCGGACGGCGAATATCGCGCCGAAGGGTTTCTTGATGACGATGGCCGCACGCGGAACAAGCCTTTGCCGGTCAAGGTCACGGTCCGCATCAAGGGCGATAATGCCGAGGTCGATCTAACCGGCTCCTCGCCGCAAGTGCCGACCGCGTTCAACGTGCCGTTCGAGGGCTCGACCAAGGTGGCGTGCTATTTCGCCTTCCGCGCGCTGCTGCTGGATACCGCGACGACCGAGGAATATGTGCCGCAGAACGAAGGTTCGTTCCGCCCGATCAGCGTGATCGCGCCTTTGGGCTCGATCTTCAACCCGATCTTCCCCGCCGCCGCCGAGGCGCGCTTCGGTCAGTGCCAGCGCATCGTCGATCTGATCATCAAGGCGCTGGCGCCGGTGATTCCCGAGAAGGTGGTCGCGGGCAGCTCGGCGACGCTCTCTTTCGCCGCCTATTCGGGCGTGCGGCCGAGCGGCGACTATTGGGTGTTCCTCGAGGTCAATGAAGGCGCCTATGGCGGACGGCCGCATTCCGACGGGCCGGATTCGATCGATGAGCTGATGCGCAACACGCGCAACAACCCGGTCGAAGATCTTGCCATGCATTTGCCGCTGATCTGCGATCGCTATGAACTGCGCGATGACGTGTCGTCGGGCGCCGGCAAGTTCCGCGGCGGACTTGGCGTCGTCAAGGTGCAGCGCTTCTTGAGCAAGGGTTCGATGACCCATGAATGCGACCGGCACGACGACGCGCCCTGGGGGTTCCTCGGCGGCCATGCCGGCGCCGGCGGCAAGGTCGAGACCTTCAACGTGGCGAAGCCCAGCGCCATAACCTCAATGCCGGCCAAGTTCTCCAGCCTGCAAACCGATACGGGCGATTGCATCGCGATCTATTCGCCGAATGGCGGCGGCTATGGCGATCCCTTGGAGCGTACGCCAGCGCAGGTGCGGGACGACGTGCTCGATGGCTTCTGCACGCGCGACTATGCGCGCGATGCCTATGGCGTGGTGCTAACCGACAAGCTCGATGTCGACCAGATCGCCACCGCCGCGCGGCGCAAAGAGATGCGCAAATCCGCGGCGTAAGGCGGCTCTCACCCTCACCCTGACCCTCTCCCTAAAGGGAGAGGGGAACGCGTTTAAGCGACGTTTTGATATGTACGAACGCGGCCGCACTGGCGGACGGCTGTGAGATGCATCCAAGGCTTGCCCCCACTCTTGCTTGCGGGTTGCCGGTTTCTCATGACCATCGTGTCATGCCTCAACGCGTCCCCCTCTCCCGCTTGCGGGCAGAAACGCATGCGTTTCCGGGAGGGACCCGACGCGAAGCGTTGGGAGGGTGAGGGCTAGCCCATCCACCCCTTGGTCCGCCGGCTCGACAAATCGGGCGTCCAGTTGGGCCGCAGGAGGTCGAACGGATAGCCGCATTCATAGTCATAGGGCGGCTTGACCACATATTTGCGGTCGAAATTCGCCCAGTTATAGGGCTCGCCCGACCGAACGATATAGGGCCAATCGGGATGGGCGAAGAGCGGCCGGCCGACCGCGACCAGATCGGCCGCATTGGTGGTGAGTGCGGTTTCGGCATGCGCGCCCTCGGCGATGCCACCATTGGTGATCATCGGCTTGCCGCTCGCCTCTCGAATGACCTGCGGCATCGGCGTCTTGTCCTTCGGGTCGCGATTGTCCGACCAGGCGAAGCTCGACCAATGCAGCGCATCGACCGCCGAATCCTTTAACGCCTGGCCGATCGCCCGCGCATAGGTGACACCGCCCGGCCAGGCGCCGGTGAAATCATCCACACCATCTTGCGATAGACGAAACGTGATCAACTTGTTCGGCCCGATCGCGTCACGCACGCGCGCGCACACCAATTTAGCGAAGCGCGCATTGTTTTCGGGCGAGCCGCCATAGTCATCGGTCCGGTGATTCTGCTTGGGGTCAAGAAACTGATAGAGCAAATAACCGTTCGCGCCGTGAATCTCGACACCATCGAAGCCGGCCTCGATGCCGCGCTTGGCGCCTTCGGCAAAACCCTTGGCGATTTGTTCGATCTCGGCCTTGGTCAGCGCGCGCGCCGGCGGAAAGGTGACCTTTGGCCAAGCGCTGGTAATGCCGCGATCTTCTTTCTCCCGGTCGCTATCGGTATAGAGCACCCAGCCCTTACTTTGCGTCGCGCTAGCCGAAACCGCCAACTCGCCGACATGAAGACAACGCGGATCGGCAACCCGGCCAGCGTGCATGAGTTGCAAGAGCATCGGCACATTGTGCTTGTGCACGGCGTCGGTGACCTTGCGCCAGGCCTTGACGTGCTTGGCAGTGGCGCAGCCGGGCTGGCTCATATAGCCGACGCAGCTGAGCTCATCGTTCTGCCACGCGGCCTCCGAAATAATCATCGAAACGCCGCCGCGCGCGCGACGCGCATAATAGGCCGCCATTTCATCGGTCGGCGTGCCATCGGGCTCGGACGATTGGCGCGTCAAGGGCGCCATGACGATGCGGTTTTTGAGCGTGAAAGCGCCGAGCTTGAAGGGAGAAAACGTGGTCGAATATGGGCTCGCCATAAATCTGGTCTCGCTGATTGTAAAGGTGGGTTGAAGCCGGTGGTGGACCTGAGCGGGTCACCCTCTATCGGCGTGTCGGTCTTTTCTTGGTCTTTGCCTTGGTCTTCGAGGGGGCGGCTTTCTTGGCGGCCCCCGCTGATTTTTGCGTCGCCGTGGTTTTCAGCATCTCGCCGGCGATGCGCTGGGCGCGTTCGGCAAAGCCCTCGATCGCTTCGAACCGCTCGCGGAAGCGCTCGGCCGCCACGCCAATGCGCCGCTTGATCGCGGGCAAATCAGCCGCGCCGTCGGCCATGGTCTCCAGCACTAGCGCCTCCAGCGCCAAAAGTCGGGAAGCCTGGTCGACCACCAACATTTCAAGCGCGAGAATGGTCTCATCGCGCCGTTCGAGCTCCTGACGAAGCGTTCTCGACAATTCGTCCAAGGCGGTCTCCCTTCTGGTTCGCCCATCCCATATACTGAGGGCATGAGCGGCGGGGCATTCTAATGATCGATCGGGGCAGCGGAAAGCGGCGTGCGAGCCATTCTCTGCCCGGGGACCCGAAGGCAAAAAGGCGGCGCGGGCTTTGGCTGATGATCGGCTTCAGCCTGGTGATCTTCATCGTCATCGTCCTGTTCGAGACCCAGCGCGAATTGGCCCGCCAGCAGGAAATCGCCACGCCGGGCACAACCGCCGCGGACACGGCCGGCGCGGCCAACGAGGCGACCGCCGCGACCGGGGAGCCGGTGACGCTCCTGGGCCGGCTCAAGGAGCATTACCGCGCGTATGATTTGCCCATGGGCTGGCGCGTCGCCGGCATCGATGCCCCGACCGAAATGGCGGCGACCGTGCGCATCGTCTTTTCGCCCTCGCCGCAGGACCGGCGCTATGGCCAGAGCGCGCCGGCGGAAGATACCGCCACGGATGTGTATTGCCCTTCGGGGCCGCAATTTTGGGCGGGCCTCGAAGATCGTCTGGTCGAGGTCGAACTCAGCGACAAGAACGGCGCGGTCAAGACGCTGTACTGCGTGGTGACAATCCAATAGGCCTCAAGTGCCGAGCTTGATGTCCATTCGCGTCGGCCCGACGGCGTCTTTGGTTTGTGCGCGGAGCGCGTTGAACTGGCCGAGCGCTTGTTGCTTTTCCTCGATGGACATCAATTTGACCAGCGCATCGAGCTCTTGCAGCGCGGTGCCGATGCCATGCTGCCCCGCGAGCGAAAGCCAGAGAAACGCCTGCACGCGGTCCTTCTCGACACCGATTCCATTCGCATAAGCATGACCGAGGCGCGCTTGCGAGGGATAATGGCCGCGCTCGGCCGCCCGTCGATAAAGCGTCGCCGCCTTGGCCTTGTCCTCGGCCACGCCCTGACCCTTGGTATAGAGCACGGCAAGATTGAATTGCGCGTTGGCGTCATCTTGCGCGGCCGCCTTTTCGAACCAGCGCACGGCCTCGGCCTCGTTCTTTTCAACGCCCTTGGCCATGGCATAAAACGCCCCGACGTTTGCTTGAGCTTGGGCATTGCCGCCCTCGGCCGAGCGCAAATACCAGGCGAAGGCCGCGCGATCGTCAAGCGCGACGCCCTCGCCATTGGCATAGAGCGAGCCGAGCCAGGCTTGCGCCTGCGCATCGCCCGCCTCGGCGAGCGGTCGCCAAATCTCGAGCGCACCCTTGGCGTCGCCCTTGCTATAGAGCGCGAATCCATGATCGACCGTACCCGACGCGGCACCCTTTTTTGAACGCGCCTTTGCTTTTTGCTTTTCCGTCATGGCTTGGTGCGCTCGCTTTTTTTATAGATGTAGACGCAATCGGTATCTTCATCGCCACGCAAAACCGGCTCACCATCGGTGCCGAGTTGTTCCAGAAAATAACGTTGCACCGTGCGCGCCGCCAGGAAGGTGAGCGTCTGCTTATAGAGCCAGGGGTCTTTCTTCTGGTGCACGCCATGGCGCTTGAACAGCTCAGCCTTCGGATCGGCCGCGATGCCGACATAATAATCGCCGAACTCGCCGCCGAATTCTTTGATGTAGGCAAGCATCTCGTATTTGATCTGTTGGACGCTATAGACCATCGTGGTTCAACGAACGCGCGCGTCGGTCATGGCCCCGGCCCAATGATAATCGTGCTTGGTGAGCAGGCGGTCGACCACATAGCGCTGCAAGATGTAACCATATTCACTCTGTTCAATCGGGCGCTTCTTGCCTTGGGTCTCGGGCCAAGACGGCGTGCCCCAACGCTCCGCCTCGATTTGCGCGGCGGCGGCATGCTCACCCACCTTCGCCAGGACATCCCGCCAAAAACCAAGCCGTTTCACCACGGCCGGGTGCGTAGCCTTGATGCCTTTGGCTTTGCCGCTGACATAGAGCCGCACGCGATAAAGCGTCGCGCAAAACGCGGTCGGCTGCAGACCGATCGTCACCAAATGATCAGGCATCGCCACGATCAAAAGGTTTGGAAAGGCCCAAGCGAGCCGCGCTTCGCCGCGCGCCGCGTCATCGAGCGTGGCAAAAATCGGCAGATCATGATCGGTAAGCGGCCGAAGCGGAATCGTGCGCCGCGCATGTGCCGCGACGGCCCCATTCGACTTGGCTCTGCCGCGTGGGCCGGTCTTGACAGGCGCCATGCCCGGCGCCTCGGCATGGTCGAGGAAGGCTTTGCCGGCGAGCTTCCAATTGCATTTGTGCTCAACCCAAAACCCGGCAATGCCCTTGGCATTCGCCTCAGCATAAGGCGCCAGCAAATCACCGACCGGGCCGAGCTGCGCCTCAAGGTCATCGGCACCTTGATCGAGATTGACATGAACGAACGGACCAAGGGCGTCGACGCGCACCGGCAACAAACGATCCGGCTGCTCGCCCAAATATTGCCGCATGGCCGGCGTCTCGTCGCCGAGCTCGATCGCGGGGATCACGTCGCGGTCTCGGCTATGGCCGCACGAAGTGAACGAGCATTTCGTTTTGATGCCGGTCTGACATTGCAACGGCACCGCGCGACAACCGCCATGCTGGGCCTTATTGAAGCGCCCGATCAGGGGAGCATTGGCTTGGCGTTGTACGTGAATGCCGTGGTGCCCGATCGTGTAGGGCAGAAGATCGCCCGCCTCGGGAATTTGGTCGAGCCCGCCGACAAAGATCCAGTCTCGCGTCCAAATCTTCTCGTCTTCGAGATCGGCGAACACCTTCGAGCGATAAGCAATCGGCGGCAATGCGCGCGCGCGACCAAAAGCGAGTTGCGTGCCGGCATAGAGCCGCGCCGCGGTCAAATCCTCGCGTTCGTCGAAATAACCTAGCTCGGGGTGAACAAACATCCCCACGCTCCCGGCTCAGGGCGAATCGCCCTGAGCCTGGTGCTGATGGTCCCTAGACCTATTTCCGCTTCTTGTTGAGCGGTTGGTCGTAATCGGCGCGGCCGCGATGCTTGATCGCGTTCTTCGGCGCCGGCGGCAAGGGCCCATCCTTCATGAACCGGTCGAGCACATTGCCAACCAGCTTCGAGATGTTGTTCTTGCCATTGTTCCACGGCAGCGAGCCGCAGAAGGCGATCGAGGAAAACGCGAAGCAGCCGCCGCCATTCGGCGTTTCGTGAAAAGCGATGTCGGAACGCACGCGCGGATGCTGCGTGCCATCGAGGCCCTGCTGGTTGAAGCCATAGTCTTCCATGACCAGCAAATAGGCTTCGGTGTGCCGACCGGCCGAGGTCGCGACCACGAGTGTGTGAGGCGGCGAGCCCAACATGGTATCGACGATGTCGAGCTCGGTGCCGGCGGCGCCGCCGCCGACAAAGCCGAAATTGCCGAGCTTCTCGTCATAGCCGATGCCATTGAACGCCCAGGCGACTCGCGGGTCGTTCGATTCCGCCGTGCGCGAATAGTAAGACGAAATGTCGAAGCCCTCCGACGACATGCCGGTGCCGGCGACCGTGTGGAGATACCGGCCGCGATAGCGCCACATGCCGCCCAGCTCGCCCGTGCCCTGGTGATAATACTCACCCGGATCCGCGCGCCAGGTACGAATGCCCGATTCGCAACGGCGCATCTCAGTGATGACACCGCGCCCAAGATGCTCATAGGCCGGGTGGTAAGAGTGAACCCAATACCAGCCATCCGCGCCCATATACATCAGGCGGCCGCCGGCTTGCGTATAGTCGTGCAGCGCATCGAGCTCGGGCCCTGAATTATGCTCGGGGTGCGAGCCGGTGATCAGCACGTTGTAATTTTTGATCCGCGCGAGGCCGTCATAATGGATGTCCTCGTCGGTGATCACGTCGTACTTGTAATCCATCTGGTTGAGCCAGCAGATCAGATGCAAATCGGCCGGATATTGCCAGGGCGCCTGCATCAAGAAGTGATCGTATTTCGGCCGGATCGAGAGAATTGGCCGCAAGCGCGAAGATAGGCAAAGGCCCGAGCCATCGGTGTGCGTGTCATAGATCGAGCCGCCATATTCGCGGTGCTCGGCTAGGAACATGTTCTGATGCTGCATGATCGGCACGCGATAGACTAGCAATTCCGCGCCGCCCGCATTATTGGCCAAATGCTCGTTCGCATAGGCCATGTAGGAGATGGTCGGGATGATCACCGCGATCTTCGACTGCTCTTGGCCGACGCGCGGCGTCACGAAGAACGGGATGTAATCCTCATCGCCATCCTTGGTGGTGAGCTTGGCCGCATAGCAATCGCTCTTGGTATCGGCCGGCAAATCCCACTCGAACGAAACCTCCCAACGCGCGTCATCGACATCGTCATCATGGAAGTGGATCGCTCCATATTCCTCCGGCGCGTGCTTCCAATCGAAATTATCACCCGAAAAATTATGCCCGGTCATCGCACGCGTCGGGCAATTGACGATCGTCAAATCATAACGATAGGGGCCCTTGTCATGGCCGAACGCGGTGTTGATTCCGGCCGAGAAATCCCACGCGCCGACGATCGCGGTTGCGAGTTCGCCGGTCGGACCCGAATGGCGCCGCTCGCTCATGCCGCGCTGCGCGCCGAGCTTCATGGTTTCGATCTCGAGCCGCGAGAGCGCCCGGTTGCACAGACGCGGACTATCGATCTTGCCATTATAGGGCCCGCCCATGACGACGCCCGCCGGCACCGAGGCGTGCGCCTCAGGGCTTGGGTCCTTGCGATCGACATAGCAAGCCACGGTGAACGGAATATCGTCGTGCTTGATCTTGGCGCCCGCGAGCTTTTTCTTGACGGGCGGAATGGCTGGGTCGAGCGCATAAACGATCTGCGGCTCGTGATAGAGCACCACCTCGCCGGTCTTCGCATTGAAGCTCGCCGCGACGAAATGCCAAGCGTGATCGCGGATCGGCGCCTTGGTCGAAATCTTGTGTTCGTTGATGCGAACCTCGAGGCACCCTTCCTCGTTGACGAACAGCCCATAGCCCTTGTTCTTGGACCATTTGCCCATGATGCCTTGGGCGCCGTGCTTCCAATATTTCGGGTGCGTCTTCGGCGTGGTCGGCCAGATCCAAGCCTGCATGGTGAAACTATCGACGCGGAACTCCGGCTCATCCTTGTGGCAACCATAGGAGCCTGAATAGATCACCTGGCGGCGACCGGCGCGATTGCCGTTGCATGTGGCCTTGACCGGCTTTTCGATCAGGCCCGGCCCGCGCGGATTGGTATCGCCATTCACGATCCGCATGATTTGCACGTCGTAATTCTTCGGCCCGTCGCAATTGACGTAAAAGCGAATCTTATCGCCGGGGTGCACGCCAAATTTGTCTGCGTAGCCGGTCAGTCTCATCCAAGCCATGGGTTGTCTCCCTCATGCCGCGCGCCGCTTTAGCGCCGGTCTGCGCGTTCGTTTCCCGCACCGCGTGTCCCTACGCGGCAATCACCAGAAGTGGCTGAGCCCCTTGCTCAGGTCGCGACCCAGTTGTCGCTCCGCCGCTTCCACCCCTCGTGGAAGTGCTCGGGCATGCCGTCGCTCTCCGCCAGCTCATCGAGCCGCATCAGGAAAATGTCATGCTGTGGGTCTTGCTCGTTGTTATAGACCTTGTCGCCCACGAACACCGGCGGCACGCCGCGAATGCCCGAGAGCCGGCCGATTCGCCACTCTTTTTCAACCTTGGTACAAATCACCACGAGCTTGTTGCGCGCCGGCTGGCCACGCATGCGCAAGAGCACGCGATTGAGTTGGAAATCGTCATGAATGCCGCCCGACACCTCCGTCGTGTCGCCCGGCGTCTTGCAGCGCAGGATGGTGCAACCCGCAACGCCTTTCATCGAATCGATGCAGGCCTTGTGCTCCTTGATCATCCGCTCGCGATCTTTGCTACCCTTTTTCGGGATCTTGATCATGCGTGCCTCCCTCTGTCCTAGCTTTGGTCTGTGGCATTCTCTTGGCGTTTTGCTTCGTCGTACCGAAGGCAAACCGCCTCTCTATAAGGTCAGATGTTCCTCGATCAACTCGTCGCTCAGTTGGGCAATTGGGCCTAGGGCCACAACACGCCCGGTATCCATGATGATGAATTTGTCGGCCAACTCGCGCGCCACCTTGATGTGTTGCTCGGTCAAAATCATGGTGATGCCGACCTCTTTGTTGAGGCGATGCAACGTGGCCTCGATCTCCTGCACGATATTGGGCTGAATGCCTTCGGTCGGCTCATCAAGCAACAGCACCTTGGGATCGGTCGCCAGCGCGCGCGCGATCGAGAGTTGCTGCTGCTGACCGCCTGAAAGCAAACCGGCACGCTTGTCCAGGTTTTCGGCGAGATAGGGGAACAACTCGAGGCACATCTTCGGGATCCCGACCTTTTTGTCGGTCCGCGCGAACGTGCCGAGCAGAATGTTTTCCCGCACCGTGAATTTGCCGAGAATGCCGCGCCCCTGCGGCACATAGCCGAAGCCGGCGTGCGAGCGAAGATAGGTCGACATTTTTGAGGCATCTTGTCCGGCGATCGACATCGAGCCGGTCATCTTGGTGGTAAGACCCATGATCGTGCGCATCAGGGTCGTTTTGCCGACGCCATTGCGCCCAAGCACGGCAAGGCACTGACCCTGGTCGAGGTCGAATGAAATGTTCCGCAAGATCGGCGTATTGCCGTAATAGGAACCCACCTCGCGCAAATCAAGCAGCATCGGAGATACCCTCCGCGCCCAGATAGACCTCGCGCACTTTAGGATCGTTTTCGACCTGGTGCATCGGCCCTTCGGCCAAGAGCTTGCCAAGATGCAAGACCGAAATGGTTTCCGCGATCTCGCGCACGAAGGTCATGTCGTGCTCCACGACAACCAACGTATGCGCGCCCTTCAGGCGCTTGAAGATTTCCGATGTCTTGAGGGTTTCCTGCTCGGTCATGCCGGCGGTCGGCTCATCCATCAGGAGAAGGCGCGGGTTTTGCGTCAACACCATGCCGATCTCAAGCCACTGCGTTTCGCCGTGCGACAAAAAGCCCGCCTTGTGATCGAGCCGATCGCCGAGCCCGCTCAATTCAACGATTTCAGCGAAGCGCTTCTTGTCGGTGCGGTTGAAAAACATGAGCATGTTGGAGAACGGGCTGGGCGTGCGATTGAACGCAACCTCGAGGTTCTCGCGCACCGAAAGGTCGCGGAACACGGCCGGCACCTGAAATTTGCGCCCGATGCCACGCCGAACGATCTGATGCTCTTTCAAGCCGTTGATTTCACGCCCATCGAAAATCACCTTGCCGCCGGTCAGCTTTTGCCGACCGGTGATCAGGTCCATCGTGGTGGTTTTGCCCGCGCCGTTCGGCCCGATCAGGCAACGCAGCTCGCCTTCATTGATCGTCAGATTGAGATGATCGACCACGGCATAGGTATCATATGCCTTGGTCAGATCCTTGAGTTCGAGCAATACACCCATTCTGCCCTCATCAACTCTCGGAAACGCGCGTCGAGCTCGAATTGCGCCCGCCAATTTTGATGAAGCCCATCAAATACTCGAACAAGCCCGCGAGCCCGCGCGGCAATAGCAGCACGACCGCGATGAAGATGCCGCCCAGGATCAGGAGCCAAGCCTTTTGCCACATATCGCTGATGTCGGCGAGCTCGGTCTGCAGATAGTTGAGCACGATGGCGGCGACAATCGCGCCGAACAAAGAGTGCCGGCCACCGACCGCCGCCCAGATCACCATATAGATGCTAAACGGCGTCTCGAACGCGGTCGGCGAGACATATTGCTGCGTCATGACCCAGAGAATGCCGGCCAGCGTCGCGATCAAACCGGCAAACACGAAGACGACGATTTGATAATACGCCACGCTATAGCCGAGGAAGCGCACACGCTCGGCATCATCGCGCGTCGCCCGCACCACGGTGCCGAATTTGCTTTGCAGCATGTATTTCGACCCCAAGGTGACCAGCGCAAGGACACCGAGGTTGATCCAATAGAGCATCGAGCTATAGGGGTCGACCTCGACGCCGAACGCCTTAAAGGCATTGGGCGGCGAGATGCCGTTGAAGCCCGCCGTGAAGGGCTGCAGGTCCTGCGCCATGCTGTAGAAGGCGTTCAGCATGGCGAGCGTCATGATCGCGATGAACGCCCCCGCGAGGCGCGCCTGGAACATCAGGAATCCGAACACCACCATGACGACAGTCGGAACGCCAAGCGCCAGAATGAGACCGACCGACGTATTCCAGAACGGCTGCCAAACGCTCGGCAACTCGTTCAACTCGTTGGTCAACATGAAGCTTGGGATCGGGTCGTCCGGCGTTTGGAATTGCATCTGCATGGTCGCGCCCATGCAATAGGCCGCGAGGCCATAGGGTATGCCCTGACCCAGGCTCAAAATTCCGCCAAAGCCCCACACCATGCTGGCCGACACCGCGAGCATCGCGTAGACGGCGTAGCTCGAAAACACCCGAAGCTGGAACGGTTCCGTGCCGAACGTAGGAATCAGCGCGAGTACGCCGAATAGCACGATGTAAGCGAACCACTGCGCCTTGGGATCGTTGTAAATATTGCTCGATTGGCCGTTCATGATCGCGATCTCTGCCTTTACCGCCGTGCCTTCGCCTCAGGGAACAGCCCCTGCGGATAAAAGCGCAAGAACACAACGATCAGCACGAAGAGCACGAACCGCGCGAAGGTGCTGTTGGTGAAGTACGAGAAGACCGAGTTGAGCTCGCCTAAGATCGCGCTCGAATAGATGCTGCCGAACAAATGCCCGCCGCCCGTGACAACGACCAGGAACGCCTCGACGATGTAGCCAAGGCCCATATCGGGGAACACGGTCTTCAAACCGCCGAACATGGCGCCGGCGATGCCGGCAAGCCCCGCGCCATAGGCGAACGTCATGCCATAGACCTGCTGGGCATTGATGCCGAACGAGGCCGCCATTTCCTTGTTCTGCATCACCGCGCGCACGCGAATGCCGTAAATGGTCTTGTATAGGATCGCCCAGGTCCCAGCGGCCAACGCCATGGTGGCACCAAGAATGAAGATGCGGAGCCACGGAATATGAATGAACGCGAGTTCGGCGCTTTGCGTCAACGCATGCGGCTGCACGGCCACATATTGCGGCTCGCCGCCGAAGATCAGTCGCACGCCCTGCACCAAGACCAGCGACACGCCCCAGGTGGCGAGCAGGGTGTCCAATGGTCGGGCGTACAAATGTCGTATCAATAATCGTTCGACGATCCAGCCGAGTATGGCGACGCCGATAAAGGCCAGTGGCAGGCAGGCGAGCCAAGGAATGCCGGCCTCGGTCTGCAACAAAAAGGTGAAATAAGCGCCCACCATGATGAACTCGCCATGGGCCATATTGATGACGCCCATGGTGCCGTAAATGAGGGTCAGGCCAAGCGCGGCCAGAAGCCAAATGGCGCCAAGCGTAAAGCCGAGGAACAGCGCGTTGACGAACGGCCCCGCCGAAAACGGGG
>CAMDNF010000071.1:0-15689 GCA_945902735.1 Rhizobium sp. Q54 | reverse complement strand
CTCGGTCTTGAGATCGGCATATCGACTGAGAAAGTCAGCGACCTCCGCTTCGACGGCCTGCGTCAGCAGCGCACATGCCCCGTTGCGTAGAATCTCGGTCAGCGAATCGGTGAACGTCCCTGGCTGGGTGAACTTGAGGATGCTCTTGTCGGTCACGGCGTATCACTCCTTTGCTGGAGAAGTGGAGGCGTCGAACACCCCCACGATACGCCGCCTTACCCCGTCACGCCGTCACCAACTTCCGCGCATAGCTCTATCGAGGCGCCGGCCTTCCGCTATTTGGTGTAGGCGTCAGAGCGGCCCGAGGTGTTCAATCTCGGCGGCGATCTCGATCTGATCTATCAGTTGGTCTCCCGGCAAGACCGCGCTGGCCTGCTGCGTTATGCGCGCGCCTGCATCGATATCTGCCACCAAAACGCGAACAAGCTCGATCTGCCAATCGTGACGGTTGCTCTCTGCCAGGGCGAGACGCTCGGAGGCGGCTTCGAGGCGGCGCTTTCAAGCGATGTCATTATCGCCGAAGAAAAGGCGCGGTTTGGCTTGCCCGAGGTCTTGTTCAATTTGTTCCCCGGCATGGGCGTCTATAGCTTCCTCGCGCGCCGTATCGGCGTCGCGGCCGCGGAGGACATGATTTTCTCCGGCAAGATTTACACGGCCCGGCAGTTGAAGGACTTGGGCGTTGTCGATTTGGTTGTGCCGGATGGCGAAGGGCATGTCGGGGTTCATGCCTATGTCGACCGGCATGTGCGGCATTTCACGGCCCATCGCGCGCTGTACAAAGTACGCCGCCGCTTTAGCCCGGTAACCTATCAGGAACTGACGGATATCGTGGCGCTCTGGGTCGATGCCGCCCTTGAACTCGACGCCGCGAATTTACGCAAGGTGGCGCGGTTGGCCCGCTCGCAGAGTCGGTTCATCAACGCGCCACTTGACGCTCATTTGGATGGCCGCGCGGACGCGCCGCCCAATTTGAGATAATCCGCCATAAAGACGCGAACGCGGTCGAATTCCTCGCCGATTTCTTGCATCGCTTCGCCGACGCGTGCCTCGAATTCCACGCCTGAAAGATCGCGCACCCCAAGCAAAACGCGATGTAAGCGCATCGCACCGACATTGGCCGCGCTACTGCGGAGCGCATGCGCATCGTCCTTGAACCGGGCCGCGTTTTTTGCCACGGCCGCGCGCCGCATCGTGTCGATCAACGACGCCGCGTCGGTCAGAAAATCGCCGATCAATTCCTCGAAGAATTTCCGGTCGCCGCCCAGTTCGATGAGATCGTCAAGCACCGCTACATCCACCGCCGGGCCCGAGACGATTTGAAGGCGCCGGCGTTGCGACAAATCTTGTACCGATGACGGCACGGTCGTCTTGGCCGTGATCAGAGCGGATCCAGGCTGGGTCTCACCGCCGCGGCCGGCTTCGACGAGCGCGTAAATCGTTTGCAACAGGCGCTCGGCCTCGACCGGTTTGGTGAGGTAGGCGTCCATACCGGCCTCAGCGCTGAGCTGTTGCGCCTCGCGCGTAGCGTCCGCCGTCAAGGCGATGATCGGCGTGTGACGCTTGTCGGGCGCTGACATGCGGAAGATCTTGGTCACGTCATAGCCCGACAGCTCCGGCATATTGACGTCCATCAGCACGACGTCAAACCGGTCGGTCTCCAACAAATCGAGAATCTGCTCGCCCGTTTCGCCGAGCGTCACGACGTGACCGGCGCGCTCAAGAATTTTCGCGATGACCTTACGATTGACCCGATTGTCCTCGCCGACCAACACACGAAGGTGCCGCGTATGCCGTTCGAACGCGTGGGCCGCCGTCGCATCGGCACGCAATTCGGCGCCGCTGAGCGCAAGCGCTAGATTGAGCCCCGTCAGGAGCTGCGCGTCATCCGGCGGATGTTTGAGCCGCGTCAGACAATAGTCCGTGCTGGCGAATTGGGCGACCCCGTCGGGCGCTGACGACGCGACGGCCACGATCGCGATGTCATCGGCGTGGTCGTCGTCCTTGAGCAATGAATGGAACGCCGCGGCGTCGGCGCCCGCGCCTTGCTCATAGAGGAGAACGATATCCGGGTGGTCTTCACGTGGCCGGTTGCGGATATGGATCACGGCGCGTGCCATTTGGCTGATCCCGCGCGCGGTCAAACCAAAGCGGCGTATTCGGCTTAGCAATTTCTCGCGCTCATCATCCTCGCCCCCGATCACGAGCACTTTGGCTTGGGCCGCGCGGAATTGTGCCGTGGTCGCCGCTTGTGCCTGATGCTCGATTTCGGCCGTGAACCAGAAGACGCTGCCGCCCCCCGGGCGAGGCTCAACACCGATCGCTCCGCCCATCAACGTAACGATCTGTTTGGCGATGGCCAGGCCGAGGCCCGTACCGCCAAAACGACGCCCGATCGTTTGATCGCCCTGGGCAAAACTCTCAAAAATACGCGACGCCATGGCCGGCGGCACGCCGATGCCGGTGTCGGTCACTTCGAATCTAAGGCGCGCGCGCTGAGAACCGCGATTTGGCTCGGTGCGAACCGCTATCGCAACCTCGCCATGGTCGGTGAATTTGATCGCATTGGCGGTCAAATTGACCAGAACCTGCTGGATCAATTGATCGTCGCCCTTCACGTGATAAGGCACTGAAGGATCGACATGGATGCTGAAGCGCAGACGTTTACCGGTTGCTTGGGTATCCAACATGGAACGCACGGCGCCGAGCATGCGGTGCAAATCGAAATCGCGCACGCTGAGCGTCATCTTGCCGGCCTCGATCTTCTCAAGATCGAGAATTTCGTTGATCAAGCCGAGCAGCGCGCGGGCCGAGGTCTTGATCGTCGTCGTCATGTCGAGCTGCTCGCGGTCGAGCCGCGTTGAGAGCATGAGGTCGGTCATGCCGGTAATTGCGTTTAGGGGCGTGCGGAGCTCATGGCTCATATTGGCGAGGAACCGGCTTTTCGCTTGGCTGGCCTCTTCCGCCTGCCGCCGCGCGGCGTTCAATTTCTTCAGGAGAGAAGCGGCATAGAGCGGAATGACGATCAACGCGGCGAACAAACCGGCGGAGAGTTCCATGTGTTCCTGCCAGATCGGCGTGAAGCCGACCACCAGCGCGAACCCGACCAGGCTCATCGAGCCTGATATCAACAGCGCCTTGCGGCCATAGCGGAAGCCATTGCCGAGCGTCACCCACAAATAGACCGGGTACCACGCGGCTGTGTGCTCACCGCCAAAATGGAGGAACGCCGACAACGTGGCGGCATCGAGCACCATCGCCAAGATGCGTCGCGTCCACGAAATCTGCGGGCGGGCCAAGAGGTGGGCGAACAAGGCCAGCGCGGCGACCGTGCCGCCAATCGCCACATAGGCCGGAATCACGATGGATGGGCCGAAGCCCTCGACGGCGCCCCACGCGCAGAGATAAGCCAAAATGATCGCCGCGAAAACTAGACGCAGCGACATCTGTTCATGTTCCGAATCGGGTCGCGCCCGCATTTCTTTCAATTGGGAGCGGGCGGCCTTCAGCAGGCCCTTGCGACGAGGAATCCGGCCATTCGCCTGATCGCTGGCGGACTGGTCGGTGGGCTGTTCGCGCGTGGTCATATGATCGTCAGGTCCAATGCCCGTCCTTGCGAACGGGTGACCTACCTCCTTGGCCTACATGGCGTGGCGCTTTTCCTGCCAGAGGCTTCGTTCTGGGGGGAAAAGCATGGTGACGGTCGTGCCGAGACCTTTTCGACTACTGATATCCATGCGCGCGCCGTGCATATCGAGAAAGGCGACAGAGAGCGGCAGGCCGAGGCCGGTGCCCTCATGCGCGCGCGTTATCGATTGTTCGATTGGCCCAAAAATCTTGAGCGCCGTCGGAATTTCGGTTTCGTCCATGCCGATGCCGGAATCCGAAATAACGATGCGAAGCGCGCCATCGGAAGCGGCGTCCGCCTTGATTGTCACGCGCCCGCCGGGTGGCGTGAATTTCAGCGCATTTGACAGGACATTCTGGATGACCTGACGGATGCGCTGCGTATCGGCGCGGAGGAGCGGAAGTCTAGCGGCCAGTTGAAGATCGACGGCGATGTCGGCGCTCTGCGCTCGGTCGGCGGCCTCGGCTGACAAGCGCTCGATCATGGCGCGGATATCGACATCGGTCTCATGCAGCGCGATGTGGCCGGATTCGACTTTCGAGATGTCGAGAATATCTGCGATGACCGCGAGGAGGTGCGCGGCCGAGGTCTGAATGTCGGTGGCGTATTCGCGATATTTCGGAATCTCGACCGGCCCGAGAACCTGTCCCGATATCATTTCGGAAAAGCCCATGATCGCGTTCAGGGGAGTGCGCAGCTCGTGGCTCATATTGGCGAGGAAATTTGCCTTGCTTCGGTTGGAAGCCTCGGCGGCCAATTTGGCCTCACGCATGGTCTCCTCCGCCTCCTTGAAGGCCGTGACGTCGGTGCACACCGCCAACACCTTGGTCGGCCGACCGGCGATCACGGCAAGCGGCACATAGGCAACCTGCAACCAATGTTGTCGGCCGCTCGGATCGGTGAAGCAGCGTTCCTCATCCAGACGCTGCAAATTCTCGTCCAACACGCGCGCACAATCGAGGTTGAAGGCCTCGCCCTCGCTGGTGATTGGCGCGAAATCAGCCGGCCGGGCCCCGAGCATTTTTTCGACCGACGACCCATAGGCCTTGGCGAGCGCGTCATTGACCAGCGTGAAAACACCCGATTGATCGAGCGTGAAGATAAAACTCGGATTGACGTCGAGCACGGTCCGCAAAAAGTCACTCTGCTCCTGGAGCGCGAGGGCGGCCTGCTTGCGATCCGTAATGTCGATCGACGTCGTCACGATATTGCGTACGTCGCCCGCCATGTCGCGCAGCGGCGCCTTCGAGGTGAGGAGGGTGCGGCTGCGACCCGTCGCGTCCTCAAACGGCTCCTCATAGGGGGCGACGGCATGGCCGGTCTCGATCACCTGCCGATCAAGCACGCGGCTGCGTTGGCCATAATCCTGGCCGAGCAATTCCTCCGCCGTGCGATTGACCGCATCGGCCGGGTCGATCCCCAACAGCCAGGCCTGGAAATTGTTGATGAAGACATAGCGGTGGTCCGTACTCACCACATTGATCATGGCGGGCACCGAATTGATGATAAGGCGAAGCTTCTCTTCGCTTTCTTTGAGCGCCGAGCGATGCAGCCGGTTGTTCTTCTCAAGGCTGGTCTCAAGTTGCTCGAGGCGCCGGCGGATCAATTGGCGTTGGCGCTGCATGGTCAGGAGGTTGCGCACGCGCGCGCGAAATTCCTCATGGTCGACCGGGCTCAACAGGAAATCGGTGGCGCCGGAATTGAGCGCGGCATAGCGATAGGCCTTGTCCTCATAGGCGGTGACCACGACGACCGGAATATCCGCGCAATGGGGCAATTTGCGCACCGCCGCGATGAAGGCCGCGCCATCCATGTTCGGCATCTTGTAGTCGGTGATGATGACATCAGCCTGGCCGGTATTGAGCCACGCCAGCGCCTCGCTCGGATCAGCAAAGGCCTCGACATCGACATTCGCGTCGAGTTCGCCGGCCAGCTTGCACAAAATACGCCGGTTGGTGACCCGGTCATCGATGATGAGAATCTTCGACATCATGCGCTGTCCTCGGGTTGCGCCCTGGTCCAACCCGCTTCTAGGCTAAATGGGTTGAACGGGCCCTGAGATGAGCCGAATAAAATTGCGCCAATTCCAAGTTAACAATTGACTTTATTTGAGTAAATTAATTCTTAGAAATAGACCTTAAGAAAGTGTTGCTCGTCACAAAGATCATGAATGTCACAGCGAATGTCGCGGGCATTGTTGCACAAGCGACTGCGTGCTTCTTCGTGCTTAGCCGACTTGATTTGTGCACCTCGGGAATGATTTTCAAGCGACGTGCCGACGCGGTGGCCAGGTCGATGAAAAGGCGCTAATCCGCGAGGCACGCGGCGAAAGAGGTCGCAAGCCGGCGCATCAATGTGAAATAGCTTTCGGCCACGTCCGGTAGATCGCTACCCAGGGGATCGAGTGTCGCCGAGCGAGCCGAACTACCCTCGATCAGGGCATGGACGAGCTTGGCGTCGAATTGCGGTTCGGCAAAGACGCATCGGGCCTCACCAGATTCGATGCGCGCGCGGAGCACCACCAGATGCTTGGCGCCGGGTGGCGCTTCGGTGTGTAGAGCGAGCGATCCAAGGCCGCTGAGACCATAACGCCGCTCGAAATACTGGTAGGCGTCGTGAAACACGATGTAGGCCCGGTCTTTTGCGGGCGATAGCGTCGCCTCGAGCTCGGCGTCGAGGGCCTTCAATTGGCTCTTTAGGGTCGCGGCGTTCGCGGCATAGAGGGCCGCGCGCTCCGGGTCCGCCACACCAAGTTCGCGTGCGATGATCTCGACCATCGCGGCCGCGATATCAGGGTCGAGCCAGGCATGAAGGTCGGGCAAAAAGTGCTTGTTGTCCTGACGGGGTTTATCATTGTCATGCCGCTCAAGGGTGGACCGGAGGGGGAGCAATCGATCCCCCAATTGCTCGCCCAAGGCCACTGATCGGGGGCCGCCTAGGGCCTTGAGCGGGCGAGGCAGGAACCCCTCGATGGTCGGGCCCATCCAAAAGACCAAACGCGCCGTCTCAAGCGCCCTCATAGCGGACGGCTTCAAGGCATAATCATGCGGCGAGGCGTTGCCGGTTACCAAGAGCGTCGGCGTGCCGGCGCCCGCCATGACCCCGGCGACCAAGGCGTGGATCGGTTTGATACTCGCGACCACGTTGAGCGGCTCGGCGGCGCCGGCGCGCTCTAAGCCGCACAGAAGGGCGAGCACCATCATGCCGAGCCGGAAGCACGCGCGCAAATTCATGACGCTCCAAATCCTTGGCCCAGGGGCCCCGCCTTGCCGGCAGGGTAGCGATGTGTAATAATATAACATATTGTTTGTACACAAGCCTATGTTTCACGGCCTGAGATCGATTGGGGGGCTGAAATAACATTGCGTTTGATCGGGCGCTGCCCGTCAGCGCGGTGCGAGGCGATCACGCATGACCGATCCGTCAATCCACGCCCGACCCGTCAAACACAATCACGCGCGCTGCGTGCGCGACGCGCTTGATATCGCCGAGCAGGTTTGCGCGCGGCGGGCGGCGCGGCTGACCAAATTGCGCCGCCGCGTGCTCGAATTGGTTTGGCGCAGCCACAAGGCGATCAAGGCCTACGAAATTCTCGACCAACTCGCGCCCGAAATCGGCGTGGCGCAGCCGCCCACCGTCTATCGCGCTCTCGAATTCCTGATGGCCCATGGCTTGGTTCACCGCGTCGATAGTCTGAACGCGTTTGTCGGTTGTGCCGATGCCGCGCACCGCCACGACGCGCAATTTTTCATTTGCGATTCCTGCGGCACGGTCAGCGAGATCGATGACGTCACGATCGGCCAAGCAGTGTCGCGTGGCGCCAAGCGGCTCGGCTTCGAGGTCGAGCGACGCATGATCGAATTGCACGGCCGTTGCGGGGTCTGCCAATGATTGCGGGTCTCATGCGCGCGGCCGATGCCGGGCGTGCAACGGGCTCAAGGCTGGTCAGCGCGGAGGGCCTCTCGATCGCACTCGGTGGCCGCCTGGTGGTGCGCGATGTCTCGCTCGAGGTCGATCGGCGCGAGATCGTGAGCCTGATCGGGCCGAACGGATCGGGCAAAACGACCATGGTGCGGGCCATTCTCGGCCTCGTGCCGCTGGCGAAAGGGCACCTCACCATCCAGCCTGGGGTGCGCATCGGCTATGTGCCGCAACGCTTCGAGCCCGACCCGGTAATACCGATGAGCGTCGACCGCTTTTTGGCGCTAGGGACGGTCGGAGACCGCGCGCGCCGCCTCGCGGTGCTGGAGGAGGTTGGCTGCGGCGCCTTGGTGCGTCGCCAATTGGTCGAGTTGTCGGGGGGCGAGCTTCGGCGTGTGCTGATCGCGCGGGCGCTTTTACGCGACCCCGATTTGTTGGTGCTCGATGAACCGGCCCAACAAGTCGATCTGGGCGGTCAGCTCGAGCTCTACGGTCTGATCGGCCGTATTCGCGATGAGCATGGCTGCGGCGTGATCGTGATCTCGCACGATCTGCACGTCGTCATGGCCTCGACCGATCGAGTGATTTGCCTGAACGGTCATGTCTGCTGCTCGGGCGCGCCCGATACGGTGAGCCGGCATCCGGAATATATCGCGTTGTTCGGCGCGCGCGCGGCGGCAAGCATCGCGGTCTATACCCATGCGCATGACCACGCCCATGGTCCGGCCGGCGAAGTCATGCCGCTCGATGGCGCAGCGCGGGCCCACGATCATGATCACGCTCATCCCCATGACCACAAGGCCGACCACTAATGGGTGATTTCTTCGTGCGCGCCTTGCTCGGCGGCATTGGCGTGGCGCTGGTGACAGGCCCCCTCGGTTGTTTCGTCGTGTGGCGGCGCATGGCGTTCTTCGGTGATTCATTAGCGCACGGCGCGCTTCTGGGTGTCGCCATCGGCGTTGCGGCCGGGATTGACGTCAATATCGCGATCCTGGCGGTATGCGTCGGGCTCGCGCTGTTCCTGCTTGGGCTCGAACGTCAGAAGCGACTGGCAGCCGATACGCTCCTCGGTATTCTCGCGCACGGCACGCTGGCGCTCGGCCTGGTTGCGGCGAGCCTGGTCAAGGGCGCGCGCATCGATCTGATGGGCTATTTGTTCGGCGACGTGTTGGCGATCACGATTGGTGATCTCTATTGGATCTATGGCGGGGGACTGGTCGTGTTGCTCGTGTTGGGTGCGTTTTGGCGGCCTCTCTTGGCGCTTGCGGTACACGCCGAACTAGCGCGTGCCGAAGGCGTGCCGGTCCGCGCGGCGCGCCTCGTATTCATGCTCCTGGTCGCGCTCACCGTCGCCATCGCCATGAAGATCGTCGGCGTGGTGCTGGTCACCGCGCTCTTGATTATTCCGGCGGCAACCGCCCGGCGCTTCGCCGCGACCCCCGAGATGATGGCCATCCTTGCAAGCCTGGCCGGCGCGATCTCGGTCGCCGGCGGGCTCGGTGCGTCGCTCAGCTGGGATAGCCCGGCCGGACCCTCGATCGTCGTCGCGGCGCTCGCGCTCTTTGTCGCGGGGTCGGTTGTCGCTCTATGCAATCGCGCGCTACAAAGCGAGCGTTTGACACGCGGGCCGGCATCGAATTTGGAGATCTTGCCATGAGTTGGACGACCATGAAGCCTGATCGGATCGAGGCGGTGATCAAGGCAATGGCGTTCGATGCCCAAGGCCTGGTCCCGGTGATCGCCCAGCGCCACGATACGGGCGAGCTCTTGATGTTGGCCTGGATGAACGCCGAGGCGACGCGCGAGACCCTCAAGACCGGACGCGTCTGTTATTGGTCGCGTTCGCGGCAATCGCTCTGGCGCAAGGGCGAAAGCTCGGGCCACAAACAACGCCTGGTCGATTTCCGGATCGATTGCGATAATGACGCGGTTTTGCTGCTGGTCGAGCAGGATGGCCCGGCCTGCCACACCAATCGGCCGAATTGCTTCTTCCGCGCCGTGCGCGATGGTGAACTCGCGATTGTCAGCGAGCCGATCGACGATTAGCCGCGCAGCCGTTTCGGCGAGAGATCGGCGGGTGTGACGCCGCGCGACGCGACACGGGCCGGCAAGCCATCACCCCGCACAAGCGCGGCGACCAAAGCGCCCATGGCCGGCGCGGTTTGAATGCCATAGCCGCCTTGGCCGGCGACCCAAAAAAATCCCTCCACCTGATCGTCGAACCCGGCGACCAAGGTTTTGTCGGCGACGAAACTGCGGAGTCCCGCCCATTTGCGCTGAAGGCGCCCCACTTTAAGCGTGGTCGCCTGCTCGATGTGATGGGCGGCCGTCGCGATGTCGATCTCCTCGGGCTGCACATCGCAGGGTGGCACCGGTGTTTCATCGGCCGGCGAGCCGAACAGGCGGCCCGATTCAGGTTTGATGTACCAAGTTTCCGCCACATCGGCGACCAGGGGCCAGCGCTCGAAGCCTGAGCCCACCGGCCCGTCGAAAATCATCGCGGTGCGCCGCTTCGGCACGAGGCCAACGGGCTTCGCCCCCGCAAGACGCGCGACCTCATCGCACCAGGCGCCCGCCGCATTGACCACGATCGGCGCTTCGATTCCGCCGGCCTTGGTCTCCAAGCGCCATATGTTGTTCTGCCTTGTGAGCGCCAACAGTTCCGCATCGGTGATCAGCCGGCCGCCGCGCGCCTTGAGACCCCGCAAATAACCTTGGTGCAGTGCGTTGACGTCGATATCCATCGCATCGGGCTCGTGCACGCCGCCAACGACATAATCCTCGCGCAAGGCGGGAACGATCCGCCGCGCTTCAGCGCCATCGACCCATGTGATGCTCGCCACCAATTCGCGCGTGTCGCGAAAATGCTTTTCAACCAAGGGCAATTGATCGATCGGCCCGATGAACAACGCGCCGCGCGGCGAGAGCATATCATGGTCGGTGAAGCCATCGGGCGGCGCCTCATAGAACGCCCGGCTCGCGACCGTGAGCGCGCGCACCACGCGATTGCCATAGGCCTCGGTAAAGAGCGCGGCCGAGCGCCCGGTCGAGTGATAGCCGGGCATGGCCTCGCGCTCGATCAGGATCACGCGGGCGCTGGCCGCGATTTCATAGGCCGCGGAGGCGCCGGCCATTCCGGCGCCAACCACGACCACATCCGCGTTCAACATGGCGACCCTCGCTCAGCTTAATGGGCGGCGACGATAGAACGCGCACGCGCGCCCCTCAAGCACGGTGATCGTAGCCTTGGCACCCCTTCGGAAACCCGCTACGGTCGATGCTCGTTTCTGGCCTGGGTTCAGGCGGGGCAGGGGGGTGGTACAGTCATGCGGTTCGCGGTTGATACGGGCGGCACATTTACTGATTTGGTGGTCGAGAACGGCAAGGGCGAAATCCGCATGTATAAGGCGGAGACGACGCCCGACGATCCCGTCCGCGGCGTGCTCGATGCGCTCGGTCTCGCCGCGAAGGACAATGGCCTCGGGCCCCGCGAGATGCTGGAGAAGGGCGAGCTCTTCATCCACGGCACGACGCGCGCGATCAACGCGATTGTCACCGGCAATACCGCGCGCACGGCGTTCCTCACCACCAAGGGTCATCCCGACATTCTGGTCATCCGCGAGGGCGGCCGGAGCGACATGTTCAATTTCAAGGAGCCCTATCCCGAGCCCTTCATCCCGCGCTCGCTGACCTATGAGGTGAACGAGCGGATCGCCTTCGATGGCAAGGTGCTCGAGCCGCTCGATGAAAATGCCACGCGCGCGATCATCGAGGAATTGAAGGCCAAGAAAGTCGAGGCCGTCGCGGTCTGCCTTTTGTGGTCGATCGTCAATCCAAAGCACGAGGAGCGTCTGGGTGAATTGATCGAACAATATTTGCCGGGTGTGCCCTACACCTTATCGCATCGGATCAACCCCTCGCTCCGCGAATATCGGCGCGCGTCGTCGGCCGCGATCGATGCGTCATTGAAACCCTTGATGGGAGCTTATCTCGGCAGTCTCGAGCGGCGTTTGCGCGAGGCCGGCTTCAAGGGGCGCGTGCTCGTCGTGACGACGCAAGGCGGCGCCATGGATGCGCTCGCCATGGCGGACGCGCCGATCCATTCGATCAATTCGGGCCCGGCCATGGCGCCGCTCGCCGGGCGCTTTTATGCCCGGCAAGATTCGGGTGCCAAGGACGCCATCATCGCCGATACCGGCGGCACAACCTTCGACGTCAGCCTGGTGCGCGATGGGCGCATCCCCTGGACACGCGAGACTTGGATCGGTCCGATCTATCGCGGTCACATGACCGGCTTCCCCGCGGTCGATGTGAAAAGCATCGGCGCGGGTGGCGGCTCGATCGCCTGGGTCGATCAAGGTGGTCTGCTCCATGTCGGCCCGCGGAGCGCGGGCGCCGTGCCGGGCCCGGTCTGCTACGGCAAAGGCGGCACCGAACCGACGGTGACCGATGCCTGCGTCGTGCTCGGGTGGATCGACCCGGCGTTCTTTTTGGGCGGCGCCATGAAGCTCGACCGCGATAAGGCGGCCGATGCCATCACGGCCAAGGTCGGCCGGCCGCTCGGCCTCGATCTCCATAACGCGGCAGCTTCGATCATGCGCGTCGCGACCGAGAACATGGTGCACGCGATCGAGGACATCACGGTCAATCAGGGCATCGATCCGCGCGGCGCGGTGTTGATCGGCGGCGGGGGCGCGGCAGGCTTGAACGCGGTCGCGATCGTTCGGCGGCTTGGCTGCGCCGAACTGGTTATACCTGAAACCGGCGCGGCCCTGAGCGCGGCCGGCGGTTTGATCTCCGATCTTCGCGCCGAACAATCGGCGACCTATTACACATCGACCGCTTCGTTCGACCGCGAGGGCGTCAACAAAACCCTCGCCGCGCTCGATGCCAAGTGCCAATCCTTCATCAAGGGGCCGGGTGCGGGCTCGATCGAGCAAATCGTCGAATTCACCGCCGAGGCGCGCTATCCGAGCCAGATTTGGGAAATCGAGGTGCATTTGCGCAAAGCACGCTTCGATGGCCCGGCCGATATCGAGACCCTGCGGCAAGACTTTCACGCCGCGCACGAGCAAATCTTCGCGATCGCCGACACCAAGTCGGCGGTCGAGATCGTTGGTTGGCGCGCCAGTGTGCGTTGCCGGCTGAGAGACACCGAGCGCCTGACCATCGTGCAGCCGACGGGAGCCCGAGCCCCAATGGGCAAAAGGCGCGTCTTCTTTGCCGACCACGGCTTGGTGGAGGCCGAGGTGCACCGCTTTGAAGCCTTGCCGAGCGACGACCGGGTCAGCGGCCCGGCGATCATCGAATCATCCTTCACCACCGTGGTACTCGACCCTGGCGCGACCGCTGTGCGCCGGCCGTCGGGCAGCCTCGCCATCACGCCAAATTGAGTGGAGTCTCGTCATCATGGCCGCAACCCCCGCACGAAAGCTCAAATCCGGCCGCGAGCTCGACGGTGTCGAACTCGCGATCCTGAACAAGCGCATGGAAGCGATCTGCCGCAAAATGGCGAATACGCTGCTACGCACCGGGCGCTCTGGCGTATTAAACAGCGCGCGCGATTTCTCCTGTTGTCTCGTCACCGGCGATAATCGCTTGCTCACGGTTTCCGAGAGCCTGCCGATCCACGTGCTGCGTGGCGCCGACATGATGGCCGAAGCCATGCAGCAATTTCACCCCGAATTAAAAAAGGGCGATGCCTATCTGCACAACTCGCCCTATCACGGTTGCTCGCATCCCGCCGACCACACCATCCTCGTGCCGGTGATCGACGATCAAGGCATTCACCGCTTCACCATGGTGGCCAAGGCGCACCAGGCCGATTGCGGCAATTCGATTCCGACCACCTATCACGGCGGCGCGCGCGATGTGTACCAAGAGGGCGCGCTGATCTTTCCCGCGGTCAAGATCCAAGAGGACTACACGGATATCGACGACATCATCCGCATGTGCCAGCTGCGCATACGCGTGCCGCAGCAATGGTGGGGCGATTATCTCGCCATGCTCGGCGCCGCGCGCATCGGCGAGCGCGAGATGCTTCAGTTCGGGGGCGAGGTCGGTTGGGACACGCTGAGCCAATTCGCCGATCAATGGTTCGATTATAGCGAGCAATTGATGATCAATGCGGTGCGCGCCATGCCAGCGGGCAAGACGACCACAACCAGCATGCACGATCCGTTCCCCGGCGCGGAGCAGGGCATTCCGATCAAGATCGTGCTCGAGGTCAAACCCAAGGAAGCCATGATCGAGGTCGATCTGCGCGACAATCCCGATAATTATCCGTGCGGACTGAACCTCAGCCAGGCCTGCACTGAATCATCGGTGTTGCTCGGTGTCTTTAACGGCATCGCAGCGTCGGTGCCGACCAATCAAGGCTCCTTCCGTCGCATCAAAATGCATTTGCGCGAGGGTTGCGTGGTCGGTATTCCGAAGCACCCGACCAGTTGTTCGGTTGCCACCACCAATGTGGCCGACCGGCTCGGCAATTCGGTCGCGCGCGCCATTGCCGAGATCGGCGATGGCTTCGGCATGGCCTCGACCGGCTCGATCATCCCGCCCTCGATCGGTGTCATTTCGGGTACGAGCAAAAAGACCCACGGCGCCTATGTGAACCAAATCTTCCTCGGCTGGGGTGGGGGTGCTGCCAGCCCACAGGCCGATGCCTGGATTTCGATCGGCCATATCGGCAATGCCGGCGGCTGTTTTCAGGATTCGGTCGAACTCGACGAAATGCGCTTTCCCATGTTGGTACGCGACCGCCATTACGTCACTGATAGCGGCGGCGCGGGGCGCACAAGGGGCGGCGAGTCCATGTATGTCGAATTCGGCCCGACCGAAGGCGATATGGAGATCGGCTATGTGAGCGACGGCAATGTCACGCCGGCCGAAGGCGCGCGGGGTGGCGGGCCGGGGCGCTGCGCGAGCCAATTCCGTCGCACGCTGAACGGCAATCAGGAACCGCTTGAGCCTTGCGCGCAGGCCCTGATCCGCGAGGGCGAAGCCATTGCGTCCTACTCGGCGGGCGGCGGCGGCTATGGCTCGCCGTTCGACCGCAAGGCCGAGTTCGTCGCGCGCGATGTGCGCGAGAAATGGGTCTCGGTCGAGGCCGCGCGCGATAAATATGGCGTCGTGTGCGATGCCGCCGGCACGCTCGATGGCGCGGCGACCGAGGCGCGCCGCAAAACCATGCGTGCCGCGCATAAGCATTGAAGCGGCGAGGGCGGGGGCGGGACGATGCAACCCGCCGCGCCCTCGCATTTGATTGAAGACCAATCCGAGGCGCTTGGCTTCCTCGACACGGGCACCGCGTACGGCCTTGGCGACGCACGCGTGGAGCGCCTCGACACGCACGGCTCGATCGTGTTTTTGGTTGGCGAGCGCGTCTATAAAATCAAACGCGCGGTGCGCTACCCCTATATGGATTATGGCACGCTCGAGCGCCGGCAGGTCTGCTGCGAGCGTCAGGTCGCGCTCAATCGCCGGAGCGCGCCCGCTCTCTATCTCGGCGTTGAGCCGATCGCGCGTGGCGCCGATGGCCGACTTTCGATCGGGGGTGATGGCGTGCCGATCGAATGGGCGGTGGTCATGCGCCGCGTGCCGACGGCGGACCTCTTCGACCACCTTGCCTCGGACGGCCGGCTCGACCACGGCTCAATCGACGACGCGGCCGGCGCCCTCGCGGCCTTGCATCGCAGGGCTGAGCGGATCGCCGGGCGGCAAGAGCACGGCGGCGGCGCGGATTATCTACACTGGGTCATTGACGACAACGCGACCGGTCTCGCCGAACATCCTTCGTTGTTCGATGCGGTGGCCGTTGAGACTCTTCGGCAAGCCTCTATATCGACGCTCGACCGCATCGCCAGCCGCCTCGATGCGCGATTGGCCAACGGGTTTGTGCGTCGCTGCCATGGCGATTTGCACCTCGGTAATCTGTGTTTGTGGCAAGGCCGCGCAACGCTGTTTGATGCGATCGAATTCAATGATCGCTTCGCCTGTATCGACGTATTCTACGATCTCGCCTTTCTCCTCATGGAGCTCGATCGACGGGTCGGCCGCATCTTCGCCAATCACTTGTTGAATCGGTATCTACGCCAGACCGCCGATCTCGAAGGTCTCGCGACACTGCCGCCCTTTCTGTCTC
>CAMDNF010000070.1:0-15840 GCA_945902735.1 Rhizobium sp. Q54 | reverse complement strand
GTCATAGGCCGTGTAGGTCGCCCCACCCGTCTTCGCCAGAATCTTCGTGATCGCCGCCGTCAGCGACGTCTTGCCATGGTCAACATGTCCGATCGTGCCAACATTGCAATGTGGCTTCGTCCGCTCAAATTTTGCCTTCGCCATGGTGTCTTCAGCCTCGGTTGGTTTGCGCTCTGTCCCGCATCGATCAGGCGAACTTCGCCTTCACTTCTTCGGAAACAGCAGCCGGGACTTGCTGATAGTGGTCGAATTCCATCGTGAACTGCGCGCGGCCCTGCGAGAGCGAGCGCAGCGTATTGACATAACCAAACATGTTGGCGAGCGGCACCATGGCACGCACCACCTGGGCATTGCCGCGCAGCTCCATACCACCGATCTGTCCGCGCCGGCTATTCAGATCGCCGATCACGTCGCCGAGATAATCCTCGGGCGTCACCGCCTCAACCTTCATGATCGGCTCAAGCAAAATCGGGCCGGCTTTCTGCGCGGCTTCACGAAATGCCGCGCGCGCCGCGATTTCGAACGCAAGCGCGCTTGAATCAACGTCGTGATAGGCACCGTCGATCAGCGACACGTGAAAATCAATCACCGGGAAGCCGGCGATTGGCCCAGTCTGCCGCGCCGAATCAAGCCCCTTAACGACACCCGGCACATATTCGCGCGGCACCGAACCGCCAACCACTTCGTTCTCGAACTTATAGCCGCTCCCCGGCTCGCCCGGCGAGAAGCGCAGCTTGATCCGCGCATATTGGCCGGAACCGCCGGTCTGCTTCGTATGGGTGTAGTCGCAGACATATTCCTTCGACAGCTTTTCGCGATAGGCCACTTGCGGCGCGCCGACATTGGCCTCGACCTTGAACTCGCGCTTCATGCGATCGACGATGATCTCAAGGTGAAGTTCGCCCATGCCCTTGATGATGGTCTGGCCGCTCTCCTGATCGCTCGATACACGGAGCGAAGGGTCTTCCTCCGACAGACGCTGCAGCGCGAGGCCCATCTTTTCCTGATCGGCCTTCGTCTTGGCTTCGACCGCGACCTCGATCACCGGCTCGGGGAAGATCATGCGCTCTAGCACGACCGGCTTCAAAGGATCGCACAGCGTCTCGCCCGTGGTGGTCGATTTGAGACCGGCCACCGCGACAATGTCGCCCGCATTCGCCTCTTTGATTTCTTCGCGCGAGTTTGCATGCATCAGCAACATGCGGCCGATGCGCTGCTTGTCGCCCTTGACGCTATTGAGAACGGTCATGCCGGTCTCAAGCCGGCCCGAATAAACCCGAACGAAAGTGAGCGAGCCCACAAACGGATCGGTCATCACCTTGAACGCGAGGCCGGCGAAGGGCTCGCTGTCTTCGGGCTTGCGAATAACCTCGACGTCCTTATCTGGCAGCGTACCCTTGACGGGCAGAATATCGGTCGGCGCTGGGAGGAAATCCACCACCGCGTCGAGCAGCGGCTGCACGCCCTTATTCTTGAACGCCGCGCCATTGACAACCGGCACCAGCTTCCCGCTCACGGTCCCAATCCGCAGGCAGCGAATAAGGGTTGCCTCGTCCGGCTCTTGACCATTCAAAAAGGCCTCAAGCGCGGCATCGTCCAACTCAACCGCCTGCTCGACCAACGCCGCACGATATTCGGCGGCTTTCTCCTGCATATCATCAGGGATTGGGCCCAAATTATATTCGGCGCCGAGCGCCTCATCCTTCCACGTCACCGACTTCATGCGGACCAGATCGACCACGCCCTGATATTCGGACTCAGAGCCGATCGGCAATTGAATGACGGCGGGGTTAGCACCGAGACGCTCGCGAATCTCTTGCACGCAGCGGTAAAAATCAGCGCCGACGCGATCCATTTTGTTGATGAAACAAATGCGCGGCACGCCGTATTTGTCGGCCTGGCGCCACACGGTCTCGGATTGCGGCTCGACACCCGCTACGCTGTCAAACACCGCCACGGCGCCGTCAAGCACACGCAAGCTCCGCTCGACCTCGATTGTGAAATCGACGTGGCCAGGCGTATCGATGATGTTGACCCGATGGTCGCGCCAGAAGCACGTGGTTGCGGCCGACGTGATGGTGATGCCGCGCTCTTGCTCCTGCTCCATCCAATCCATCGTCGCGGTGCCTTCATGCACCTCGCCGATCTTGTAGGACTTGCCAGTGTAATAGAGCACGCGCTCGGTCGTCGTCGTCTTACCGGCATCAATATGAGCCATGATGCCGATATTTCGATATCGATCGAGCGGGGTTTGGCGGGGCATGTCAGTGACTCTCGGGTTCGGTGTGGACCAATTACCAGCGGTAGTGCGAGAAGGCCTTATTGGCCTCTGCCATCCGATGGGTGTCCTCCCGCTTCTTCACAGCCGTTCCCCGATTAGCGGCCGCATCGACCAATTCGTTTTTTAGCCGCTCCGTCATTGTCTTCTCGGAGCGTGAACGCGCCGCCTGAATCAACCAGCGGATCGCAAGGGTTTGGCGTCGATCATTTCGGACTTCGACCGGCACCTGATAGGTGGCGCCGCCAACGCGACGCGACCGCACTTCGATGGCGGGCGAAATATTGACGAGCGCCTCATGGAAGGTCTTGAGCGGGTCCTGCCCACTCTTACCGCCACGAATGAGATCGAACGCACCATAGACGATGCCTTCGGCAACCGATTTCTTGCCCTGGAACATGAGCGCGTTCATGAACTTGGCGACCACGAGATCCCCATAAAGCGGATCCGGGTTGACTTCACGCTTCTCGGCGGCATGACGACGCGACACTTGAGCTCTCCTTCCGCTTACTTCGGCCGCTTCGCGCCGTATTTCGAACGGCGCTGGCGTCGGTTGGGTAGGCCCTGAGTATCGAGCGTGCCGCGAATGATGTGATAGCGAACGCCGGGCAAATCCTTCACGCGTCCACCGCGGATCATAACCACCGAGTGCTCTTGCAAATTGTGGCCTTCACCCGGGATGTAGCTGGTCACCTCAAAACCGTTGGTAAGCCTCACGCGCGCAACTTTGCGCAGCGCCGAGTTCGGCTTTTTCGGCGTGGTTGTGTAAACCCGCGTGCACACGCCGCGCTTTTGCGGGCATTGCGCCAGCGCCGGCACTTTGTTGCGGCTTCTCGGGATATCACGACCCTTGCGGACCAGTTGGTTGATCGTCGGCATTGACGCGGTTCGACTCTATTGGTGGTTGGCCCATGAACAATCGAGGCACGACCAGATGAGCGCCCAAACGAAAAGGAGAAGCGAATCACCTTCGCCTCTCCGGGCTCGTTTCGCCGGCCCGCTGGCATCGCCTTTCCGAACACCTATTGGCGCGTGACGTCGGCGCAATGTGCGCGAAAACGACCACGTACCGTGGTGGAGGCGCGGATACTAGTGACGACGTTTCAGGGCGTCAAGCGTTAATGAGCCCTTAGGGAAGCCGATTTCCGCGTCGTCACGGCAGTTTAGCCCAAGGCTTGTAATGCGGCTGGGGGAGCCGTTTTCGGCTCCCCCAGAGACTAACCCTAGGACTTAGTCGGCTATTCGGCCGCCGGCTGTACCGGCGCCTCAACCGCCGCGACCACCGCCTCCTCGGCCGGCAGCGCCGCCGCGGCCTGATCCTTCGCGATCTGACGGATCCGCGTCATGACGCTGCCCGTCCCGGCCGGAATGAGGCGGCCGACAATGACGTTTTCCTTGAGCCCGATCAAATCATCGGCCTTGCCGGCAACCGCCGCCTCGGTGAGGACGCGGGTGGTCTCCTGGAAAGACGCCGCCGAAATGAACGAGCGGGTCTGGAGCGAGGCCTTGGTGATGCCTTGGAGCACCGGCGAAGAAAGCGCCGCCCGGAAACCTTCAAGAACGGCCTTCGCATTGACCTCATCGAACTCGGTCCGATCAACCTGCTCGCCGACCAAGAACGTCGTATCGCCCGGTTGCGTGATTTCAACCTTCTGCATCATCTGGCGACAAATCACCTCGATGTGCTTGTCGTTGATCTTCACGCCCTGCAGCCGATAGACCTCTTGAATTTCGTTGATCAAATAGATCGCCAAGGGCTCAACGCCGAGCACGCGCAAAATGTCATGCGGCGCGGGATTGCCGTCCATCAAGGGGTCACCCTTACGCACGAAATCACCCTCGTGAACGCTGATGTGCTTGCCCTTCGGGATGAAGTATTCAAGCTTCTCGCCGCCATTCTCGGGCACGACCACGATGCGGCGCTTCGACTTGTAGTCCTTGCCGAATTCAACGCGCCCATCGATATCGCTGATAATCGCGTGGTCCTTCGGCTTCCGTGCTTCAAAGAGCTCGGCAACGCGCGGCAGACCGCCCGTGATATCGCGTGTCTTTGATGATTCACGCGGGATACGGGCCAACACGTCACCCGCATGAACGATGGCGCTCGGCTCGACGTTCAAGATCGAATCCACCGACAACGGATAAACCGCCTCACGATTATTCGGCAGCTTGATCACCTCGCCCGAGGACGACACCAGCGCGAGCCTCGGCTTGAGATCCGAGCCCCGCGGCTGTTGGCGCCAATCGACCACAACCTTGTTCGAGACACCGGTTGCCTCGTCGACCGATTCCTTGAAGCTAATGCCTTCCACCATGTCGACATAGCGCACTTCGCCCGCGCGCTCCGAAATGACGGGCAATGTGAACGGATCCCAAGAGGCGAGCGCCTGCCCCTTCTCCACCGTCACGCCATCATCGACAAACAATTTGGCGCCGTAGGGAATGCGATGGCGCGCTCGCTCCGCGCCACGCTTATCGCGCATCACGATTTCACAATTACGACCCATCACCACCTGAGTGCCCATGCTATCGGTCACCACATTGCGGTTCTCGATCGCAACCGTGCCATCGATCACCGCCTCGACGCTCGACTGCACCGCGCCACGTTGCGCGGCGCCGCCGATATGGAAAGTACGCATGGTAAGCTGCGTGCCCGGCTCGCCAATCGACTGAGCGGCGATCACGCCGACAGCCTCGCCGGAATTCACGATGGTGCCACGCGCCAAATCGCGGCCATAACACAACGCGCACACGCCATCGAGGCTGGTGCAGGTCAGGACCGAGCGGATCCGAACCGATTCGATACTCGAATTCTCTATCCGATCGGCATGCGGCTCTTCGATGATCTCGCTACGCGGCACGATCATCTGCCCGTTCGCGGGATCGACGATATCGCTCGCCGCGGTGCGGCCGAGGATTCGTTCACCGAGCGGCGCGATAACCTCGCCACCCTCGATCACCGCCTTGACCGTGATCCCCGCTTCCGTGCCGCAATCATATTCAATGATGATGCAATCCTGCGCCACGTCAACCAAACGCCGCGTCAGATAACCGGAGTTCGCGGTCTTCAGCGCCGTGTCGGCAAGACCCTTGCGCGCACCGTGCGTCGAGTTGAAATACTCGAGCACCGT
Source organism: Rhizobium sp. Q54 (assembly GCA_945902735.1). Classification (GTDB taxonomy): domain Bacteria; phylum Pseudomonadota; class Alphaproteobacteria; order UBA828; family UBA828; genus SHWC01. The sequence goes on along the minus strand of CAMDNF010000070.1, from coordinate 10,431 downwards.
GAGGCCTTCCTTGAAGTTCGAGATGATCGGCGTCTCGATGATTTCGCCTGAGGGCTTGGTCATCAAACCGCGCATGCCGGCAAGCTGCTTCATCTGCGCTTCCGAACCACGCGCACCGGAATGCGCCATCATGTAGATCGAGTTGATCGAACGGCCGCGGCTGGAGCCCCGCTCCGCCGAATCGGTTTGCGACATCGCCGCCATCATCGCGGTCGCAACCTTATCGGTGCACTGCGACCAAGCATCGACCACCTTGTTGTATTTCTCGCCCTTGGTGATCAGGCCTTCGGCATATTGCTGCTCATATTGCTTAACGAGTTCGTTGGTCGCGCCGACGAGCTCCGCCTTTTGCGGCGGAATCACCATGTCGTCCTTGCCAAACGAGAAGCCGGCCTTCGCGGCGTAGCGGAAGCCGAGATTCATCAGCTGGTCGGCAAAGATCACGGTCTCTTTCTGACCGCAATGGCGATAGACCATGTCGAATACGCCCGAAAGCTCGCGCTTGGTGAGCAGCCGGTTGATCGATTCAAACTTGATCTTCGGATGGCGCGGCAAGATCTCGGACAACAACAATCGACCCGGCGTCGTATCGACGCGCGTGATGATCGGTTGATTGTTGTCGTCGACACCGCGGTAGCGGCACTTGATCTTGGCGTGCAACGAAACGGCCCCGGCGTCGAGCGCTTTCTCGACCTCGCCGACGCCGCTGAAGATCATGCCTTCACCCTTCTCGGCGTCACGCTGATAGGTGATGTAGTAAATACCAAGCACGATGTCTTGGCTCGGCACGATAATCGGTTTGCCGTTCGCCGGCGATAGAATGTTGTTGGTCGACATCATGAGGACGCGCGCTTCGAGCTGCGCCTCGGGTGACAATGGCACGTGCACGGCCATTTGATCGCCGTCGAAATCCGCGTTGAAAGCCGCGCACACGAGCGGGTGCAATTGGATGGCCTTGCCTTCAATCAGGATCGGTTCAAACGCCTGAATACCAAGCCTGTGCAGCGTCGGCGCACGATTGAGCAACACCGGGTGCTCGCGAATAACCTCCTCGAGGATATCCCACACTTCCGGCCGGTCCTTCTCGACCATGCGTTTGGCGGCCTTCAACGTGGTCGCCATGCCATAGAGTTCGAGCTTCGAATAGATGAACGGCTTGAAAAGCTCGAGCGCCATCTTTTTCGGCAGGCCGCATTGATGGAGTTTGAGCTCGGGCCCAACCACGATTACCGAGCGGCCAGAATAATCGACGCGCTTGCCGAGCAAGTTCTGGCGGAAGCGGCCCTGCTTGCCCTTCAACATGTCGGACAGCGACTTCAGCGGCCGCTTATTGGCGCCCGTAATGATGCGGCCACGCCGTCCATTGTCGAACAGCGCGTCAACCGCCTCCTGCAACATCCGCTTTTCGTTGCGCACGATGATCTCGGGCGCACGCAGCTCGATCAACCGCTTCAGACGATTGTTGCGGTTGATCACGCGACGATAGAGATCGTTCAAATCCGACGTCGCGAAGCGACCGCCATCGAGCGGCACCAAGGGGCGCAGCTCGGGCGGGATCACCGGGATGACCTCGAGGATCATCCATTCCGGCCGATTCCCTGAGGCGAGGAACGCCTCGATCAATTTCAGCCGTTTGACCAGCTTCTTACGCTTCGCTTCCGAGGTCGTATCGATCAACTCGCCGCGCAGCCGCTCGCGCTCTTTGCCGAGGTCGATCGCGATGAGCATTTCGCGGATCGCTTCCGCGCCGATCTTGGCCGTAAAGCTGTCATGGCCATATTCATCTTGCGCGGCGCGGAACTGCTCCTCGCTCAAGAGCTGACGATGGCCAAGCGCGGTCAAGCCGGGCTCGGTCACGACATAGCTCTCGAAATAAAGGATGCGCTCAAGCTCCTTCAGCGTCATGTCCAGCAAGAGGCCGATGCGGGACGGCACTGATTTGAGGAACCAGATATGCGCCACCGGCGAGGCCAATTCGATATGGCCCATGCGCTCGCGACGGACTTTCGACTGAATGACTTCGACGCCGCACTTCTCGCACACGATGCCGCGGAATTTCATCCGCTTGTACTTGCCGCACAGGCACTCATAGTCCTTGATCGGACCGAAAATACGCGCGCAGAACAAACCATCGCGCCCCGGCTTGAAGGTCCGGTAATTGATGGTCTCTGGCTTTTTGATTTCGCCAAACGACCAGGAGCGGATTTTCTCCGGGCTTGCGACCGAAATCCGAATTTGGTTGAACTGCGGCGCGCCACTGGCGGCGCCGAAGATGTTGATTAATTCACTCATGCTCTCTCCTTCCGTCCGCGTCGGGCTTTATTCAAGCCGGCCGGTCGGTTCCGCGATTGCCGGTACGAAGATCGACGTCGAGACCAAGCGCCTGCATTTCCTTCACCAACACGTTGAAGGATTCAGGGATACCGGCCTCGAAATTCTCATCGCCGCGCACGATCGATTCATAGACCTTGGTGCGACCCGAAACGTCGTCCGATTTCACGGTCAACATTTCCTGCAGCGTATAGGCGGAGCCATAGGCTTGAAGCGCCCAGACCTCCATTTCGCCGAAGCGCTGACCGCCGAACTGCGCCTTGCCGCCGAGCGGTTGCTGAGTGACTAGGCTGTAGGGGCCGATCGAGCGCGCGTGGATCTTGTCGTCGACCAAGTGATGCAGCTTCAGCATATAGATATAGCCGACCGTCACCTTCCGCTCGAAGGTATCGCCGCTCTGCCCATCCGTCAGCGTGACCTGACCCGAACCATCGAGCCCAGCAAGCGATAGCAGACGAACAATATCCGCCTCATGCGCGCCATCGAACACCGGCGTCGCAATCGGCACACCGTTATCCACGCTACGGGCAAGATCGAGCAAGTCATCGTCACGGAGTGTGGCGATGGTTGAAGCTGTGCCCGTGGCGCTCGACTTGGCGCGGATCACGCTGTCGCCATAAACGTCTTTCATCAGGCGCCGCAATTGATCGTTCGAATTCGCCCCCTTGCGAATACCCGTCAACATATCGTTGATCCGTCGGCCCAAGCCATGCGAGGCCCACCCAAGATGGGTTTCGAGAATTTGACCGACGTTCATCCGCGAGGGCACACCAAGCGGGTTCAGCACGATATCAACATGCGTGCCATCATCGAGATAGGGCATGTCCTCGATCGCAACGATTTTCGAAATCACGCCTTTATTGCCATGCCGGCCGGCCATCTTATCGCCCGGCTGCAGCTTCCGCTTCACCGCGACGAAGACCTTGACCATCTTCAAGACCCCGGGCGGCAATTCATCGCCCCGCTGCAACTTCTCGACCTTGCTCTCGAAGCGCGCCTGAATGCGCGCCTGATTGGCCTCGAGCTCCTTCTGGAGCGTTTCGACCTGAGCCATGATCTGCTCGTTCTTGAGCACGATCTGCCACCATTGACCCTTGGTGTATTTGGTCAAGAGTTCATCGGTGATTTTGACATTGGCACCGAAGCCCGTGGGCCCACGCACCGCGACCCGATTGACCAACAGCGCCTTGAGGCGATCATAGATATTGCGCTCGATGATCGTCAGCTCGTCATTACGGTCCTTGGCAAGCCGCTCGATCTCATCGCGCTCGATCGCGAGCGCGCGTTCGTCTTTCTCGACGCCGCGGCGATTGAACACACGCACTTCGACCACCGTGCCAGAAACACCTGGCGGCACACGCAGCGAGGTATCGCGCACGTCGGACGCCTTCTCACCAAAAATGGCGCGCAACAATTTCTCTTCCGGCGTCATCGGGCTTTCGCCCTTTGGCGTGATCTTACCGACCAAAATATCGCCCGGCTTCACCTCGGCCCCGATATAAACGATGCCGGCCTCGTCCATATTCTTGAGGCCTTCCTCGCCGACATTGGGAATGTCGCGGGTGATTTCTTCCTGACCAAGCTTGGTATCGCGCGCCATCACCTCGAATTCCTCGATGTGGATCGAGGTGAAGACGTCGTCCTTCACGATACGCTCGGAAATCAGGATCGAATCTTCGAAGTTGTAGCCATTCCACGGCATGAAGGCGACCAGCACATTGCGGCCGAGCGCGAGCTCGCCCAAATCCGTGCTGGGCCCGTCGGCGATGATATCGCCGCCGCGCACCTTATCGCCCACCTTCACCAGGGGACGCTGCGTGATGCAGGTGTTCTGGTTCGAGCGCTGGAACTTCAAGAGATTGTAGATATCGACGCCGGAGGATGAGCCATCCTCCTTGTCTTCCGCGCGCACCACGATGCGCGTCGCGTCGACCTGCGCGATCGTGCCACCACGCTTGGCCGCAATCGCAACGCCCGAATCGCGCGCCACCACCTCTTCCATGCCGGTGCCGACAAGCGGCGCCTCGGCACGGATCAACGGCACCGCTTGACGCTGCATGTTCGAGCCCATGAGCGCGCGGTTAGCGTCGTCGTTTTCGAGAAACGGAATCAACGCCGCCGCGACCGAGACGAGCTGCTTCGGCGAGACGTCGATGTACTCAATCTGATCGGACGGCGCCATGACGAAGTCGCCGTTCTTCCGGCAACTCACCAGCGCACCGAGCAATTGACCCTTCTTGTCGATTTCGGCATTGGCCTGCGCGATGGTGTATTTGCCTTCCTCCATCGCCGACAAATAAACGACGTCCTCGGTCAAGCGCCCCTTCTCGACCTTCCGATAGGGGCTCTCGATGAAGCCGTATTTATTGATCCGCGCATAGGTCGCGAGGCTGTTGATCAGACCGATATTCGGGCCTTCCGGCGTCTCGATCGGGCAGATACGGCCATAATGCGAGGGGTGCACGTCGCGCACCTCGAAGCCGGCCCGCTCGCGTGTCAGACCGCCCGGCCCAAGCGCCGAGAGGCGCCGCTTATGAGTGATCTCGGAGAGCGGATTGGTTTGGTCCATGAATTGCGAAAGCTGCGACGAGCCGAAGAACTCGCGCACCGCCGCCGCCGCCGGCTTTGAGTTGATCAGATCGTGCGGCATCATGGTGTCGATATCGACCGAGCTCATGCGCTCGCGGATCGCGCGCTCCATCCGCAAGAGGCCGATGCGATATTGATTCTCCATCAACTCGCCGACCGAGCGCACGCGCCGATTGCCGAGATGATCGATATCGTCGATTTCGCCACGCCCGTCCTTGACTTCGACCAGCGTGCTGACCACGGCCAGCAAATCCTGCCGGCGCAGCACACGCATGCTGTCATCCCACGGGAGACTAAGGCGCATCGCCATCTTTACGCGACCGACCGCCGAAAGGTCATAGCGATCGGAATGAACCGGCGCGAGACCCGCCGCTTGCACCCAAACCGGCCCATCGATTTGCGCCGGCCTGACCGACGCCGGCACGATCACCCGCGCCCAACCATCTTGCTGATCAAGCACCCACACGCTCGGGCTTTCGCCGCGCTTCAAGGTTACCAGCGGCTGACGCGCCTTCTTCGGCTCGGCATAGCAATCGACCGTCTCGGCCTCAAGCCGCGCCATACCGAAGAAGAGATCGTAAAACAGCTTCTCGGCCGTCTCGACCGTCGGCGGCTCGCCCGGCCGCAGCACTTTATAGATTTCGATCAGCGCTTCTTCGCGGCTGTTCGACTTGTCGATCGCCAAGGTATTGCGGATATAGGCCCCGACATTGATGTGGTCGATCACCAGGACCGGTAAAACATCGAGACCGGCATCGGCGAACTCATCGAGTTTCGCCTTGTTCAACTCATCGCCCGCCTCGGCATAGACCTCGCCGGTTTCCTCATTGATCAAATCGAGCGCCAAATATTGACCGATCAGATTCTCGCTCTGGAGCAATTGCTCCGTCATGCCCGATTCTTCGATTTTGGCGAGGACCCGGGGCGTCACGCGCTTGCCCGCTTCGGCCACGACCTTGCCGGTCTTGGCGTTGATGAGATCGGTCATCAACTTGACGCCCTTGATCTGCTCGGCCTCGAACGGCGCCTTCCAGCCGCTCTTGACATTGGTGTAGGTGACCTGGCGGTAGAAGTGGTTGAGGATTTCCTCGGCCGACATGCCGAGCGCGCGGAACAACACCGTGACCGGCAGCTTGCGGCGCCGGTCGACGCGCACATAAACATGGTCTTTGGCGTCGAATTCGAAGTCGAGCCATGAGCCGCGATAGGGGATCACCCGCGCGGCATAAAGGAATTTACCTGAGCTATGCGTCTTGCCGCGGTCGTGATCGAAGAACACGCCGGGCGAGCGATGCATTTGCGAAACGATCACGCGCTCGGTGCCATTGACGATGAACGTGCCGTTCACGGTCATCAACGGCATGTCGCCCATATAGGCGTCCTGCTCCTTGATATCGCGCACGGTTTTCAACCCGGTTTCGGGTTCGACATCCCACACGATCAAGCGCAACGTCACCTTGAGCGGTGCGGCATAGGTCATGCCACGCTGTTGGCACTCATCGACGTCGTATTTCGGCTCCTCGAATTCGTAGCGCACGAATTCAAGCGATGCGGTGTCGGAAAAATCCTTGATCGGAAAGACCGACTTGAACACCTCTTGCAACCCGGCGTTGAGCCGTTGATCGATCGGCCCCTCCTTCTGCAAGAAGGCGTCATAGGATTTCTTCTGGACCTCGATCAAATTAGGAAGCGTGGCAACTTCGGCGATGCGGCCGAAATTGCGACGAAGCCGTCGATAGCCCATGTACGATTGCGGCATGTGAGCCTCTCGCTTAATCCGAGATCAATACGGAGCGCCGGCGGCGCTCACGACCATATCCAGCCTAGAAACACGAGCGCAGCACGGCGACCGGGCACACCATCCGGTGCGCCGCGCCATGCTGCGCCATTCTTGACGATCGCCAGAGGCGAGCGTCCATCACTTCACTTCGACCGTTGCCCCGGCAGCCTCGAGCTGCTTCTTGAACTTGGCCACGTCGTCCTTGGAAAGACCGTCCTTCACCGCCTTCGGTGCGGCTTCGACCAGATCCTTGGCTTCCTTCAGGCCGAGCGCGGTGATGGCGCGAACTTCCTTGATCACGTTGATCTTGTTCGCGCCGGCATTGGTCAGCACGAGGGTGAACTCGGTCTGCTCTTCGACCGCTGCCGCGGGCGCCGCCGCCGCCGCCGCCGCCATCGCCACCGGCGCCGCTGCGGATACGCCCCACTTCTCTTCGAGCATCTTTGACAAATCAGCCGCCTCGATGACGGTCAGGCTCGACAAATCGGTTACCAGTTTGGCCAGATCAGCCATGTCGAAATCTCCTTCGCTTACTTGGATTCGATGAATCAGATGATGATGATGTGACGATGCCGCCCTGCCTCAGGCCGCCTTGTCCTTGTTCGCATAGGCGCCCACGACGCGCGCGAGCTGCCCGGCCGGTGCTTGCAACACAACGGCGAGACGTGTCGCCGGTGTTTGCAACAGACCGATCAACTTGCCGCGCAATTGATCAAGCGAGGGCAATTCAGCCAAAACCTTGACCGCCTTGGCATCAAGCGCGACCGCGCCCATTTGCCCGCCAATTACGACAAACTTGTCGTTCTTCTTGGCGTAGGCCACGGCAACTTTGGCCGCCGCCACCGGATCGGTCGAATAGGCAATCGCGGTCGGACCCTTAAGCATCGGCACGATGTTGCCGAACGAAGTCCCTTCGATCGCCCGCTTGGCCAGGCGGTTCTTCGCCACACGAAGACCAGCCCCGGCGGCGCGCATTTGGCGCCTCAGGTCACCGGTTTCGGCGACCGTCATGCCCGTATAACGTGCCACGATGACGACATGGGTCGTCTCGAACACGTCGTGCAGGCGGTCGACGATCTCTTGTTTCTTAGCGCGTTCCACGGTTCGCTCACACTCCTTCGGCTCGTGCCGTACCACGCCAATGACGTGGAGACCGGATCCGCCATAACGCTACGCTATGCCGCCCTTGGCCCACGATCGGCCGCGCGCAACACATCGACAGCACCCCCATGGCTAGCCTTTCGGCGTCGACACGAAGTCGGCGGGCCTAGTCCCTGTCTTGGCAGGCGGGGGCAACCCTTTAAGCCGCCACTCGCTGACGGCGCCTGCGGTCTCGGACAGGATCGATACGAGATGATCACCCGATCGTTTCGTATCGTGGATTGCGGCGACAGCCCGAGACAGTCCCGCCGCAACCCATTTCGAACCTAATTCGCTCCGGCGCTTCCAGCACCCGATGACAACGTCAATTTCACTCCAGGCCCCATGGTCGACGACAGCGTCGCCTTCTTCATATAGGTGCCCTTGGAACCCGACGGCTTGGCCCGCTGCAGCGCATCGAGAAACGCGCGCAAATTCTCTTCGATCTGCGCGGCGCTGAAGCTCGCTTTGCCGATGCCCGCATGAATGACGCCAGCCTTCTCAACGCGAAACTCGATCTGACCACCCTTCGCCGCCTTGACCGCCGCCTCGACGTCCTGCGTCACGGTGCCGAGCTTCGGATTGGGCATCAGGCCGCGCGGCCCAAGCACCTTACCGAGTTTGCCGACCACGCCCATCATGTCGGGTGTCGCGATGCACCGATCGAAGTCGATCGTGCCTTCTTGGATCTTCGCGGCGAGATCTTCCGCGCCGACCAAATCGGCGCCCGCCGCCTTGGCGGCATCGGCCATGGCACCCTTGGCGAACACCGCGACGCGTACCTTCTTGCCGGTGCCGTTCGGCAGCGTGACCATGCCACGCACCATTTGATCGGCATGCCGTGGATCCACGCCAAGATTGACGGCGATCTCGATCGTCTCATCGAATTTCGAGGTTGCATTGTCTTTGACGATGCGCACCGCCTCGTCGAGCGCGTAGCTCTTGTCAGGCGTAACCCTGCTCGACGCCGTCTTAAATCGCTTGCTGATTGGGGCCATGATTCCTACTCGACGACGCTAATGCCCATGGACCGCGCCGAGCCGATAATCATCTGGCACGCGGCGTCCAAATCGTGGGCGTTGAGATCTTTCATTTTCTGGGTCGCGATTTCGCGCACCTGCTCCATCGTCACGGTCGCGATACGCTCGCGCCCGGGAGTCTTCGACCCCTTCTTCAACTTGGCTGCCTTCTTAATGAAGAAGCTCGCCGGCGGCGTCTTCGTCACATAGGTAAAGGTGCGATCGCTGAACACGCTGATGACCACCGGAATCGGCATGCCCGCCTCAAGCTTGGCGGTATCCGCGTTGAACTTCTTGACGAACTCCATGATGTTCAACCCGGCCTGGCCGAGCGCTGGGCCGATCGGCGGCGACGGGTTCGCCTGTCCGGCAGGAACCTGAAGCTTGATATAGCCCGTGATCTTTTTTGCCATCGTTCTACCGTCCTGACGCTACGCCCGTGTGACGCTTTGCAGCGTCTAGGCCTTTTCTACTTGTGAATATTCAAGCTCAACCGGCGTCGCGCGACCGAAGATCGAGACCGCAACCTTAAGCCGCGCACGCTCCTCATCGACCTCTTCGACCAAGCCATTGAACGAGGTGAACGGCCCATCGCACACCCGCACCTGCTCGCCGATCTCGAAGCGGATCGAGGGCTTCGGCCGTTCGATGCCCTCTTTGACCTGGCGCAACACGCGTTGCGCTTCTTCCTCGCTAATCGCGATCGGCTTGTTGCCGCTGCCAAGGAAGCCGGTGACCTTGGCGGTGTTTTTTATCAGATGCCAAGTCTCGTCCGTCATATCCATCTTGGCCAGCACATAGCCGGGAAAGAACTTACGCTCGGAGCGCACTTTCGAACCGCGCCTGACTTCGACCACTTCCTCCGCCGGCACCAGCACTTCCTCGATCAAATGCTCAAGGCTCTTCTGCCGCGCCTGATCGCGGATCGACGTGGCCACTTTCTTCTCGAAGCCCGAATAGACGTGGATGATGTACCACTGCATCGCCATGGCTCAGCCACCGAATCCCAAAATGCCGCGCACCGCGAGGCCGATCAGCTGATCCGCGACGAAGAAGAACAACGCCATCACAATCACCATGATGATCACCATGGTGGTGCTGACCGCCGTCTCCTTACGGCTCGGCCAAGAGATCTTTTGAACCTCTTGGCGAACCTGGCGGATATAGGTCTGTGGTGACAGCTTGGCCATTTCTCTCGTGCTCGATCCGCGCTCGCGCTAGTCACTTGTGCTGGCAGGAGTGGAGGGAATCGAACCCACAACCTCCGGTTTTGGAGACCGGCGCTCTGCCAATTGAGCTACACTCCTACGCCCTACCGGCACCCAAACTTGCCCTACTCGCGTGCTTTACGGTTCGCTCGCTCGCGTTACTGAATGATCTTGGCGACGACGCCGGCGCCAACCGTGCGGCCACCTTCGCGAATGGCGAAGCGCAAGCCTTCGTCCATCGCGATCGGCACGATCAACGACACCACCATCTGAATATTATCGCCCGGCATCACCATCTCGGTGCCCGTCGGCAATTCGATCGTCCCCGTCACGTCCGTCGTCCGGAAGTAAAACTGCGGCCGGT
>CAMDNF010000069.1:0-15871 GCA_945902735.1 Rhizobium sp. Q54 | reverse complement strand
AGCGCCACCGGCGGAGCGGAGGTCTCTCGCAGTCATGCGGGGCATAGCCATGTCGATGTCTCACCTACGCCCTCAAGGGTAATCTTCCGGGGGGACGATGTCTCATCATCATTGGCACGGAGGGGGCGACCTAAAGCCCACAATTCGAACAAGAGCGGGGGAAAGGCGCTGGACGAGAGCCACGATTTGGCTCCGTTCAACACATCAAACTCCATCCCCTCTACGTCGATCTTTACGAGGTCGGCGGGGTCGAGAGCGAGCGCATCAAGAGTCTTGATTGGTGTCTGATCGGTGGTGGTCGCATGCCGGGCGGTTTTGGTCTGCTCCTCTTGAGCCCGGATGCTCCGATCGAGAGATAGGGCCCCAATATTGACCTCGTTCGCATAATCGAGCACGGGAACGTCGATGTGTCCGTCGCGATCTCCGATCGCCAAATGATAGGCAAATACATTATCGAGGCGATTGAGATAGATGTTGCCGCAAAGTTGATAATAGACAACGCGCTGCGCCTCGAAGCTGGTGACCTTACCCTTGCTCTGAAGCATTCGCTTGCCAATCGGGATTGCGAAGGCCCCGAGATTGGCTCCGATGTCGACAACATGCGTTGCGTTCTGTGGCAATAGGACTCCAGCGATTGCCAAAGTCAGAGGTTCCCAGGTTCCGGCAAATTGGAGATTTCTGGAGATCACATCGCCCGTCGCGGGCAATAAAAATTCACCAATGCCCGTTCGTATGACGTTGATTCTCGGCAACATCGTTCACTCCCTCTTACGCCGCTTCATCGCTCCGTCGGCCGAGCCAACGATCGAGATCAATGAGCGCGCGGCGGCTGATGGCTGGCTTGCGATCACGCTTTTTCTCGCACACATCGAGCGGCGGAAAGAGGCCGAAATTAACGTTCATCGGTTGGAACGTGTCCTTGCCGTCGATGTGCCCGATCGTGATATGCGAGAGCAGCGCGCCGAGCGCCGTGGTCGGCGGCGGTGGCATGATCGCCTCGCTCCGCATTTCGGCCGCTGTGAAGCGGCCCGCCAAGAGCCCTATCGCGGCGCTCTCGACATAACCTTCAACGCCCGTGATCTGTCCGGCGAAGCGCACATTGGGGCGTGCTTTAAGCCGAAGCGCGCCATCAAGCAGCTTCGGGCTATTGATGAACGTATTGCGGTGAATGCCGCCAAGGCGGGCGAATTCAGCGCCCTCAAGTCCGGGGATGTTGCGGAACAGGCGCACCTGCTCCGCGTGTTTCAATTTGGTTTGAAAGCCGACGATGTTGTAGAGCGTGCCGAGCGTATTGTCCTGGCGCAGCTGCACCACCGCGTGCGCGCGCCGGCCCGTGCGCGGGTCGGTCAAGCCCACCGGCTTCATCGGCCCATAACGCAGTGTATCGAGCCCGCGCTCGGCCATCACCTCGATTGGCAGGCAGCCTTCGAAATAGGGCGTCGATTTTTCCCACTCTTTGAATTCGGTTTTGGCGCCCGCTCGTAGGCCCTCGATGAAGGCCTCATAGAGCGTCTGATCGAGCGGGCAATTGATATAGGCGGCGGTGTCGCCGCCAGGACCCGCTTTGTCATAGCGCGATTGGCGCCAGGCGATCTTCATATCGATCGTCTCGGCATGAACGATCGGCGCGATCGCATCGAAGAACGCCAGTGCGTCTTCCCCGGTCAACGCGCGGATCGAGGCCGCGAGATCGGGTGAGGTGAGCGGGCCAGTCGCGATGATCGTCGGGCCGTCATCGGGCGATGGGATGCCGCGTCGTTCTTCGCGCACGATGGTGATCAAGGGCTCGGCCTCAAGCGCGGCCTCGACCGCCGAGGAAAAACCCTCGCGATCGACCGCGAGCGCATCGCCCGCCGGGACTTTGTGCGTGTCGGCGCAGGCGAGGATCAACGAGCCGGCTCGACGCATCTCCTCGTGCAGGAGTCCAACCGCATTGGCGTTCGCATTGTCCGACCGGAATGAATTGGAACAGACGAGCTCGGCCAGGCGCGCCGTCTCATGCGCCTCGGTCTGGCGCTCCGGGCGCATTTCATAAAGCCTCACGGCAATTCCCGCGTGCGCGAGCTGCCACGCGGCTTCGGAGCCCGCCAGCCCGCCGCCGATGATCGTGACGCGCGGGGTGGTCATGCCACCTGCCGTCGACCCTTGCGGGACGCGGTCTTGGCGAAGCGGCGCGGGTTCAGCACCTGGGCCAGATATTGCCCGGTGTAGCTACTCGGCAAGGCCGCGATCGCTTCGGGCGTGCCGGCGCCGATGATCTTGCCGCCGCCATCGCCGCCCTCAGGCCCGAGATCCAGTATCCAATCGGCGGTCTTGATGACCTCAAGATTGTGCTCGATCACCACCACCGTATTACCGGTCTGCACCAGCGCGTGGAGCACTTCGAGCAGCTTGCGCACATCGCCATAATGGAGCCCGGTGGTCGGCTCATCGAGGATATAGAGCGTGCGCCCCGTGGCCCGGCGCGACAATTCCTTGGCGAGCTTGACGCGCTGCGCCTCGCCGCCCGAAAGGGTCGTCGCCTGCTGGCCGACATGGATATAGCCGAGGCCGACACGCTGTAGTGTTTCGAGCTTGTCGCGGATCGAGGGCACGGCCTTGAAAAAGGCCGCGCCGTCATCGACCGTCATCTCCAGCACATCGGCGATCGAGCGGTCTCGATAGAGCACTTCGAGGGTTTCGCGGTTATAGCGTTTGCCTTTGCACTCTTCGCATTGAACGTAGATGTCCGGCAAAAAATGCATTTCGATCTTGATCAGACCATCGCCCTGGCAGGCCTCGCAGCGCCCGCCTTTGATGTTGAAGGAAAAGCGACCCGGCTTATAGCCGCGCGCTTTGGCTTCGGGGAGGCCCGCATACCAATCGCGGATCGGTCCGAAAGCGCCGGTATAGGTCGCCGGGTTCGATCGCGGCGTGCGGCCGATCGGCGATTGATCGATGTCGATCACCTTGTCGAGAAATTCGAGACCATCGATGCGTTCATGCGCGCCGGGCTGCGTGCGCGCGCCGTTCAACCGGCGCGCCAGAGCCTGATAGAGCGTATCGATAATGAGCGTCGACTTGCCCGAGCCCGAAACGCCCGTGACGCAGGTGAAGGTGCCGAGCGGAATCCGCGCATCGACTTTCTTTAGGTTATTGGCTGTCGCGCCGATGATGGTGATGGCGCGTGCCTTGTCGCTCGACCGGCGCTTCGCGGGCACGGCGATCTGCTCGACCCCGGTCAGGTATTTGCCGGTCAGGCTGTCGGGCGAGGCCATGATATCGTCGGGCGTGCCTGAGGCGATTACGTGGCCGCCATGCTTGCCCGCGCCGGGTCCCATATCGATCACATGATCGGCGGTTCGGATGGCCTCTTCGTCATGCTCGACGACCAACACCGTATTGCCGAGGTCGCGCAAATTCTTGAGCGTGCCGAGCAGGCGCGCATTGTCGCGCTGGTGCAAACCAATCGAGGGCTCGTCCAGCACATAGAGCACGCCGGTCAGGCCCGAGCCGATTTGCGAGGCGAGCCTGATGCGCTGGCTTTCGCCGCCCGAGAGCGTGCCCGAGCCGCGTGAGAGCGTGAGGTACTCAAGCCCGACATCGACCAGAAAGGTCAGGCGGCTATTGATTTCCTTGAGAATACGCCGGGCGATCTCGCGGTGCTTGGCGCTAAGCGTGGCCTCGAGCCCGGTAAACCATTTGGACGCGGCGCGGATCGAAAAATCACTCACTTGGCCAGCGTGCAACCCATTGATCTTGACCGCGAGCGCCTCAGGCTTGAGCCGATAGCCCTTGCACGCCTCGCACGGCCGACTGCCCTGATAGCGGCTGAGCTCGTCCTTCAACCAGGCGCTGTCGGATTCACGAAAGCGCCGTTCGAGATTGGGCACGACGCCCTCGAACGGCTTCTGCGTTGTGTATTCCTTCAGGCCATCATCATAGGTGAAACGGATCGCCTCATCGCCCGAGCCTTGGAGAATCACATGGCGCATGCGCTCGGGCAGATCGCGCCATAGAGTCTCGGTGCTTTTCTTAAAATGCCGCGCGATCGAATCAAGTGTCTGATTGTAATAGGGCGAGGAGGAGCCGGCCCAAGGCGCCACCGCGCCATCGCGCAAGGAAACGTCCTCATCGGGCACCACGAGCGCCGGATCGAAATAGAGCTTGGCGCCAAGCCCATCGCAGGACGGGCAGGCCCCGAACGGATTGTTGAAGGAGAACAGGCGGGGTTCGATTTCCGCGATGGTGAAGCCGGAAACCGGGCAGGCGAATTTGGATGAGAAAATCGTCCGCTCGCCGCCCTCGGCGTTTTCGGCAATCGCGATGCCGTCGGCCAGGCCAAGCGCGGTTTCCAGACTGTCGGCCAAGCGATTGCCGAGATCGGCTTTGACCACGATGCGATCGACCACGACTTCGATATCGTGTTTCTTCTTCTTATCGAGCACCGGCGCGCCGTCGATATCGTACAGTTTGCCGTCGATCTTGACGCGGGTGAAGCCGCGCTTCATCAGGTCGAGCAGGTCCTTGCGATACTCTCCCTTGCGGCCGCGCACCACGGGCGCCAGCAACAACAACCGCGCGCCCTCGGGCATCGCCTTGATGCGATCGACCATCTGGCTCACCGTCTGCGCCTCGATCGGCAGGCCGGTCGCCGGCGAATAGGGAATGCCGATGCGCGCAAAGAGGAGGCGCAGATAGTCGTAAATTTCGGTGACCGTGCCGACGGTTGAGCGCGGGTTGCGCGAGGTCGTCTTTTGCTCAATCGAGATCGCGGGCGAAAGGCCCTCGATCGATTCCACATCGGGCTTTTGCATCAGCTCGAGGAATTGCCGCGCATAGGCCGAGAGGCTTTCGACATAGCGGCGCTGGCCCTCGGCATAGATGGTGTCGAAGGCGAGCGAGGACTTGCCCGAACCCGACAGGCCGGTGATCACCGTCAGGCTATCGCGCGGGATATCGACGTCGATGCCCTTGAGATTGTGCTCGCGGGCGCCGCGGACCTTGATGTCTTTTTGCATGGGCGCTGATTGGGGTCTGGTTGGAAAAGGACTATAGGCGCTGGCCGGGCGAAATTCGAGGGCATCCAGGCCTGTTGTGGCGGCTTGGGCTTCGTCATAAAGTGCCGCGAACGAAATAAGATCAAGGGAGATCGGCGGCTATGGCGGGCAGCGTCAACAAGGTGATTTTGATCGGCAATTTGGGCCGCGACCCGGAAGTGCGCCGGATGCAAGACGGCAAGCCGGTGGTCAATCTCTCGGTCGCGACCTCGGAATCCTGGCGCGACAAGGCGACCGGCGAGCGCAAGGAGCAGACCGAGTGGCACCGCGTGGTCATCTTCAACGAGCGGATCGCCGAGGTGGCGGAAAAATATTTGAAGAAAGGCGCCAAGGTCTATGTCGAGGGCCAGCTCCGGACCCGAAAATGGACCGATCAGAGCGGCGTGGAAAAATACAGCACGGAGGTTGTGCTCAGCGGCTTCCGGGGCGAATTGACGATGCTCGACGGCGCGCGCGGCGCCGGCGGCGGCGCGTCGTCCGAAATGGGCGGTTCGCAGGATGACATGGGGGGCCGCCAGCCGGCCTCATCAGGCGCCCGTGGCGGCGCGCGGGGCGGGTCCGATCTCGACGACGATATCCCGTTCTAGGGCCTCGTTCCGCCGGCCTTGGCCGGCATTGTGACACCCCCCTATCTGGGGTAGATTACCGGGTCATGCGCGAGTCGTTTGGCTCGACGTAATTTTTCTTTTGTTTCAATCAACTAAAGATCGTCCTTGAGCACAGTGCCGCCTGTCCAGCCGCCCGCTAATCCGCCCATGGCGGGCCGCGAAATTTCGCCCATCACAATCGAAGAGGAGATGCGCCGCTCCTACCTCGATTATGCGATGAGCGTCATCGTGTCGCGCGCACTGCCCGATGTGCGCGACGGCTTGAAACCGGTGCACCGCCGCATCCTGTTTGCGATGAACGAAGCGGGCTACGAATTCAACAAGCCCTATCGCAAATCGGCCCGCGTGGTCGGCGATGTCATGGGCAAATACCACCCGCACGGCGATTCCGCGATCTATGACGCCATGGTGCGCATGGTGCAGGAATTCGCCATGCGCCTGCCGCTGTTGGACGGCCAGGGCAATTACGGCTCGATGGATGGCGATGCGGCGGCCGCCATGCGCTACACCGAGGTGCGCATGGCGCGCTCGGCGCACGCGCTGCTGACCGACATCGACAAGGACACGGTCGACTTCCAGTCGAACTATGACGACACGATGCGGGAGCCGACCGTCCTTCCGGCCGAGTTTCCGAATCTTCTGGTCAATGGCGCCGATGGCATCGCGGTCGGCATGGCGACCAAAATTCCACCTCACAATCTGGGCGAGGTGATCGATGCCTGCCTCGCCTATTTGGCGCAGCCCGATATTTCGATCGAGGAATTGATTGAGCACGTGAAGGGGCCGGATTTCCCGACCGGCGCCTTGATCCTCGGTCAATCCGGCATCCGCGCGGCCTATCACACCGGGCGTGGCTCGATCGTGATGCGCGCCAAGACCGAGATCGAAAACATTCGCAAGGATCGCGAAGCGATCATCGTCACCGAAATTCCGTTCCAGGTGAACAAGGCGAAGATGATCGAGCGCATCGCCGAGCTCGTGCGCGAAAAGCGCGTCGAGGGTATCTCGGAGCTACGCGATGAATCCGATCGCGACGGCGTGCGCGTGGTCATCGAATTGAAGCGCGATGCCCAGGCCGACGTGGTGTTGAACCAGCTGTATCGCTACTCCCAGCTGCAAACCAGTTTCGGCGTCAACATGCTGGCGCTCAATGGTGGCCGGCCCGAGCTGATGAATCTGAAGCATGTCATCAGCCTATTTGTTCAATTTCGCGAAACGGTCATCGCGCGCCGCACCCGCTTCGAGCTCGCCAAGGCGCGGGAGCGGGCGCATATTTTGGCCGGCCTCGCGGTCGCGGTCGCTAATATCGACGCGGTCATCGCGGTCATCCGCAAATCGCGCGATCCGGCCGAGGCGCGCGCCGCGTTGACCGGCACCGACTGGCCCGTGCACGACGTTCGCCCCCTGATCGAACTGATTGGCGACCCCAATCAGACCGTCGCGCCTGATGACACGTGCCGTCTGACCGATGAGCAGGCTCGTGCGATCCTTGAACTCCGCCTGCAACGCCTGACGGCGCTGGAGCGCGGCAAGATCGCCGATGAACTCAACCAGATCGTCGAGCAGATCAAGGAATTCATTCGTGTCTTGCAGGACCCCGCGCGCCTGCGCGAGGTGCTCGCTTCGGAGCTGAAAAAAGCGCGCGATGAGTTCGCCAATCCACGCCGCAGCGAAATCGTCGAGCTTGAATTTGAATCCGATGTCGAAGACCTGATCCAACGCGAGGATATGGTCGTCACGGTCAGCCATACCGGCTATGTCAAACGCGTGCCGCTTTCGGCCTATCGGGCCCAGCGGCGCGGCGGCAAGGGCCGCGCTGCCATGAGCACGCGGGAAGAAGATTTCGTCTCTCAGGTGTTCGTGCTCAACACGCATACACCCGTGCTGTTTTTCTCGACCGCCGGCAAGGTCTATCGCCTCAAGGTCTATCGGTTGCCGGCGGCGGCGCCTCAGGCGCGCGGCAAGGCGCTCGTCAATTTGCTGCCGCTGTCGCCCGGTGAAACGATTTCAACACTTCTGCCAATGCCCGAGGATGAAGCCTCCTGGGGTGGCCTGCAGATGATGTTCGCGACCAAGTCCGGCTATGTTCGGCGCAACAGCGCGGCCGATTTCGCCAACGTACCCTCGAATGGCAAGATCGCCATGAAGCTGGATGAAGGGGACCTGATCGTCGGCGTCGCGCTTTGCAAGCCCGAGGATGACGACGTGTTATTGGCGGCGGCTGGCGGGCTTAGCATCCGCTTCCCGGTCAATCAGGTGCGCGAGTTCAAGGGGCGCAGCTCACAAGGCGTGCGCGGCATGGATCTCGCCGGCACGGATCGGGTGATCTCCATGACCATCCTGCGCCACACCGATATCGAGATCGAAGAGCGCGATGCCTACCTCAAATGGGCGAGCGCGCGACGTCGGGGCGAACCGACGGAGACGCCGCGTGACGAAGCCGCCTTCCAGATGATGGGCGAGGGCGAACAATTCGTGCTCTCGATCACCTCCGATGGTTTCGGCAAGCGCACCTCGGCCTATGAGTACCGCATCACCGGGCGCGGCGGTAAAGGCCTGATCAACATCGACACCAGCCGCGGCGCCGAAGTGGTCGCCGCGTTCCCGATCACCGCCACCGAGCAGATCATGTTGGTGACCGACCGTGGCCAGCTCATCCGTTGCCCGGTTGATGACATTCGGATCGCGGGCCGCAATACGCGCGGCGTGCGCGTCTTCCGGTTGCCCGCCTATGCCCGTGTCGTTTCGGTCGCCCGCCTCGCCGAAGATAGCGAGGGTGAGGCAACCGACGGCGTAGCCATCGACACAGAGGGGGGAGGGGCGGCGTGAGTGCGAGCAAGAAAATCGGGGTTTATCCCGGCACGTTTGATCCGATCACCTTCGGCCATATCGATATCGTCAAGCGCTCGCTCACGATCGTCGATCATTTGGTGGTGGGTGTCGCGGTCAACGCGGGCAAGGGACCTTTATTTGGGCTCGATGAACGGGTCCAACTCGTCAATCACTGTCTGGCGCCCTTTTCGACCAATGGAAAAAAGATCGAGGTCAGGAGCTTTGATTCGCTCCTGATGCATTTCGCGGTGTCGGTCGGTGCGCAGGTGATCGTTCGTGGCCTCCGCGCCGTGTCGGATTTCGAGTACGAATTCCAGATGGCCGGCATGAACACGCGACTTAACCCCGATGTCGAGACCGTGTTCCTGATGGCCTCCGAGCATCATCAATTCATCGCGTCCCGCTTTGTGAAGGAGATCGCGCTGCTCGGCGGCGATGTCTCCAGTTTCGTGCCTGAGGAAGTGGTGACCCGCCTGACCCGGCATTTCGGGCCAGCGCGTTCGGCTCGTTCGCCCCGTCCGAAGAAGCGTTGATCGCGCGCCTCGTTGAAAGTCGATCTCTTCGATTTCGAATTACCCCGTACCGCGATCGCCGATCGACCGGCAAACCCGCGCGATGCCGCACGCCTTTTGGTGATCGATCAAGGCTTGGCCGATCGGCATGTGCGCGATCTGCCTGATCTGTTGTCGGCCGGCGATCTCCTCGTGCTCAACGATACCAAGGTGATCCCCGCACGTCTGAAAGGACGACGCGGCCAAGCGACGATCGAGATCACACTGACGACACCGCTCGGCGAAGGACGCTGGGCCGCGCTGGCCCGGCCGGCCAAGCGGCTCAAACCCGGCGACATTGTGAGCTTCGCGGCGAATTTCGAGGCCGAGATCGAGAGCCGAGAGGGCGGGGAGATTCACCTTCGTTTTGGCTTGGAGGGTGCGGATTTGCGTGCCGCCATTGAGCGCCACGGATCGATGCCGCTCCCGCCCTATATCCCGCGCCCCGATGGCGCTGATGCGCAGGATAGGCTCGACTATCAAACGATCTATGGCCGCCATGAGGGCGCCATTGCGGCACCAACCGCCGGGCTCCATTTCACCGAGGACCTGATCGCGCGCTTGAACGCGAAGGGCATTGGCCTGGCGTTCGTCACGCTGCATGTGGGAGCGGGCACATTCTTGCCGGTCACGGTCGATGATACGGCGGCGCATCAGATGCATGCCGAGCGAGGCGTGCTCGATCCGCCGACCGCGGCGCGGATCAATGATACGGTCAAGGCCGGCGGGCGTATTGTGGCGGTCGGTTCCACCAGCATGCGCGTGCTCGAAACCGCCGCGCGCGATGAAGGCTTGGTCGCCCCCTTTGATGGCGCGATCGATCTATTTGTCGTGCCGGGCTATCGGTTCAAACGGGTCGATCTGATGCTGACCAATTTTCATTTACCGCGCTCGACGCTCTTTATGTTGGTGGCTGCCCTCGGCGGGCTCGACCGCATGAAGCGGGCCTACGCCCATGCCATTGAGAGCGGCTATCGGTTTTATTCCTATGGCGATGCGTGCCTGATTTATCCGGAGCGCCGATGATTCACTTTACGCTCGAGGCGACCGATGGGCGCGCACGGCTTGGGCGGCTCGAAACCGCCCATGGCGTTATCCACACCCCCGCGTTCATGACCGTTGGCACGGCCGGCACGGTGAAGGGCTTGCTGCCCGAACAAGTCGCCGCGACCGGCGCCGAGATCATTTTGGGCAATACCTATCATCTGATGCTGAGGCCAGGCGCCGAGCGCGTGGCGCGGCTTGGCGGCCTGCATAAATTCATGAATTGGTCGGGGCCGATCCTGACCGATTCCGGCGGCTTTCAAGCCATGTCGCTGGCCAAGCTCCGCACCATCGATGATGATGGCCTGACCTTCCAATCGCATCTCGATGGCTCGCGTTGGCGCCTCACCCCGGAGGACGCGATGGGCATTCAAGCCGCGCTCGGCTCCGACATCCAGATGGTGCTCGATGAATGCACGCCTTTTCCGGCGAGCGAGGCGGACGCGGCATCCTCCATGCGTCGCTCGATGCGTTGGGCCGAGCGCAGCCGTGCGGCGTTTCAAGCGCAGAGCGGCCAGGGCGTGTTCGGCATCGTGCAAGGCGGCATTTATCCATCGCTGCGCCATGAATCGGCGGCGGCTTTAGGGGCCATCGGGTTCGATGGCTATGCGATCGGTGGTCTCGCAGTGGGCGAGGGGCAGGCCCAGATGCTGGCCGTGCTCGATGTGTTGGAGGGGCATCTACCGGCCGAGCGGCCGCGTTATTTGATGGGCGTCGGCACGCCCGATGACATCGTTGAGGCCGTCATGCGCGGGATCGATATGTTCGATTGCGTGCTGCCGACGCGCTCGGGCCGCACCGGGCGCGCTTACACCCACGATGGCACGCTGAACATTCGGAATGCCCGCCACCAGGATGATGCGGGGCCGCTCGACGCCGACTGCCATTGCCCGGTGTGCGCGCACTACGCCCGGGCCTATTTGCATCATCTATTTCGCTGCGAGGAGATGCTGGGCCCGATTCTGCTAACCCTCCATAACCTCCATTTCTATCAGGGCCTGATGGCCCGCCTGAGGCAGGCCGTGGGCCAAGGGCGCCTTGGCCCTGAGGGAAGCGCCTTCCTCGCGCGCTACCGCGCCGGTGCCAAGGAACCCGAGCCGCCGGCCCCGCCAGCGGATTGAATGCCGTTTATTGCAGCGCGGCCCTTTCCGACGCCGCTCGCCCGTGCTAAACGGCTCGTTCGCCATGTACGGCGTACGAGCCCGTAGCTCAGCGGTAGAGCATCTGACTTTTAATCAGAGGGCCGATGGTTCGATCCCATCCGGGCTCACCAATTAGGCGTTCCATTACAAAACGATGGTCTGGAGTTCTCAGATGGCGCTAGAGGCAAGACCATGGCGCTGACGCTCGAAGAGGCCGAGCGCGTCATCGAGGGCGCTCTGACCAAGGCCAAGGCGCTTAACATCCGCGTCAGCGTCGCGGTCTGCGATGCCGGCGGCCGGTTGGTCACCTTCCGGCGCATGGACAACGCCATTTGGGCGAGCGCCTATGGCTGCCAGGGCAAGGCGATCGCCTCGGCCGCTTTTGGGCGCCTGAGTGGCGATCTGACCGAGCGGGCCGACCACCCGACTTTCCGTGGCATTGTCGCGGCCGAAGGCGGGCACATGATTCTGGGCCGAGGCGGCGTGCCGATCCTCAAAGGCGGGGCCATCATCGGCGGCTGCGGCGTCGGCGGCGGCACCGGCGAAGAGGACGAGGACTGCGCCCGCGCCGGAGCCGAGCGGCTCTGAGAGCCGAAGCGCTATTTGACCGCTAATTTAGCCAAGGCGTTCTGACGCGCCTGTGCGCGCTCGCGGTCGGGCACATGAATAAGCCCCGCGATGCGGCGCACCAACATGTCCTCGTGCGGGTCGAGCACGCCATCCGTGAAGGCGACCTTCCAGAGCATTTCGATCAACGACGTTCGGGCGTCGGCATCCATTTGCTGGCAAACCACGCGCGTGAACGGAAACAACTGGGTCGCGTGTCTTACCGATTGATCGGCCGTTTCGATCAACTGATCCGCGGCCTCCGGCGCCAGACCGAATTTCCCCGCCAAGAGGCGCTTAATGGTGGCACGTTCGGCGACGTTGAAATCGCTATCCATCCGTGCGGCTTCGACCAAGAGCGCGGCGACCGCGAATTGGAGATCGTCGGGATCGCTTAATGGGCGCGCTACATCGCGGCCACCGAGCAAGTCCATCACACGCTTAAGCATGAAATCTCCGCATCGTCGTGGCGATTGGCGCAATTTCCAACGTGCTCTCGACATCATGGTTAAGAGGGGCGGCACCGTGAGAGCGGCGTGTCAAACCCGTGTCCTCGTTTGCCCCGCCGGCCATTAACCCTCCCTCGCAAGCATTGCGACACCGTAATCCATCATCGTGGCTCATGAATTCGACAATCGCCGGCCCCTGGTTAGAGAGGCCATGATGTTTGACATTGGTACAAATAGCGAGGTCTCGTGGGTTGCCCGCCAGGCATTTGATTTAGGCTGGCCGGGTCTCGTAATCGGTATCGCGATCGGGCTCGCCGCCTGGCACGAACGCAAGGTGCTTGGCACGGCGCTCGGCGGCTTTTGTGGCCTCTCGGTATGGGCGGCCGTGACCTCGGCGTTTTTCTAGGTTGATGGTCGCCACCCATCAGATGGGTTCGGCCCTGGCCTGAATGAGGTCGAGGGCCACATCGACGGTCGCGTGACGCACGGCCGCGCGGTCGCCCGGAAAAACGTGGCGCGCCGGCCGCATGGCCGCGCCGCGCCGGGTGCAGGCAAAGTGAACCAGACCGACGGGCTTTTCCGCGCTGCCGCCGCCCGGGCCCGCAATGCCCGTGACCGCGACCACGATATCGGCGTTCGAACGGGCGAGGGCGCCCTCCGCCATGGCGCGCGCAACCTCGGCGCTGACCGACCCCAAACGCACAATCAAATCGGGTGCCACGCCGAGCACTTCCGTTTTGGATGCGTTCGAATAGGTCACGAAGCCGCGGTCGACAACATCCGACGAACCGGCGATTCCGGTCAGACACCCGATAATCAAACCGCCCGTGCAAGATTCCGCCGTTGCAAGTCTGAGCCCACGCGCCCGACAGATTTCGAGCACCATGACCGCCTTTTGGTCGAGTGCGTTGAGCGCGCTCATGGCCCGATCCAAATCCATATGTTCCACAAAACGATCGCCGCCATCGCGCCGGCCAGCACATCATCGGCCATCACGCCGAAGCCGCCTTTGAGCCGACGGTCGAGCAGGCTGATCGGCCAGGGCTTGATCACGTCGAACAGACGGAATAACGCAAAGCCGAGCGCATAGGCCATGATATCGGGCGGCACGAGCACAAGCGCCAACCATTGCCCGACCACCTCGTCGACCACGATCGCACCAGGATCGGCAATACCGCGCGCGCGGGCATAACGGCCCGCCGCCCAGGTGCCAACCAAAAATAGCGCGACGATCGCAATCGCCAGTCCGAGCAGCCCCCAATAATGCACGATCACCCACGCCAAGGGCACCGCGACCAACGAGCCATAAGTGCCCGGCGCGCCGGGAATGAGGCCAATGCCGAACCACGTGGCGAGTAGCGCATCAGGCGAAGCGCTGCGCGCTCGTCGCCGAAAGAGGTGTCGCGCCGCGTTCAAGACCGTGAAGCCGGAGGCAAAAGGAGCGTCGCGATCGCCTGGGCCGCCAACCCTTCGCGTCGGCCAGTAAAGCCAAGCTGTTCGGTCGTTGTGGCCTTCACGCTGACACGGTCGGACGTGACGCCGAGCAAATCGGCGACCCGCTCGATCATGGCGGCTCGATGTGGTCCCACTTTCGGTCGCTCGCAAATCATCGTGATATCGACATGCGTGATGGTCGCGCCGCGTTGACGTACGAGACCCGCGGCGTGTCGAACGAAAAGCGCGGAATCGGCGTTGCGCCATTTCGGGTCGCTCGGCGGAAAGTGACTGCCGATATCGCCCGCGCCGAGCGCGCCAAGCACCGCATCGACCAGCGCGTGGAGCCCGACATCGCCATCCGAATGCGCCAGCACCCCGGCCTCATGCGGCACACGCACGCCGCACAACATGACGTGGTCCCCGGGGCCGAAACGATGCACATCGAAGCCGGTGCCGGTGCGCGGCTCTAAGGTCGTCATGGCGGATTTCTCGTCTGGTTTCGCGAGGGCTGATGCCGCGCGGCGTAAATCCTCAGGCGTCGTGATCTTGAGATTAGCCTCCTCGCCTTCGACCAGCACCACGGCCAGCCCATTTTGCTCGGCGACTTGCGCGTCATCGGTCAGTTCGGGCCCTTGGGCCGCCGCGCGGTGCGCGCGCAAGATCGCCTCGAAGCGAAAGCCTTGCGGGGTCTGAGCCCGCCATAGGCCTTGGCGATCAAGCGTCGTGGCGATCTGACCCTGACCACCTTCGCGCTTTAACGTGTCGGTCACGCGGAGCGCGGCGATGGCGCCATCATTCTTGGCCAAGGCATCGATGGTGCGGTCGATGACAGCGCCAGAGACCAAAGGGCGGGCGCCATCGTGGATCAGCACGAGAGCGGGCGCTTGGGCGTTAAGACTCTCAAGACCGAGGCGAACCGAATCCTGACGCCGCGCGCCGCCATGGACCGGCGGGAGCAATTTTCTCGACACCGCAACGGGCAGGCCCGCGATCGAGCCCGCATAAAGCACCGCGTCTTCGGGATGGATCGCGACTTGGAGAAGGCCGATGCGACGATGGCGGCCGAGTGCGCAAATCGTATGATGCAAAACCGGTTGGCCGCGCAGGTCCAGATATTGTTTCGGTATAGCGCCCCCCACGCGGTGGCCACGGCCTGCGGCTACGATCAGGGCTGCGACGCCTAGCATCTTTGGTCCTTGGCTCGGGAATCGGATGGCGAAGCGAAGCTACAGGGGGGCGCCTTGATTGCCAATGCCGCGCCCGAAGCAATCCTGTTAGGGTTCGGTCATGAACGACGCACAATCCTCCGCGCCACCCGAATGGCACGCGGCGCTTGATGCGGCCCTCGCGCGTATCACGGCACGCGGCGGTCAGCCGAAGCCATTTGACGTTGTGTTGACCCATGGCAGCGCGCGGATCGGCGTCTATGCGCCGCGCGGCGTTGATCCCCAACAACCGCACGATCAAGACGAGGTCTATATCGTAGCGCGCGGTTCCGGCGTCTTTCTGAACGGTTCGACGCGCGTGTCCTTTGAGCCCGGCGATATGTTGTTCGTGCCGGCCGGTGTGGTGCATCGCTTCGAAAATTTCAGCGACGATCTTGCGCTCTGGGTCGTGTTTTACGGCCCGAAGGGTGGCGAAGAGGCCTGACATTGGGGATTGCCGCAGCGCAACATCAGGGCTAGGATTTGCTTAGTTTTTGAGCAGATCTGGCTGGTGCTTAATTCATGACCACGGCGCAATCGCTCCTTCATTACCTACCGGACGCCCCTGAGCGGATTTCTGTGCCTATGTTGGCGGAACCGATCTTGGCGGCCTTGCCGTTCGCGGTTATCCGGATCGATCGCGATGACGTTGCGGTCTATGCCAATCAAACGGCCGAGGAATTGTTCGGCGCGAGCGCGACCTATCTCGCCACAGGGCTAAAGCGCGTCCTGTTGCCCGATAGCCCCGTCTTTTCGCTGATCGCACGGAGCCGATCGCTGTGCCAACCCGTGCGCGAACACGCGGTACGTTTGGTCCTGCCGCGCCGTGGCGTGAGTTTCGAGGTCGACCTTGACGTTACGCCTCTAGGCGCTGCTGGCGAGGGCGCGGTTTTGCTATGCGTCCGTGAGCGCGCGATCTTGCTTCGGCTCGACCAGCAACATCAGCAACGAGAATCCG
>CAMDNF010000068.1:0-15897 GCA_945902735.1 Rhizobium sp. Q54 | reverse complement strand
GCCGGTGACCACGAGCACCGCCAAAATCTCCCGCCCTATGGGCCGATCAAGCGCCTCGGCCGGCTCATCGAAATACATGATCTTCACGATGCGAATATAATAATAGGCACCGACCACGCTTGCCAACACACCGGCAATCGCAAGGCCATAGAGCCCGGCCTCAACCGCTGGCATGAAGACGTAGAGTTTACCGAAAAAGCCCGCAAATGGCGGGATACCGGCCATCGAGAACATGAAGATCCCGAGCACGGCCGCCAGCGCCGGATTGGTCTTCGAAAGGCCGGCGAGGTCGGCGATCTCCTCCACCATCTGGCCCTTTTGGCGCATCGCCAGCACCGCACCAAAGGTGCCAACCGTCATCACCATATAGATCGCCATATAGACCAGCACACCGCGCACACCCTCCTCGGTCGCGGTGGCAAGGCCGACCAAGGCATAACCGACATGGCCGATCGAGCTATAGGCGAGCAGTCGTTTGATATTGCGCTGACCGATCGCGGCGAAGGCGGCAAAGGCCATCGAGGCAATCGAGATCAGGAGAATGATCTGATTCCAGCTTGAGGCGAGCTCGGCGAACGGCCCAAGGAAAACACGCAAGAGAAGCGCGATCGCGGCGATCTTCGGCGCGGCGGAGAAGAACGCTGTGACCGGTGTCGGCGCGCCTTCATAGACATCCGGCGTCCACATATGGAACGGCACGGCGGACACCTTGAAGGCCAGCGCCGCCGCAATGAACACGAGCCCGATCAGCACACCGATCGGCAAATCGCCCGCGCCATAGGCCTTGATCCCGCCGGCGATGGCGTCGAACCCGGTCGCGCCGGTAAAGCCATAGACCATCGACGCGCCATAAAGCAGCAAGCCCGACGACAACGCCCCGAGCACGAAATATTTCAGGCCCGCCTCGGTCGAGCGCACCGAATCGCGCCGGAACGCCGCCACGATATAAAGCGACAAGCTTTGCAATTCGATCCCGACATAGAGCGCCATGAGATCATTGGCCGAAATCATCAGCATCATGCCGAGCGTCGCGAACAGAATGAGGATCGGAAACTCGAAACGGTTCATCTGCTCGCGCTGGACATAACCAATCCCCAGCACAAGCGTGCCCGCAGCGCCGATCAGCACCACGGATTTCATGAAGGTAGTGAAATGATCGGTGATAAACATGCCGCCGAAACTGGTCTCGCGCGCACCGTTGAAACCAAGCACGAGCGCGAAGGCGATCAACATCGCGCCGATCGCGGCGTAGGTCAGTGGCGTGGTCGAGCGATTGCCAGTAAAGACGCCGATCAGCAGGAACACGCACGCAACACCCGCCAGAAAAATTTCCGGCAGGGCAATGAGATAATTCGGCGCGACGAAGGCTGTCATCTCGGGCGCCTCACCGCGTCGCCGCGATTTGAGGAACTTGCCCGGCCAATTCGAGCGCCTCGGGCGAGACCACGCGGGCGAGCTGGGTCTGCGTCATCAAATGCGCGACCGAGGCATGGAGCACGTCGAGCACCGGCTTCGGATAAATCCCGAGGAATAGGGCAAGCGCGATCAGTGGCGCGAACACACCGATCTCGCGCCAATTGAGATCGGTGATCGACTTCAGATTCTCCTTGGTCAACTCGCCGAAAATGACGCGCCGATAAAGCCACAGCATATAGGCCGCACCGAGGATGATGCCGATCATGGCCGTCGTCGCCGCCCATGTGTTGGCGGTAAAGGCGCCGACCATGGCCAGGAACTCGCCGACAAAGCCGCTCGTGCCGGGCAGACCGACCGAGGCCAGCGTGAACACCAAGAAGACCGCGGCATAAATCGGCATGCGATGCACCAACCCGCCATAGGCCGCGATCTGGCGCGTATGCACCCGGTCGTAAACGACGCCGACGCAAAGGAACAGCGCGGCCGAAATAATGCCGTGCGAGAGCATCTGGAATATGCCGCCCTCAATGCCCTGTTGCGTGAAGGTAAAGATGCCGAGCGTCACGATGCCCATATGCGCGACCGAGGAATAGGCGATCAGCTTTTTCATGTCCTCCTGCATCAACGCGACCAGCGAGGTATAAATGATCGCAACCACGCTGAGCGTGAACATGAAGGGCGTGAAGAAATCGCTCGCCTCGGGCAACATGGGCAAGGAGAAACGGATAAAGCCGTACCCGCCCATTTTTAGCAGAATGCCGGCGAGGATGACCGAACCTGCCGTGGGCGCCTCGACATGCGCATCCGGCAACCAGGTGTGGAACGGCCACATCGGCATCTTGACCGCGAAGGACGCGAAAAGCGCGAGCCACAGCCAAATCTGCGTTTCGCGCGTGAACTCATGCGCGGTGATGGTCGGGATGTCCGTCGTGCCGACCTGCAGGTACATATAAAGAATGGCAATCAGGAAGAGGACCGAGCCAACCAGCGTATAGAGGAAGAATTTGAAGGCGGAATAGACCCGCCGCTCGCCGCCCCACACCCCGATGATCAAGAACATCGGAATGAGCTGACCCTCGAAGAAGATATAGAACATCACAAAATCGAGGGCACAGAAGACGCCGACCACCAGCACCTGCATGACCAGGAACGCGACCATATATTCGCGCACGCGGTTCTGGATCGATTCCCAACTGGCGATGATGCAGATCGGCGTCAAAAAGGTCGTCAGCGCCACGAAGAAGAGCGAAATGCCGTCAACGCCCAGATGATAGGAAATGCCGAATTCAGGCAGCCACGGCACGTTCTCGACGAATTGATAGCCCGGGTTCGAAATATCGAACGAGCCGATCAGCACCAACGCCAGCGCGAAGGTGACGATCGAGGTCCACAACGCGACGAGGCGCGAGTTGCGTGCGACCGTCGCCGCATCGCCCCTGACCAACAACAAGAAGGCGACGCCGAGCAGCGGCAGAAAGGTGATCGTCGAAAGAATGGGCCAGCCGCTCATCGACGCCTCACGGGCTGCTCGCGAAGAGGAACCAGGTGACGATCAACGCCACCCCAACCAACATCGCGAACGCATAGTGGTAGAGATAGCCGGTCTGCAGCTTGACGGCGCGCAGCGCAATGGCCTTGGCCGCGCCGGCAATGCCATCGGGCCCGATGCCATCGATCAGACCGCCATCGCCGCGCTTCCACAGGCTGTAGCCGAGGTATTTGGCGGGCCCGACGAACAAAAAGTCATAGAGCTCGTCGAAATACCATTTGTTGTAGGAGAACAGGTAAAGCGGCCTGATCGCCTTTGCGATTTTCGCCGGCAAATCGGGCCGCGCCATATAGAGGAAATAGGCGGCCGCAATGCCGAGCACCGCCATGATCGTCGGCAGCGCCTTGACCCAAAAGGGCGAGTGGTGCGCGGCCTCGAGCGCGTTGTTGTGCTCGAGAACGAGGATTGAATTGCCGAACAGCCCGCCATGTTCGCCGATCATCGGCAACAGCAGATAACCGGAAACGATGGCGCCAGTTGCGAGCAACATCAGCGGCACGGTCATCACCCAGGGCGATTCATGGACATGTTCCATGGTGTGATGATCGGCGCGCGGCTTGCCATGGAAGGTCATGATCAGGAGCCGCCATGAATAGAGCGCGGTCAACCCCGCGGCGATAATGCCGAGCCAGAAGGCATATTCGCCAAGGCCCGTATGGGCCGCGAAAGCGGATTCCAAAATCACGTCCTTCGAGAAGAAGCCCGAGAAGAACGGCAGGCCCGCGAGCGCCAAATTGCCGATCCACATCAGCGCATAGGTCAGCGGGATCAGCTTCCAAATCCCGCCCATGCGGCGCATGTCCTGCTCGTCCGACATGGCGTGGATCACCGAACCAGCGCCTAGGAACAGCAGCGCCTTGAAGAAGGCGTGCGTGGTCAAATGGAAGATGCCGGCCTGATAGGCCGACACGCCGCAGGCGAAGAACATGTAGCCGAGCTGACTACAGGTCGAATAGGCGATCACCCGTTTGATATCGTTTTGGGTCAGCGCGATGGTCGCGGCAAAGATTGCCGTGGTGGCGCCGAAGAACGTCACGACCGACAGCGCAGTCGGCGCGTATTCGAAAACGGGCGAGAACCGCGCCACCATAAAGACGCCGGCCGTGACCATGGTCGCGGCATGGATGAGGGCGGAGACCGGGGTCGGGCCCTCCATCGCATCGGGCAACCAAGTGTGCAGCAGGAATTGGGCGGATTTGCCCATCGCGCCAATGAACAAAAGGATGCACGAGACTTCGAGAATATCTATTTCGCCGAACAGGAAATAGAAGGTCTTGCCCACCATCTCGGGCGCCTTGGCGAAGACCACGTCGTACTCGATGCTGCCGAAGCTCAGATATATCGCCAGAATACCGAGCCCGAAGCCGAAATCGCCCACCCGGTTGACGACAAACGCCTTGATTGCCGCGGCATTCGCGCTCGGCCGCTTGTACCAGAAGCCGATCAGCAAATAGGACGCGAGGCCAACACCCTCCCAGCCGAAATAGAGCTGGAGCAGATTGTCCGCCGTAATCAGCGCCATCATGAAAAACGTGAAGAGCGAGAGATAGGCGAAGAAGCGCGGCTTGTGCGCATCGTGCGCCATATAGCCGATCGAATAGACGTGGACGAGGAACGAAACCACCGTGACCACGAACATCATCACGCCAGTCAGCTCATCGAAGCGAAACGCCCACGAGGCCTGGAACGTGCCTGACCCGATCCAATCGAAGAGCTCGACCTTGCCCGTATTGCCATAGAGCGTGACGGCGACGAAGGTGAGCACGCTAAAGGCGGCGGAAAGCCCCATCGCGACAACGGTCACCAGCGGCGCCACGCGCTGGCCGAGCACGCGGCCGAACAAGCCCGCGATCGCCGCGCCAATCAGCGGCAGAAATACAGCGGCGACTGCGAGACCCACGCGCCTTCAGCCTTTCATCATGTTGACGTCTTCAACCGCGATTGAACCGCGATTGCGGAAATAGACCACAAGAATGGCGAGCCCGATGGCGGCTTCCGCCGCCGCGACGGTGAGCACGAACATGGCAAAGGCCTGGCCGGTCATGTCGCCCAAATAGGACGAAAACGCGACCAGATTGATGTTAACCGCGAGCAGCATCAGCTCGATCGCCATCAAGATGACGATCACGTTCTTGCGGTTGAGGAAGATGCCAAACACGCCGAGAGTGAATAGAATCGCCGCGACGGTCAGATAATGAGTCAGTCCGATTTCCACGAGGCGCCCTCCCCCGGCTTCACGTCGGTCAACCGCACCACGTCCTTCGGCCGGCGCGCCACCTGATCGGCGATCACCTGGCGTCGAACGCCGGTGCGCGCACGATGCGTCAACACAATGGCCCCCACCATCGCGACCAGCAGGATCAGGCCGGCGATCTGGAACAAATAGCCATAGTGCGTATAGAGAATATTGCCGAGCGCCTCGGTGTTGGCGGTCTGGGCAGGATCAGGCGATGGCATCGCGACCGAGCCTGGCTTCTTGATGTTCACCGCGCCGGAGGCGAAGACGAGGATCAGCTCCGCCAACAGGATCGCGCCGATCACCGCGCCGATCGGCATATATTGCATGAAGCCCGCTCTAAGGGCGGCAAAGTCGATGTCGAGCATCATGACGACAAAGAGGAACAGCACCGCGACCGCGCCGACATAGACGATGACCAAAATCATCGCGACGAACTCGGCCCCCATCAGCACGAACAAACCCGCCGCGCTGAAGAAAGCCAAAATCAAAAACAGCACCGAGTGCACGGGATTGCGTGAGGCAATCACGGCCATGCCGGCGCCGATGGTCGCCGCCGCGAGAACGTAGAAGACGATGGTCTGGATGATCATCGAGGAAACGCGCGCTCCACCGGCTCAGCGATAGGGGGCGTCGGTCGACAAATTGGCCGCGATTTCGCGTTCCCAACGGTCACCGTTCGCCATTAATTTTTCTTTGTTATAAAGCAGTTCCTCGCGCGTCTCGGCGGCGAACTCATAGTTCGGCCCCTCGACAATGGCATCCACGGGGCAGGCCTCCTGGCAAAACCCGCAATAGATGCACTTCACCATATCGATGTCATAGCGCGTCGTGCGCCGGCTGCCATCGTCGCGCGACTCGGCCTCGATGGTGATCGCCTGCGCCGGGCAAATCGCCTCGCATAGTTTGCAGGCGATGCAGCGCTCCTCCCCGCTCGCATAGCGGCGGAGCGCGTGCTCACCGCGAAAGCGCGAGCTAAGCGGCCCCTTCTCGTGCGGATAATTGACCGTCACCTTCCGCTTGAACATCTGCCGAAAGGTGATCGCAAAGCCCACGGCGAGCTCGGTCAAAAAGAGCGACCGAAAGGTCCGATCTACCAAGGCCATTCGATCCTCCTACGCCACGTCGCCGGCGGCGCGCGCGCCGTCGGCGATATCACGAGGTTGTGCCAAGATGCAATCGCCCATCAGCCACCGGCCTTTTCGGGCAGCCAGCCGAACAGATGCAGCGCGCCCGCGACCAATACGAGATAACCCAAGGACGCCGGCAAAAAAACCTTCCAGCCGAGCCGCATCAATTGGTCATAGCGATAGCGTGGCAGCGTCGCGCGCGTCCAGGTGAAGGCGAAAATCACCACAGCGGTTTTCAACAGGAACCACACCACGCCCGGCACCGCGGTCAGCGGCGCGACATGGAAGGGCGGTAGCCATCCGCCGAGGAACAACACAACACAAAGGCCCGAGAGCAAAATGATGTTGGCATATTCGCCGAGCATGAAGAGGCCCCAGCTAATGCCCGAATATTCGACCTGATAGCCCGCGACCAGCTCGCCCTCGGCCTCTGGCAAGTCGAACGGCGTGCGGTTGGTCTCGGCCAAAGCCGAAATGAAATAGATGACGAACATCGGGAACAGCGGAATGAAAAACCACAGGCCCCGCTGTGCCTCGACGATGTCATTCAGGTTAAGCGAGCCGACGCAAAGCAGCACGGTCACGATCACGAAGCCGATCGAGACCTCATAGGAGACCATCTGCGCCGCCGAGCGCATCGCACCTAAAAACGCGTATTACGAGTTGCTCGCCCAACCGGCGATGATGATGCCGTAAACGCCGAGCGAAGAGACCGCGAACAGATAGAGGATCCCGACATTGACGTCGGCCAGCACCAAGTGCTTGTCGAATGGAATGACCGCCCAGCCGATCAGGCCGAGCGAAAATGTGATGATCGGCGCAAGAATGAACAGCGCCCGATTGGCGCCCGCCGGCACGATGGTCTCCTTGAAGATCATCTTGATGCCATCGGCCAGGAATTGCAGCAGGCCGAACGGACCGACCACGTTCGGCCCGCGCCTGAGCTGCATCGCGGCCCAAATTTTTCGCTCGACATAAGTGAGCACGCCGACGCCGATCATCAGGGGCACGGCGATCGCCAGCGTGTAGCCGATCGTCAAGAGGAGCGGCAGCAAATAATCATGCCAAACGCCGGTCTCAGCCATGGGTCCCGGTCTTCCCTTGAGCGGGCGTCAGAAAGGCCGCGATGCATTCGGCCATGGTCGGCGAGGCCCGGCTGATCGGATCGGTCATATAATAATTGGCGATGGTGCCCTTGAAGGGTTCGGGCCCGAGCGGCCCGGGCGTGCCGAAATTCCCAAACGACGCCGGCTCGACGCGACCAAGCGCGCGGAAACTCGGCGCAACCTGCCCAAGCCGTTCGCGGACCGCTTGAAGCGTGTCATAGGGCAGCTGCTTGCCGAGCGCTTCCGACAAGGCGCGGAGAATTCTCCAATCCTCGCGCGCTTCGCCCAGCGGATGAATAGCGCGGTGCGTGCGTTGCGGCCGCCCTTCGAGATTGACGTAGGTGGCATCCTTCTCGGTATAGGCCGCGCCGGGCAGCACAACATCGGCGCGCTTCGCCCCTTCATCGCCGTGATGCCCTTGATAGATCACGAACGCCTTGCCGAGCCGGCTGGTGTCGATCTCATCGGCACCGAGTAGATAGACGACATCGATCGCGCCCGATTGCGCGCCTTCCAAAATACCGGCGACGTCGCGCCCATCCGCCCCCGGCACGAAGCCGAGGTCGAGCCCGCCAACCCGCGCGGCCGCGCTGTGCAACACGTTAAAGCCGTTCCACCCATCGCGCACGAAGCCGAGATCGCGCGCGATCTGGCGCGCGGCGGCGAGGATTTGTCCGCCATCCGAACGCACCAAGGCGCCCTGCCCCAAGATCAGCATCGGCGTTTTGGCGCCCTTCAGCGTTTCGGCAAAGGCGTGACGGCCGTTCGCAAGCTCGGCCAAGGCCTGCGGCCCAACGCCGAGATGATTGTATTTGTACGTCAGATCGCGCGGCTCGCCGATCAGGCCGATGGCAAAGCCGCCACGACGCCAGCGTTTGCGGAGGCGCGCATTGACCAGCGGCGCTTCCCAGCGCGGATTGGTGCCGATCAAGAGGCAGGCGTCCGCCTGCTCGATGCCAGCGATCGTGGTATTGAATAAATAGCCCGCGCGGTTTGACGCATCGAGCTTGGCGCCATCCTGCCGGCAATCGATATGCGTTGAGCCAAGCGCGCCCATTAGCTCCTTCAGGAGCAGTATCGCTTCCGCATCGGCCAGATCGCCCGCGAGCGCCGCGATGCGATTGCCGGGAACGCCGCGCAACCGTGTCGCGATCGCGGCGAAGGCGTCGTCCCAACTCGCGGGTTCGAGCTTGCCATTGTGTCGCACGAAGCAACGATCGAGCCTGCGCTTCTTCAAGCCATCGCACGCGAAGCGCGATTTGTCGGCCAACCATTCCTCGTTCACGGCCTCGTTGAGGCGCGGCAGAATACGCATGACCTCGGCACCGCGCGTATCGATCCGAATATTGGCGCCGACCGCGTCGAGCACATCGATGCTCTCGGTCTTAACCAGTTCCCACGACCGCGCGTGAAATTCATAGGGCTTCGAGGTCAGGGCACCGACCGGGCACAGATCGATGATATTGCCCGAGAGCTCGGTGTTGACCACCGCCTCGACATAGGGCCCGACCTCCATATGCTCGCCGCGCCCCGTCAGGCCGAGCACTTCAACGCCCGCGACTTCTTCGCCAAAGCGAATACAGCGTGTGCAATGGATGCAGCGCGTCATGATGGTCTTGACCAAGGGCCCGATGTCCTTGTCCTTGACCGCGCGCTTGGCATCCTCATAGCGGCTGCCGCCCCGGCCATAGGCCATGGCCTGATCCTGCAAATCGCACTCGCCGCCTTGATCGCAGATCGGGCAATCGAGCGGGTGATTGATGAGCAGGAACTCCATCACCCCTTCGCGCGCCTTCTGCACTTGCGGCGTGTTGGTCTTGACCACCATGCCCTCATTCGCCGGCATGGCGCAGGAGGCGACAGGCTTGGGTGATTTCTCGACCTCGACCAGGCACATGCGGCAATTGCCCGCAATCGAAAGCCGGTCGTGATAACAAAAGCGCGGCACCTCGGCGCCGGCCGCCTCGCAAGCCTGCAAGACGGTCGAGCCTTGCGGAACCTCGACCTCGACACCATTGACGATGAGTTTAGGCATGATGGTTTCCTCAGGCCGCCGCGATGCCGGGATTGAAACCATACCGCCCACTGGTGAGCGCACCTTTGGAAACCAAGATTCGCGCCTCGAGCTCGTCGCGGAAATGGCGGATCAGGCCTTGCACCGGCCACGCCGCGGCATCGCCCAGTGCGCAAATCGTATGGCCCTCGATCTGGCCTACGACATCATTCAACCGATCGATTTCATCGACCGACGCCTCGCCCTTCACCATGCGCTGCATCGTGCGGTAGACCCAGCCCGTGCCCTCGCGGCAGGGCGTACACTGGCCGCAGCTCTCGTGCATGTAGAAATGCGACAGCCGCGCGATGGCCGCGATCACATCGGTCGATTTGTCCATCACGATCACCGCCGCCGTGCCGAGGCCTGATCGCACCGCGCGCAGCGAATCAAAATCCATCAGCACATCGTCACAAATCGATTTGGGCAAGAGCGGCACCGATGAGCCGCCCGGAATGATCGCCTTCAGATTATCCCAGCCACCGCGCACGCCACCCGCGTGCTTCTCGATGAGTTCCTTGAGCGGAATACCCATTTCCTCTTCGACATTGCACGGCTGATTCACATGACCCGAAATGCAGAACACCTTGGTGCCGGTATTCTTAGGCCGGCCCAGACCCGCGAACCACGCGCCGCCACGCCGCAAGATCGTCGGCGCCACCGCGATGGTCTCGACATTATTGATCGTGGTTGGGCACCCATAGAGCCCGACCGCCGCGGGGAAAGGCGGCTTCAAACGCGGCCGACCCGCTTTGCCCTCAAGGCTTTCAAGGAGCCCAGTCTCCTCGCCGCAAATATAGGCGCCGGCGCCGCGGTGGACGTAGACATCGAAGTCCCAACCCGAACCGCACGCGTTCTTGCCAATCAACCCCGCCGCATAGGCCTGGTCGATCGCTGCCTGAAGATTCTTCGCCTCGTTGACGAACTCGCCGCGAATATAGATGTAGCTCGCGTGCGCGCGCATCGCGAAACCGGCGAGCAAGCAACCCTCGACCAGCTTATGCGGGTCATAGCGCAGAATATCGCGGTCTTTGCACGTGCCGGGTTCGCTCTCATCGGCATTGACCACCAAATAATGCGGCCGCTTGGGATCGATCTGCTTCGGCATGAACGACCATTTGAGCCCGGCCGGAAAACCCGCGCCGCCCCGGCCGCGCAAATCGGATGCCTTGATCTCCTCGACGATCCACTCATGGCCCTTTTCGAGCAGGGCCTTGGTGCCGTCCCAATCGCCGCGCTTGCGCGCGCCTTCAAGCCCCCAATCGTGCAGGCCATAGAGATTGGTGAAAATGCGGTCGGAATCTTTCAACATCAGCGTCGCTCGATCTCGGTCAATGTGGTCGGGCCCGAGGCCGGGCATGAGCCTTTCCGCCCGGTCCGTGATCCGATAGCCGGCTTCTCGCCGCGCCGCAGCGCGCGCAAAAGTTCGCGGAAACTCTCGCCCGTCAGATCCTCGTAGAAATCGTCATTGATCTGCACCATGGGCGCGTTGACGCAGGCGCCGAGGCATTCGACCTCAACCAGCGTGAAGGCGCCGTCGCCGGTGGTTTCCTTCAAACCGATTCCGAGTTCCTGCTGGGCGGCATAGCGCAATTCCTCGCTGCCGCGCAGCCAACAGGGCGTCGTGCGGCACAGCTGCACCAAATGGCGCCCGACCGGCTTTAGGTTGAACAACGTGTAAAACGTGGCGACCTCATAAACCTTGATCGGCGCCATATCGAGAATTTGCGCGACATGATCCATCGCGGCGCGCGAGAGCCACCCGTCGTTCTCACGCTGCGCCAGATCGAGCAGTGGCAGCACCGCGCTCGCCTGCCGGCCCGGCGGATATTTGGCGATGATCGCTTTGACCTTCGCCATGGCCCCGGGCGCAAAGGCAAAGCTCGCCCCTTGATCCGCGCCATTGCCGCTCACCGGTCGATCTCCCCAAACACGATATCCATGCTCGCGAGGTTCGCGACCGCATCGGCCAGCATGTAACCCCGGCTCATAAAGTCGAGCGATTGCAAATGCGCGAAGCCCGGCGCCCTGATTTTGCAGCGATAGGGCTTGTTGCTGCCGTCCGACACGAGATAAACGCCGAACTCGCCCTTGGGCGCCTCGACCGCGGCGTAGGTTTCGCCGGCCGGCACGTGATAGCCCTCGGTATAGAGCTTGAAATGATGAATGAGCGCTTCCATCGAGTGCTTCATTTCAGCGCGCGAGGGCGGCGTGATCTTGTTGTTCTGCACCTTGACGGGCCCCGGCTCCATCCGCGCGAGGCATTGCTCGATCAGCCGCACGCTTTCACGCATTTCATCCATGCGCACCAAATAACGCTCATAGCAATCGCCATTGGTGCCGACCGGCACTTTGAATTCGAGCTCGCTATAGATCTCATAGGGCTCGGCCCGGCGCAGATCCCACGCAACGCCCGAGGCGCGCAGCATCGGCCCGGTGAAGCCCCAATCGAGCGCCTCGGCGGCGGTGGTTTTGCCGATGTCGACCGTGCGTTGCTTAAAAATTCTGTTTTCGGTCAACAGGCCATCGATCTCGTCGATCACCTTATGGAACTTCTTGTTCCAGGTCCCAATGTCGTTGAGCAGGTCCTGCGGCAAATCCATGGCGACGCCGCCGGGCCGGAAATAGGCCGCGTGCATGCGCGCGCCCGACGCCCGCTCATAGAACTCCATGATCCGCTCGCGCTCCTCGAAACCCCAGAAGAACGGCGTCATCGCGCCAACGTCGAGCGCGGTCGTGGTGATATTAAGGAGATGGTTGGTGATCCGGCTGAGCTCGCTATAGAGCACGCGAATGACTTGAGCGCGGCGCGGAATTTCGATGCCCAAAAGCCGCTCGACTGCCAGCGCATAAGCATGTTCCTGGTTCATCGGCGCGACATAGTCGAGCCGATCGAAATAGGGCACGGCTTGCAAATAGGTTTTGTATTCGATCAGCTTTTCGGTGCCGCGATGGAGCAAGCCGATATGGGGATCGACCCGCTCGACAATCTCGCCATCCATCTCGAGCACCAAACGCAGCACGCCATGCGCCGCCGGGTGCTGCGGCCCGAAATTGATCGTCATGCTCCGAATGTGCCGCTCGCTCATGATTTAGCGGCCTTCTCATCGCCCGGGAGCGTGTAATTGGTGCCTTCCCAGGGCGACATAAAATCGAAGCGACGAAACTCTTGCGTCAGCTTGACCGGCTCATAAATGACGCGCTTCTGCTCATCGTCATAGCGCATCTCGACATAGCCGGTGAGCGGAAAGTCCTTCCGCAAGGGATGCCCCTCGAAGCCGTAATCAGTGAGAATCCGGCGCAAATCGGGGTGACCCGAAAAATAGATGCCGTAGAGATCCCACACCTCACGCTCGAACCAACCTGCGGCGGAATAAAGACCGGTCACCGACGGCACCACGCCGCCCTCGCCGATCCGGACCTTGACCCGTACACGTTGATTCCGGCTCACGCTCAACAAATGATAGACCACATCGAAGCGCGGCTCCCGATCGGGATAATCCGCACCGCATACATCGACCAGCATCTCGAACGCGCATTGTGTGTCATCGCGCAGAAATTTGATCACGCGCGTGATGGCATCGGGGCGGGCGATGACGCACAATTCCCCCTGCACGACCGTCGCCGTCTCGACATAATCCTTGAGCGCGAGGCTGATCCGCTCGCCCAATTCGCTCAGCGTTTGAATGTCGGCCATGGCCCTTTATCGCTCGATCGTGCCGATGCGACGAATTTTCTTTTGCAGCTGCATGACGCCATAGAGCAGCGCCTCCGCGGTTGGCGGGCAACCCGGCACATAGACGTCAACCGGCACGATGCGATCGCAGCCGCGCACCACCGAATAGGAATAGTGGTAATAGCCGCCGCCATTGGCGCAGCTACCCATCGAGATCACATAGCGTGGCTCGGGCATCTGGTCATAGACGCGTCGAAAGGCAGGCGCCATTTTGTTGCACAGCGTGCCCGCCACAATCACGACGTCGGACTGCCGGGGGCTCGCGCGCGGCACCATGCCGAGCCGATCGATGTCATAGCGCGCGGCGATCATGTGCATGAACTCGACGCCGCAGCAGGCCAAACCAAAGGTGAGCGGCCAGAGCGAGCCCGTGCGCGCCCAATTGACCAGCTTGTCGAGCTTGGCGACTACGATGCCGCGCTCGGCCAGCTCGTCGGTCACCAGTTTGAGCGCGCTATCTTGCGCCGCGCCCGGCGCGAGCGCGCGACCCGGCAGGCCGAGCGTCGTATCGCCACTCATTCCCATTCGAGCGCACCCTTCCGCCATTCATAAATGAATCCGATGGTCAGGATGCCAAGGAACACCAGCATCGAGAAAAAGCCATAAAGCCCGATGCCGCTAAAGGAATCGGCCCACGGGAATAGGAAGGCGACTTCGAGGTCGAAAATGATGAACAGGATGGCGACCAGATAAAAGCGCACGTCGAATTTCATGCGCGCGTCCTCGAACGCATCGAAGCCGCATTCATAGGCGGTGATCTTGTCGGGGTTCGGCTTTTGCGGCGCGACGATGTAAGACGCCACAATCATGCCGCCCCCCATAACGACGGCAATGCCGAGAAAAAGGAGGATCGGCAAATATTCGAAAAGGAAGGAAGAGGAAGCGGTCATCGGCGTGAGCTAATCCGATACTCCCAAGGCCAGGGCCGCTTGCCCCACACGAGTGCCGCCCCAGCGACAAGCGCCCGTGTTACTCAAAACCGCCGCTAGGATTTGGCCAGTTGGCCGGCCCCCCGGTCGACGTCGACCCCTGCGGCCATGAGCCTCAGGGGGTGGCGGGAGCGACGGGACTTGAACCCGCGACCTCCGGCGTGACAGGCCGGCGCTCTAACCAGCTGAGCTACGCCCCCAAATCCTGCCCCACCGCGGCTCGATTCTGAGCCGCGAAGGGCGCGCCTCATGTACTGCACACCACCCTGTGGGTCAAGGAACTTGGCCCGGGTCACTGTGGTGCGCTTCGGCACGCGGGGGCCGGATGCTTCGGAGCTCCGGTCTCGTCCCCCGACTGGGTCACGACTCCAACGTACCACGCCAAGAGACGCTAAACTCCTTTGGGGACACCATCAAAGCCCCAGCGTTGAACCGGCGGAGGGGCGCCTGCGCCTTTTGGCCAGGCTCACAACAGGCACGGGGCCGTGGCTTCTTGCACGTCAGCCGAACTGGGCGCGCTCAACGCAAGGAACAATCGGGCGTATCATTGGCGCTGGAGTACCTTGGCAAATAAATGGCTTTTGTTTACTGGCTTGCCGTCGAATTGTTGGATCTGCCTAAAGATGAGCTCGCCCGAGTAACCGCGTTCGGAGAGGACCTTTCGAACTTCCGATTCGCTGCTCTTGACCGACAATATGGCCATAGCCTCCACGGAAACGTCGACGATCAAATCGCCGACATAGACCACATCGCCCGCGTTGACGGTGAAGGTCGGGGTAT
This sequence comes from Rhizobium sp. Q54, assembly GCA_945902735.1. GTDB lineage: Bacteria > Pseudomonadota > Alphaproteobacteria > UBA828 > UBA828 > SHWC01. The sequence continues at coordinate 962 of CAMDNF010000068.1, read as the reverse complement.
CCGGTTTCGCCTGCGCTAGAGACGACAAATATGTAAGCCTAAATTTGTTCAAGGTGTAGGCCCGTGTAACGCCTTTCACGGACTCATAGGCTGTCGGAAAAAATAGTCCCCGCCATGCTCAAACCAGCCCAGCGCGTAAGTGCCGGCTGGCACAGCATAGAAATCATAGCCGGTGCCCTCGTTCGCTCCTGAGGGAAAAAACCCACCGCGAGCCCTGAGTTCAAGGTCGACCGACCGATCAAGCGAAGGGTCGGTACGCCCGCTCGCGCGATCGATTTGCGTCCATTGTCCAGATGTGTGGAGCGGCGATCCCAGCGCACTGGTCTGAGAATTGATGGATAATCCGATCACCACGATCGCTTTACCGGGCTGCATTTCGGGTGCAAGCGCACCGTCGAAAGTTTCCAGCCGTTGCTGCAGGCTCGACGTCCCACACCCGGCGAGTACGATCGAGAGTAGGATGACGATCACGTGCCGCATATGGGCGAAACCCTCCAAAGAATATGGTCACCTAAGGCGGCGCGGGTCTGAAATACCCGCGGCCATATCGGCCTCGGTATAGAAATGGATAACATCAATTGTTTATTGGGATCGAGCTTGAATCGGCCCGCCGATTCGCGGCTCGCACAAAACTGGAGCACGATGTTTGGCGGCACCAGTCCCCCTTCGCTCCTCACGGAGCTTCGGGGGACACTCCTAGGCCTAATCGGCTTCGGGTGTCAGGCCCTAGGGTGGCCTGCCACCCTAAGCCGAAGGCGTAGGGTGGTGGGCGATGACGGACTCGAACCGCCGACATTCTCGGTGTAAACGAGACGCTCTACCAACTGAGCTAATCGCCCGCTCGCAGCGCGGTCCCTCCCCGCTGGGGATGGACGCGAGACTTTTCATCCTAGCGGAAAAGCGCCGATGCCGGCCACCTTGCGGTAGCCGGCATCGTGTTTAGGTCGGGATCGCCGAGATTC
>CAMDNF010000067.1:0-15950 GCA_945902735.1 Rhizobium sp. Q54 | reverse complement strand
GATGCTGCTTGGCCTCGACCACATAAGCGACCGTGAACGGCGCTAGTTTCGCCGCGTGATCGGTGATGCCCTCGACTTCAAGCCCGATCGAGGTTAGCGCGTCGCCGATGGTCTTGGCGTCCGCCTCGGTATCGAGGTGGGTTTTGAGCCAGGAGAGCGTGAACTTCACCGCGACAACCCCGTCGCCAGGCCCGGCACGTCCAACGCGCTGAAGCCATAGTGCCGAAGCCAACGCAAATCGGCTTCGAAGAAGGTCCGCAAATCGGGGATGCCATATTTCAGCATGGCACAACGCTCGACGCCGAGACCGAAAGCAAAGCCCTGATAGCGCGTCGGATCAACGCCCGAGAGTTCGAGCACCTTTGGATGCACCATGCCGCACCCTAGAATCTCGAGCCAATCGCCACCCTGGCCGAGCTTGAGTTCCCCCGCTTTGCGCGAGCAGCCGATGTCCATTTCAGCCGAGGGTTCAGTGAACGGAAAGAAGCTCGGCCGAAACCGCGTTGGCAAATCTTCAAGCTCGAAAAACGTACGCACAAAATCCGTCAGGCACCCTTTGAGATGGCCCATATGGGTTGCCGTATCGATCACCAAACCCTCGATCTGATGAAACATCGGCGTATGAGTCATGTCGTAATCGACGCGAAAGGTCCGTCCGGGAACGATCACACGATAGGGCGGCGGCCCGGCTTCCATCGTGCGAATCTGGACCGGTGAGGTGTGCGTGCGGAGCAGCTTCCGCTCGCCATTCGGCCCCGGCGGCAAATAAAACGTGTCATGCATCTGGCGCGCAGGATGCTCGGGCGGAATATTGAGTGCGGTGAAATTATGGAAGTCGTCCTCGATATCTGGACCTTCCGCTACCGTGAATCCCATGTCGGCGAAGATCGCCACGAGCTCATCAATCACCTGGGTAATCGGGTGGATGCGGCCTTCTTGCTCGGGGCGCGACGGTAGTGTGACGTCGATCCGCTCGGCAGCGAGGCGTTGATCCAGCGCGGCGCTACCCAGAGCGTCCTTGCGTGCGGCAAGTGCGGCGGCGATCTCGTCTTTGACCGCATTGAGGCGAAGGCCCATCGCTTTGCGCGCCTCGATGTCGAGGGCGCCGAGCGATTTCATGCGTTCGGTCAGTTGGCCCTTGCGGCCCATGGCGTGGACGCGCACGTCTTCGAGCGCGGCCAGGTCGCTCGCGCTTTCAATCGCGGACAAGAGCGCGGCGCGCAGCGCCTCGACCTCGTCCACGCTTCTAACTCCTAGGTATCGCCGCCTGGGCCGGCCCTAAGGCCGGCTCGCGCGCGCGGCTTGCGCCTTCTCGACCACCGCCTTGAAGCCGGCGGCATCGCGCACGGCAATGTCGGCCAAAACCTTGCGATCGAGTTGAACCCCGGCAAGGTCGAGCCCATTGATGAGCTGCGAATAGGTCAGCCCGTGCTCGCGAGCGGCCGCATTGATGCGCTGGATCCAAAGGGCACGAAAGGTGCGCTTGCGATTGCGGCGATCACGATAGGCGTATTGAAGCGCCTTCTCGACCTTCTCGATCGCAACGCGAAAATTCGTGCTTGCGCGGCCACGATAGCCGCGACCCTGCGCGACCATTTCCTTGTGGCGGGAATGCGTTGTGACGCCCCGTTTGACGCGTGCCATGACCTGTCTCCCTCAACCGTAGGGGAGCCAGCGCCGCACATGACGTGCGTCGCCGCCCTCGAGGATCGTGGTGCCACGCTGTTCGCGCTTCACCTTGCGTGTCTTGGTGGTCAGGATGTGGCGGTGATTCGCCTTATTGCGCCTCACCTTGCCCGTGGCCGTGAAAGAGAAGCGCTTCTTGGCGCTGCTCTTCGACTTCATCTTAGGCATTTGCCATCTCTCGGATCGGTGGTGTGGCCGCGTTTACACGGCGAAAGGTGCGGTTGGGCATGCCTAGGGCCGCGCCACCCAATGAGGCGGTGATTTTACAGAGATCGGCCCGGCTTGGCAAGGGCGTTCGGGGCTCTCAGAAGAGGCCCTATATCCCCTATGCCTTCTCACCCCGGGGCGGTACTTCAAACCAGTGCTTCAGGCGGGCTTGCAATACGGGCAATTGGATGGGTTTGACCAAGTAGTCGTCCGCCTGCGTATCCAACGCCGTCTTAACGTCTTCTTCCATGTTGCGGGCGGTCAGGTAATGACCCGAGGGCCTGCGCCCGGGAACATTTTGCGGATTTCGCGGCAAACATCAAAGCCATCCATTGATGGCATCATGATGTCGAGCAACACGACCCCAGCCTGCACCGCGATCAGCATTTCCAGGGCATCGCGGCCCGACGATGCGCCCTCATACAAATAGCCAAGGCCCTCGACCATGGCTTTGCATACCCTCAGATTGACCGGGTCATCATCGACGGCGAGCACAAGCTTTGATCGTCCAGGGCCGCGTGGACCCGTGAGCTTTCACTCATCACCAGTCAGCTTTTTCTGCTTTTCTGCCATCGCGCCCGACTCTATGGTTGAATAACAACTCAAATATACAACCATAAAGATCATTTCCCCAATCGATTTGTCGATTGTGGAAGCGCATTGATCGCGGTTATTTGGCGGAAATGACCATCGTCATTTGGCGGCCCTCGAGCTTTGGCATTTGCTCAACTTTGGCGATTTCCGCCAGGTCTTCACGGACCCGCTCGAGCACCTTCATGCCGAGCTCCAAATGCGCCATTTCTCGGCCGCGGAATCGTAGCGTTACTTTAACCTTGTCGCCTTCCTCAAGGAAGTTCCGCATCGCTCGAAGCTTTACGTCATAGTCGGCCCGGTCGATCGTCGGCCGCAACTTGATTTCCTTGATTTCAATGACTTTTTGTTTCTTGCGGGCCTCTGAGGCCTTTTTTTGCGCCTCATATTTGTATTTGCCGAAATCCATCAATTTGCAGACAGGCGGCTCGGCGAGAGGCGACACCTCAACCAAATCGAGGCCCACTTCCTCGGCCATCTCGATGCCCCGGCGGACGCTCACGACGCCGACTTGGCTGCCGTCGTGGCCGATCAGGCGAATTTGAGGGACTGTGATCTCGTCATTGATACGGGGGCCCTCGCGCGAGGGCGGAGCCGTCGTGGTGGTGAACCTAGCGATACGTTTTCCCCTTCCTCTATGAACCGTCAGGGCCGGTGGCCGGCATTACAAATGCCGGGTTTCCGCCTAGATCGGGCAAAACCAATGGCCCATTTGCCTCGGCGACCAGTCTAGCTACCGCCTGATCGAGCGCAAGCACTTCTTGTGCGGCGCTACCAAGACGGCGCATAGCAACCGATTGGGTTTCGGCCTCACGTTTGCCAACAGCGAGAATGACCGGGATTTTGGCCGTGGAGTGCTCGCGGACCTTATAGCCGATTTTCTCGCTTCTAAGGTCGCTTTCCACCCTGAGACCGGCTCCCTTTAGCCGCTCAACCACCTCGACCGCATAGTGGTCGCTGTCATTCGTGATCGTGGCAACCACGATCTGCGTGGGCGCCAACCAAAGCGGCAGCCGGCCGGCGTGATTCTCGATCAAGATACCGATAAATCGCTCAAGCGACCCCAGAATGGCTCGATGCAACATAACGGGGCGGTGGCGCTGACCATCCTCTCCGATGAAGCTTGCGTCGAGTCGCTCCGGTAACACGAAATCGACCTGAAGCGTGCCGCACTGCCAATCTCGCCCGATGGCGTCGCGCAGTACGAACTCGAGTTTCGGTCCATAGAACGCGCCTTCACCCGGGTTGAGATCATAGGCCAACCCCGCGGCCGCGCAGGCGTCCTTCAACGCGCCCTCGGCACGATCCCATATCTGATCGGAACCGGCCCGCACCTTGGGACGGTCGGAAAATTTCACGCGAAACTCGGGGAACCCAAAGTCGCGATAGATGCTGCCGAGCAGATCGCAGAATGCGCGTGTCTCCTCGGTAATATCGGCAGGCGCACAAAAAATATGCGCATCGTCCTGCGTGAACCCACGCACGCGCATGATGCCATGCAGCGCGCCCGATGGTTCAGCGCGATGGCAAGAGCCGAATTCAGCCATACGCAACGGCAAATCGCGATAGCTCTTCAGACCGTGGCGGAAAATTTGTACATGACCCGGACAATTCATTGGCTTTAGCGCAAGCACACGGTCCTCGGCCTCGGAGGTAAACATGTGCTCGCGAAATTTTTCCCAGTGCCCGGAGGCTTCCCAAAGCGCGCGATCGATCAACATCGGCGTGCGTACTTCAACATAGCCCGCCGCCTCGAGTCTTCGGCGCATATAGCGTTCGATCACGCGATATAGTGTCCAGCCTTTGGGATGCCAGAACACCATGCCAACGGCTTCTTCTTGAATATGGAACAGCTCCATCTCGCGGCCGAGCCGGCGGTGATCGCGCTTTTCCGCCTCTTCGAGCCGCGTCAAATAGGCCTTGAGATCGGCCTCATTGACCCATGCCGTGCCATAGATGCGCTGAAGCATCTGGTTCTTCGAATCGCCGCGCCAATAAGCGCCCGCCAGCTTTAAAAGCTTAAAGGCACCGAGCTTGCCCGTTGAGGGCAGATGGGGGCCGCGGCAAAGATCGATGAACTTGCCTTGGCGGTAGAGCGTAACCGTTTCGCGCGCCGGGATCGCCTCGATGATCTCCGCCTTATAGTGTTCGCCTTGGGCTTTGAAGAACTTGATTGCGTCGGGGCGCTCCCAAACCTCGCGTGTGATCGGCTCGTTGCGCCCGACGATCTCTCTCATGCGCGCTTCGATTTTCTCAAGGTCTTCGGGCGTGAACGGTGTTGCGCGCGCGAAATCATAATAGAAGCCGTCTTCGATCGCCGGACCGATCGTGACTTGAACATCCGGATAAAGCTCTTTGACCGCCTCGGCCATAACATGGGCCGTGTCGTGGCGAACAATTTCAAGCGCCTCGGGGTCTTTGGCCGTGATCAGCCTTACCTTGGCGTCAGTCTCGATCGGGCGCGACAAATCCCACAGCGAGCCATCGACCTCAACGACCAGTGCCGCCTTGGCCAGACCCGGACCGATCGACGCGGCGAGCTCGCCGCCGGTGACCGGTTGCTCGAAGATGCGGACGCTATTGTCGGGAAGGGTGAGACGCGGCATGAACCCGTGCTTGAATAGGATTGCCCAAAGTCAGTCTACTTGCCCACGCAGGCTCAACCTGTCAAGGCGAGGGCGGGCTTTCGAGCTTGGCCGACAATCTGTTAGGGAAGCGTTATGAACGCCTCGCCGCCCCTGAAGCCGCGCGATGCCGCAAGCTTGGTGCTCTATCGCCGGGGAGCGCGTGGCGTCGAAGTGCTGATGGGCCAGCGCCATGCGGGCAGTGTCTTCATGCCCAACCGATTCGTCTTCCCAGGTGGCCGGGTGGACCCTGGCGATCGGCTGATTGAACCCGCGACACCGCTTGCGTTCGACGTCGCGCGGCGCCTCGCCCGCGGCTGCCGGAGCGCCGCCCGCCCCCGCGCCCTAGCCATCGCCGCGATACGCGAAACCTATGAAGAAGCGGGGCTCCTCATCGGCCGCCCCTCACCGCTTCACGTGCGCTTAGATCAGCGCCATTGGGCGGGATTCCGCGAGGCGGGCTTGGCGCCCGCCCTCGGCGGCCTTTGCTATATTTTTCGCGCCATCACGCCGCCCGGCTTGGTGCGGCGCTTTGATGCGCGGTTCTTTTTAGCCGAGGCGGACGACTCAGTCGTCGGCACACTCAGCGGTAATGGCGAGCTTGGCAATATTGCATGGCTACCGATCGATGAGGCCATGAACCTCCCGCTCTCAATGCCCACCAATTTAGTCTTAAAGGAAGCCGCCGATTGGATTGCCGCGAGCGCCGAGGAACGCGCGCAGCGTGCCGTGCCCCTGCTCGTCACCCGTCATGGCCGCCACGTGCTCGGCACCGATTAGCGAGGCGCGTTAGCCCCGACGGCGATATTGAGTGCCGATCGAAGGGGTATCCTCGCATTGGACGACGCCACGCTCGACCAGCTCGACTAAATGCGCCAGCACGGATCGGCCGGCGGCCCTATGAAGCTTGGGGTCGACGTCTCGATAGAGCCGCCGAACTATTTCGGGGATTGTCTCGACGCCGTCGCGAAGGCAGGCGAGAATTTGTGCTTCACGCTCGGCGCGATGTTCGAGAAGGCCCACGACATACGCCTTCGGGTCACGCACCGGCGCCCCATGGGTTGGCCAATAGACCGTTTCGTCGCGGTTCAGCAGAGCGGCGAGCGAGGTGCGATAGGCGCGCATGTCGCCGTCGGGAGGTGAGACCACCGTGGTCGACCAACCCATCACATGATCGCCGCAAAACAGCGCCTGCTCCTCTTTCAACGCAAAGCAAAGATGATTTGAGGTGTGACCCGGTGTGTGGACCGCCTCCAATGTCCAGCCAGCGCCCGTGACCACATCGCCGTGTGCGAGTCGAATATCGGGCACAAAATCATGATCAGCGCCCTCCTCAACCGCGTCGCCCCCAACCTCACCCCCATGAGGCCCAAAGCCCAAGGTCGGTACACCGAGCGCACGCTTGAGGCGTCGGGCGGCCGGCGAGTGGTCGCGGTGTGTGTGGGTCACGATCAAATGAGTCACGGTTTCGCCCTCGACCGCTTGCAAAAGCGCCGATATGTGCTGGTCGAGCTCTGGCCCAGGATCAATGATCGCAACGCGGCCTCTGCCCACAAGGTAGGTACCGGTGCCGTGAAAGGTGAAGGGCCCGCCATTGCGCGCGACGACGCGTCGAACGAGCGGGGTCAATTGACTAACCGCGCCATATTCGAAATCAAGCGTGCGGTCGAAGGTCAGTACCATCGCGTGTTCTTTCTCAGCGCAATGTGATCGCGGCCGATACGGCATCGGGCGTGAGTGTGGCGAGGTCGTCGACCGCTATAATGCGCACGAACGGCCCTCGCGGCGCCGACAATTTTGGGTCGGAGGCACGCGAGAATAACACCACCGAGGGGCAATGTAGCGCCGCGATCAGATGCATCGGCCCGGTATCATTGCCAATCGCACCAGCGGCCCGGCGCGCCAAGGCGGCAATATGGCCGATGCTTGTCCGCTCGGAGAGGTCGATTGCCATTGGGGCCTCAGCACGAATCGCCTTAATCGCCGCGCTGTCGGCCGAGCCGCCGAGCAGCACCGCGTCCACGCCTGAGGCCGCCAATTTGTTGATCAGCGCGGCATAGGCTTCGGGCGGCCATCGTTTGGCGGGTCGGTGCGGCGCCCCACCCGGCACAATGAGCACGAACCGCGGTGGCAAAACAAATTCCGAAAGATTGCCGTCGAGCCAACCGAGGTCCGGGGCGCGCACATCGGGAATGCCGGCATCACGTAGCTGGTCCTGTTGCCGTTCAAGTGTGTGCATTCTATCGCGCGACTGATTGCGATGGGGATGCGAGCAACCGGGCGCGATTCCGGACCAATCGGGTGTCGGCCTGCCAAATAGACGTAAATACGCACTAGAACGACGCGAGGTCTGCAAGTCATAGACGCGCGTGAAATTGCCGCCGCGCAGGCGACGGCGTAAACCACATATTGCGGAGAGCGACCAAATGCTTGGCCGCGTATCGACCCATATTTCGTCGAAATAAGGCGACGAGGATGCAAGCGCGGCGAACGGCGCGGTCGTTAGCAACACGATATTCGCATCACGATGATGCGCGCGAATGGCGGCAAAGGGTCCAAGCGCCAAAATAAAGTCGCCTAGCGCACCATGTTTGATAACCAGAATGCGCTGGCGTGGCACAATGCCCGCCATGATGATTAGCCCTGTTTCGCGCTCTCGAGCACGTCTTTATAAATGGCGAGCGTGCGGGCGCACATCATATCGAGACTAAAATTAGCAACCACGTGGGCGCGTGCGGCGCTGGCCAAGGTCGCACGTTTGGTATCGTCAAGACTAAGCGCGCTATTAATCGCATCGGCCAAAGCACGGGGATCGTCCGGCGAGACAAGCCAACCCGCCACATCAGGCCGCACGATTTCTCGTGAACCGCCATGATCGGTCGCGACAATTGGAATGCCCATCGCCTGCGCCTCCGCGGCAACGCGGCCGAATGCTTCGGGCCGTGTCGATGCCGAGACCACCACATCGGCCAACATGTAGGCCGCCGGCATATCCTCGCAACGGCCAACAAAGCGTACCCGACCGCCTAAGCCTAGTTTGCTCGCCCGAGCGGTCAGAACATCCGTACCGGATTTTCCGCCAGTGTCGTCACCAACCATGATGCAAAACACGTCTTTGCGCGCCAATAGCGCCATCGCTTCGATTAAGACCGAATGCCCCTTCCAATAAGTCAGACGGCCCGGCAGCATGACGACCGGCGCGCCATCTTCGAGGCGCCACCGGCGAGACAAATTGACAATGCGCTCCGTGCTGACCGCGCCTGGGCGGAAGGCTTCAAGATCGACCCCGCGCGGAATGACCGTGATGCGTTCAGGAGCGACCCGATAATCTTCGATAGCCTTATGGCCGATAAACTCTGAGATCGCTATCACGCGTTCGCCACGCGTCATTATGGCGCTATAGGCACGCTTGAAGGGTGACCAGGTACCGTAGGTACCATGCAATGTCGTGATGAAATGGCAGCGAGCCATGCGGGCCGCGTAAAAGGCGCTCCAAGCCGGAGCACGAGAGCGGGCGTGTACGATATCGACATTCTCGGCCTTAATGAGCCGCGCGAGCCGAAACGCATTTGCGACCATGACAAAGGGGTTTTTACTGTGAACGGGGAGACGAATATGGCGGCCGCGCAGGGCATCGATTCGGCCAGCAAGGCGCGTACTGTTCGAGGCCACCAGCGCCCGGTAGCCCCCGGCGACGAGCGCCCGCGTCAAATCGATGGTGCCGCGCTCTACACCGCCACCGCCGTCGAGATCAGGCAAAACTTGAAGTACCGTCGGCGCGCGTCCCGCCATACCACTCAACGTGCTAATTTCCATGCTCCCGGAACGACCCCGGGTATAGCGTTGCAGCGTCACATCCTGCCGGGGTCGGAAGTCCTACCAAAGTTGCGCCGCACCTCATCATGAATCAGCCCTCAACGTTAAACCCGCCGGAACGCCTGATTCGTGTGGACGGCGCCACCATCGCTTACCGCCGCCGTGAGGGCAAGGCCCCCGGGGTCATGTTCCTAGGCGGTTTTATGTCCGACATGAGCGGAATTAAGGCCGCGACCCTCGATTTGCATTGCCGCCAAACCGGCCGCGCGTTTGTCCGCTTTGATTATTACGGCCATGGCGAATCGACGGGTCGATTTGAAGACGGGACCATCGGCCGCTGGCGTGATGATGCGCTCTCCGTACTCGATGAGATCACGACAGGCCCACAGATCCTTGTCGGCTCGAGCATGGGCGGTTGGATCATGACCTTGATCGCATTGGCGCGTCCTGCCCGCCTCAAGGCTTTGCTCGGCGTCGCGCCGGCACTCGACTTCACCGAAGATTTGCTGTTCGCTAAGTTTGACGCCTCCCAACGCGCCAAAATCGCACGCGAGGGCGTCATCGAACTCCCCTCGGATTATGGCGACCGCCCCTACCCGATCACCGAAAACCTGATCGCTGAAGCACGCAGGCATCTCCTGCTCCGCGAACCCATTTCTCTCGCTTGCCCTGTGCGGTTTCTCCAAGGCATGAGGGATCTTGACGTCCCCTGGCCCCATGCACTCCGCGTCGCCGAGCGAATCGAAAGCCCCGATGTCGAACTCACCCTGATCAAGGACGGTGACCACAGGTTATCTCGCCCGGAAGACCTGAGCCGCCTGTGCGCGGCGATTGATGCGTTGGCGGCCCGGTGATGGGGTTCAACATTTGGTGAGGCGGGGCCGAAAGCCTATACAATGCCGAGATTCGGGCCCCATATGATCATCTGACTCCCACGAAATCAGGACTCGAAAATGGCGCGTTTGGCATGGCTGGGTGTTCGTTTGGTTGGCGTAGCGGTAATGGCGGCCGCGTTATCGGCCGGCGTGGTTCACGCGGCTTCGCCAGTTCAAGAACTCGACAAGAGTGCCGATGGCACACCAATCATAGGATTCGCTGTGCCAGACCAGCCGGCGCTCGCACCTGAGATCACTTTTGTCGATTCCGCTGGCAAGATTGGTGCGCTGAGCGACTATCGCGGCAAAATTACCGCCGTGCATTTCTGGGCGACGTGGTGCACGCCATGTCGCGCTGAGCTACCTTCAGTCGACGCGATGAACGCAAACTTGGCCGGAGCGAATTTCACGATTCTTCCCTTGTCGGTCGACCGCGACGGGCCCGACGCCGTCAGCGCCTTTTATCGTGACAACAACATCAAATCCCTGCCCATCTATATCGACGAAGGCCTCAAGGCGTTTCGCTCGTTCAAGCTCGGCGGGATTCCCGCGACCATCTTTATCGACGCCGAGGGTCGAGAGATCGCCCGTGTGCTCGGCGAGCGAAATTGGTCCGACCCTGCGGTTGCCGCCGTCGTGCGTAAGTTGATCGGTGGCGGGTGAAAAACCTCCTCCCCGCCGCCGTGGCAACATATTTTCACTATGTCTGAAATTGCTTCGATCGGCGTCTTACCGGCCTTTCTGGCCGGCATTATTTCATTTTTGTCGCCGTGCGTTTTGCCGCTCGTGCCGGGTTATGTCTCTTATGTCGCCGGCGGGTCACTCGACGACTTAACTGAAAACACGACACGGGCCACACGGCTGAAAGCGGTCGTCTTGAGCGCGTGTTTCGTGCTCGGCTTTACCTTGATTTTTGTGGCGCTCGGCGCCAGCGCGAGTGCACTCGGTGAGTTTTTGCTCGAATATAAGACCGAGTTTGGCTATGGCGCGGGCGCCATCATTATCATCTTTGGGCTCTACCTTACCGGCCTATTGAAGCTTCCGATGCTGGGGCGCGACTCACGTTTTGTCAGCCGCTTCGGTGGCGGTCACCCAGTCGCCGCGGTCGTGCTCGGTATGGCGTTCGCTTTTGGTTGGACGCCGTGTATTGGGCCAATTCTCGGCGCGATCCTGACCGTGAGCGCGTCATCCGGCAGCGTTGGGGCCGGCGCGCTTCTCCTCGCGATCTATTCGCTCGGCCTCGGCGTGCCATTCCTTGCGGCCGCGGCATTCACCGGTTTTTTCCTGAGGCGCCTAAAAACAATTCGTCGCGTGAGCCGGCCCTTTCAGATCTTCGCGGGTGCGATCCTTGTGGTTATGGGCATTGCCATGATTACCGGGCACCTCAATTCATTCGCCTTTTTGCTGCTTGAGGTATTTCCCGGCCTCGCCGAGATCGGCTAGCAAGGCACGGAGACCGGTTCGGTAATTCGGATAGGCCAGGCGAACGCTCAGCTCGCTCTTGATGCGCGCGTTCGAGACGCGCTTATTTTCGGCGTAAAAACTGCGCGCCATGGGCGATAAGCTCGCTGCAATCTGATCGAACGCCTGCAAAGGCGGCGGCGTAATGCCGAGCAACTCGCAGGCATAGGCGATGACCTCCGCTGGCGGCGCGGGCTCGTCATCGCACACATTGTAGATTGCCCCTAGCCGAGGGCGAACGATCGACGCATCAAGGACTGCCGCGATATCGTCGACATGAAAGCGCGAAAACACTTGGCCTGGTTTGTCGATGCGCTTGGCCTCGCCCGCGCGCACCGTCTCAAGCGCATTGCGCCCTCGGCCATAAATTCCGGCGAGCCTAAATATATGGACGGGCACGCCGCGATCGCGCCAAAGCGCAAGCCACCCGGTTTCCGCATCGAGCCGGGCCTGGCCGCGTGGCCCAATCGGGTTGACGGCGGCTTCTTCGTCAACCCAATCGCCCCCTCGATCACCATAAACGCCCGTGGTGGAAAGATAACCAAGCCAGGCGAGCGCGGGTGCCCGCGCCAAATCGTCCTTATGATGGCGCAAGACCGGGTCTCCCTGCGCGCCCGGGGGAACCGAGACCACCACATGCGTTGCCGCGCGCAGGGCCTGCCCAGCGTTGTCCATGGGGCGTATGCCATCGAAAAGATAGGCATCGACGCCACGCGCGCGCAACGCCGCGACGCCTTCGGCCGTGCGCGCCGTGCCGGCACGTTCGACGTCGCCATGCGCCAAGCGCGCATCGAGCGCGGCCGCCGAATAGCCATAGCCAAAGCAAAAGAGGCGCATGGGTTGGCTCATCGATGATCACGCGGCCGGGCTTGCGTTTTGTTGGTCGGGTGAAGACTGTACGAGCCATGAGACGCCTCAAACAAGGCCCCACGCCCTGGGCATTGGCCCTTCTGCTCAGCGCCGTCCTCCTGGCCCTGCCGCATGACGCGATGGCCGCGAAAAAAAAGAAACACGCCGCCGAACTGGACTGGACTGGAACCAGCCAGGCGCAATATTCAGCCTGTATCGAGCAAGCGTTGCGTAAGCCCGAAGATGGCTTCGAGCAGGCGATCGCCTGGCGCGATATGGGCGGCGGGGCGCCGGCCAAGCATTGCGTCGCCGTCGCGCTGTACGCGCTTGGGCAATATGAGAATGCCGGCCTCCATCTGGAGCGGCTTGCAACGGAAGGGTTGAGTTTGGCGGTGTCTTTGCGGGTTGCGTTGCTTGATCAGGCCGGCGACGCTTGGATGTTGGCCGAAGATTATCAGCGGGCCGACGCGGCCTTAAGCACGGCCCTCAAGCTGGCCCCTGACGATTCCATCACGCTGCTTAAGCGCAGCCTCGCCGCCGTGGCCTCGGGAAGCTATTTCGCGGCGATCGACGATCTTAACCGGGTCATTGAATTGAAACCTCAAGATGCCGATGCGTTGGTCTATCGCGCGACCGCCTATCGTTATCTCGATGCACCCACGCTCGCCGATGACGATATTGGGCGCGCCCTCGCCATTCGTGGGGACCATCCTGGCGCATTGCTCGAACGCGGCAATTTGCGCCGCCTACGCGGCGATGACGCTGGCGCGCGTGCCGACTGGTTCAAGGTGATAACACTCGCGCCGGAGTCTGAGGCGGCCGACTCCGCACGACAGAATATCGAAGCGCTCGACATCAAAGACCCGTGACTCGAAACGGCGACGTCCATTCGCGCCTGACATCAATATCGGGTTCCGCTTCGATACGCGCCTCTCTCAATGCCGTGAAATCTCCCGGCTCGACCAACCGAGCCAAAGCCCACACCGCCATCGCTCGCACCAGCGGCGACGTGTCGTCCAGGCGCTGCACGGCGATGTCCTTCAACGCGGGGTCTCTTGTGTTGCCAATCGCGATCAGCACATTGCGGACAAACCGGTCCCGCCCAATGCGCTTGATCGGCGAGCCAGCAAAGAGCTGGCAAAAGCCAGGATCATCAAGCCCGGCAAGCGCGGCAAGCGTCGGCGCCTCACGACCAGGATGCGCGGCAAAGCGGGCCTCACGGCTGGCCTTGGCAAATTTGTTCCACGGACAGACCGCAAGACAATCATCGCAGCCGTAGATTCGATTGCCCATCGCGGCACGAAATTCGGGGGCGATGTGGCCTTTATGCTCGATCGTCAGGTAGGAAATACATCGACGTGCATCGAGTTGATGAGGCGCAGGAAATGCCTTGGTTGGGCAAGCGTCGAGACAATTTCGGCATGTGCCGCAATGGTCGTCATGTGGCGTGTCGGGCGGCAGATCGAGCGTGGTGAATAGTTCGGCCAAAAACAGCCAAGAGCCAAACTCGCGAGAAACTAAATTCGTATGCTTGCCCTGCCAGCCGAGGCCCGCGGCCTGGGCCAATGGCTTTTCCATGACCGGCGCGGTATCGACGAAGACCTTAACGTCGCCGCCATGGCGCTGGATCAACGCGCGGGCCAAACGCTTGACCGCGCCTTTCAACACATCATGGTAATCGGCCCCGCGCGCATAGACTGAAAGATTGCCGTGATGCGGCTGGTCGAGCCCGGCAAGTGGGTCACCCATCGGCGCGTAATTGGCGCCTAGCACGATCACGCTATTGGCCTCGGGCCAGAGCGTCCGAGGGGCTGAGCGCGCCTCGGCGCGTGCGCCGAGCCACCCCATGTCGCCATGAAAGCCGGCGCGCAAATAACCCTCCAGCCCTGCCCGCGCGTCGGTTGAAAGCGCGGCGGGCGCAAACCCGACCGCGTCGAAGCCGTGCTCGAGGGCCATGGCGACGATGTCATGCTTCAGCGTGGCGGGGAGGGCCTGTCCAGGGCTCGGTCCAGCCATGGGATCTCAGAAATCGAGGTCGGCGTAATGCTTCGGTGGCGGCAGGCCGGCGATATGATCGGCCAGGATGGGACGGAACGATGGTCGCGATTTGATCCGCGCATACCAATCACGCGCGGTTTCATAGCGTTCCCATGGCACGTCGCCGAGATAGTCGATCACCGAAAGCTGGGCCGCGGCCGCGATATCAGCCAATGAAAACTCGTCGCCCGCCAGCCAACGACGCCGATCCATCAAATAGCCGATATAGTCGAGGTGCCCCTTGATGTTCGTCAGGCCGGCCCGCATGGCCTCGGAATCTGGCGGCGCCCGACGCAAGAATCGCTTGGCGAACTTCTCGCCGCAAATATATTGCGTGACCTCGCGTCCGAACTTGTCGTCAAACCAATCAACCAGTCGGCGTACTTCGGCGCGCGCCAGGGGCGCGGTGCCGATCAATGGCCGCGTCTTATAGACATCCTCAAGATATTCCGCGATGGGCTCAATGCCCGAGATTACGGCGCCGTCGGCCTCGACCAACACGGGCACTTCGCCCGCCGGATTGAGCCTTAGAAACTCCTCACGCCGCTCCCAATAGGGCTCGACCACCAGTTCGGTTTCGAGCTCCTTTTCAGCGAGCACGACTCGAATGGTGCGGCAGGCGGGCGAAAGCCAAATATGATAAAGGCGACGCATGGCGCGGCAGTGTATCGCAGGCTTCAAGGAAGCGCAGCGTTTGCGTCACTGAAAAGTGATTGATCGTTTAGAGGCCGTTCAGAGCCGCGTGCTATATACCGGGGTATGAACCGTGCAATTCTCCGCTTTTCCGCGATCCTTGCCCCCCTTTTGCTGGGGGTCGCTTGCTTAATGGCGGACCCGGGTTTTGCCGCGGATGATGGCAAAGCGCCCGTCGTGGTCGAGCTTTTTACCTCGCAGGGCTGTTCGTCCTGCCCGGCGGCGGATGCGTTTCTTGGTGAATTGGCCGAGCGCGACGACGTTATCGCACTGTCCGAGCATGTCGATTATTGGAACTATATTGGCTGGGTCGATCCGTTCGCGAGCGAGCTAAACACGAAGCGCCAAAAAGCCTATAAGCACGCGCTCGGCGCCGGTTATGTCTATACGCCGCAAATGGTGATTGATGGCGCTAGCCATGTGGTCGGTTCCGACCGCGATGCGGTCAATCGTGCGATCGAGGCGGCGCAAAGCGCGGCGGGTCCCCGGCTAAAAGTCGCGATGAACACCGAATCCAACGGCCGAATCCACATATCGATTCCGGCCGGAACGATCAATGAACCAGCGACGATCTTGCTCGTCGCGTTCGACCGCGCGTACGAGACCAAGGTGACCGCCGGTGAGAATGACGGCCGTTCAATTACGAATTTTCGCGTGGTGCGTGGCTTCACTGAGATCGGTCGTTATCACGGCAAGGCGCTGAGCCTTAAGCTCAGTCCCAACAACATGCCTGAGACCTTTCCAACCACCGACGGCTGCGCGGTGCTGCTTCAGTCCGAGAACTCCGGCGCGATTATCGGTGCTGGCATGATGTGGCTGAGGCCAAAGTCCTAAGCCGCTCCAGCTTCGAAGGCACGGGAGAGGACGGCTGAGAGCCGGCTTGCGAACGCTATCGAGTCGGCCGGCGGTTCGCCTTCAACAATTCGAGCCTGATCGAGCAGCAAGTGCGCCGCGTCCTCCAATAAGTCCGACCCGCCGGCCTTGCTGACCAGGGCGGCCAGAGCACGGATCAACCTATGGCGCGGATTGATTTCCAAGATGCGCTTTTGCGTCGCCACCTCGCGCTGATGGGTGCGCAGCAGGCGTTCAAGGTGCATATCCAGATCGCCGC
>CAMDNF010000066.1:0-15972 GCA_945902735.1 Rhizobium sp. Q54 | reverse complement strand
GAATGCTCCGGGCAGGCTAACCATCGCGCTATAATCGGCCAGGTGAACCAGCCATCCATGTCGCCGCCCGCCACGTCACGCGACGGTTCGAACGCTACACCTTGGTGTAGCGCGGGCGCTGCCTTGGCCGCTGGGCTAGGGGCGGTCGGCCTGGCCGTACCTGGTTTGAGCGCCATCGGTTGGGTCGGCGTGGTGGCCGCAATCGGTTCGGCCGCCGCTAGGATGGCGCTGCGCCACCGAAAAAAGGGTAATGACGGCGCGTTGCAGCTCGGCGCGGCCATCATGAATAGCGCGGTCGGGTGGTATGTCACGGGCCGCGACGGGAAGGATGCCGTCGCCAATCCGGCCTATCGTCAATTGCTTGATATCGATGAAGCGGTTGAACCACCTGACCCGCGCGTGTTGCTGGAAGGGCTCCTGGCCGACAGCGGCGGGGAAACCATCGTCGATTTGCCGCTCCGCAATGGTACGACTCGGCGGCTCGCATTTTGGCCTGAGACCCCGGCCAGTCCAGCGGGGGGAACCCAGGCGTAGCGCGTTCGCGAGGCGGGTTCGGAACCCGGCGCGTTCGATCG
Organism: Rhizobium sp. Q54; assembly: GCA_945902735.1. Lineage (GTDB taxonomy): Bacteria > Pseudomonadota > Alphaproteobacteria > UBA828 > UBA828 > SHWC01. The sequence goes on along the minus strand of CAMDNF010000066.1, from coordinate 15,397 downwards.
CCATTTGGCGTCCTTCGCCATGCGTCTCCTTGATGCGGCGCCCATCGGCTTGTTCGCGCTCGATGATGATGGCCGCTTCACCTTTGCCAATGAGCGGCTCTCGACCTTACTGGGCGTACCCAGGCGTTCCTTGATCGCCGGCGCGGCGACTTTCGCCGATTTCGTCGAACACGCCGAGAACAAGGCATCGAATGGCGGCGGTGGCGATACGACCACAATCGTGGTTGATCGCATGGTTGATTTGCGTCGCGGCGATGGCGGCCTCGTTCGCGCCTCGCTCAGTCTTTGTTCACTGAGGGACAGCGGCGAGGGGCCGGTCATCGGCATGGTGCGCGACCTTGGCGCGGCGGTCGGTCGACACTCGACCGATGCCGTCGAACGCCTGAGGGCGCTCTTCGAAAACTCGCCGATCGGCATCGCGGTGCTTGACCATGAGGGTGTCATCGTCGAATGCAATACGGCGGTCACCCGCTTCCTCGCCCCCGAAGGCGCTGGGCCCGCGGGTCAGCGACTGGCGGATTTGTTGGACGAACCAGATCGCAATGAAGTCAGCGCGACTCTCGCCGCCGTTTTGGTCGGTGATCGTCGGCGCATGCCGATCGAGGTTCGCTCGCGCGCAAGGCGTGAGGCGGTCGCGTCGGTCTATGCCAGCCGTATAGAGGAACACGATGGCAGCGTGCAGGGCTTGATCCTGCACATGATCGACACCACCGAGCAAAAGAACCTAGAGCTGCAATTTGCCCAAGCCCAGAAAATGCAGGCCATCGGCCAACTCGCCGGCGGCATCGCGCACGACTTCAACAATCTCCTGACCGCGATCATCGGTTTTTGCGACCTCCTTCTGATGCGCCATCAGGCGGGCGATCACTCATTCGCTGATATCATGCAGATCAAGCAGAATGCCAGCCGTGCCGCCAATTTGGTGCGCCAATTGTTAGCCTTCTCGCGCCAGCAAACCTTGAAGCCAACCGTGTTGTCGGTGACCGACGTATTGGCCGAGCTTTCGAACCTGATCCGCCGGCTGATTGGCGAGGCGATTGAGCTCAAAGTGGTGCATGGCCGCGATGTCGCCTTCATCAAGGCGGATCAAGGCCAACTTGAGCAAATCATCGTCAATCTTGCGGTCAATGCGCGCGATGCGATGACCGATGGCGGCACGCTGACCATCCGCACGCGCAATGTTAGCCGGATCGAATCGGCGACGCTCGGCCACGAATTGCTGCCGGCCGGCGAATATATGTTGATTGAAGTTGTCGATACCGGCGTTGGCATTCCCAAGGAGCATCTCGGTAAGATTTTCGAGCCTTTCTTCACCACCAAAGGCGTCGGCGCCGGCACCGGGCTCGGGCTTTCGACGGTCTATGGCATCGTCAAACAATTCGGCGGTTACATTTTCTGCGAAAGCGAGGTTGGGCAGGGCACGACGTTCTCGATCTTTCTGCCGCAGCACCGCGGCGCGCGCCCCGAGGCGGTTACCTCATCGCCGGCTGCCGAGCGCGTCGTCGATTCGGTGGATTTGACCGGGCGCGGCACGATCCTCTTGGTCGAAGACGAAGCGCCGGTTCGCATGTTTGGCGCGCGCGCCTTGCGTAACAAAGGCTATACGGTGCTTGAGGCCGATTGCGGGGAGACCGCGCTCGAGGTTATCGATGCGGCGCAAAACTCAATCGATCTTTTGATTACTGACGTGGTGATGCCGCGCATGGATGGACCCACGCTGACCAAACATGTGCGAGTCAAATTGCCGACCCTGAAGGTGATTTATATTTCCGGCTATGCCGAGGATGCGTTCCGCAACAGCGTCGGCGCCGACATCAATTTCCTGCCCAAGCCGTTTAGCCTCCGCCAATTGGCGAGCAAGGTGAAAGAGGTCATGACCGGCGAGACCGGTTAACGCCCGCGCGTGCTCAAGGCGGTGCGATTACCGTGCTGCCATCCCAGGCCCGTTCAGGCCTTTGAGAAGAGGGCAGCGAAAGGCCGATCGTGCGAACGCGGCGTTCGGACCCCGTGAGGTCTTGCGCGAGCGTCGCGGCTGCGGCTGAAAAATCGGTGGCCGCCGGCGGCAAGGCAATCAACCCGTAAAGATGGGGTTTGCCGTATTTCTCGCGTTCGACCGTGCCGAGTAGGAGTGGCTCACCATTCTCGCCGCCGATCCGGTGCCCGAGATTCCACAGATGGAGGACGAGGCGGCCTCCCTCGCTTGGCTTGACCATGACGAGCGTCTCGCGGCGGCCTTCCCAGAGACGCGCCAGTACTGGCCGCGCTTCAAGATCGTTTGGCGTCGAACCGGTCACGAGATCGGCGATCGCGACAATGTCCCACCGTGGCGGACGACTCCAGCCGCTAGCTTCGAGGCGTCGAGCGATGTCTTCGCGCGTGCCAGCAAGTTGCACGTTGATCGGCTCTTCGGGACCGCCAGTAAAGTCGACGCGATAGGGCGCGAGGTTGATCCAGCCATGGTCGAGCCAAGCCGTCGCATCGACCGCAATGATCGGATCCTTCGGCGCGAGTAAAGCAATCCGCTCTTCGTGACCGACCACAGCGTTGACCGTTCCCGCCGCGATCAACACGGTCAAGCCGGCCCATCCGACGAGATTGCTCAACCCGCGCTCGATTTCAGGTAAGTGACGCCAGGTACCGGCCATCAAAATGAGCAGGGCGGCGATCCCGATCAGAAATCCACCGGAAAGCCCGGTGACATAAAGCCGGCCGAGATAGAGTTGGGCGATGCTCAAAAGGCTGATGAACCCGAATGCGGCGGCGAAGCCTACAAGCTTTAGCCCGACCGCCTGAACTCGTTGCGTCGAGAGCAGCGCGAAATAGCCGAGAATGGTAACCGATATGGCGGCATGTCCTTCTGGGAGCGCGCCGCTCGCCGTAAGGATGGCGCCGTCGGTCGCGCGCACCTCCGCCATCAGCCCAATCAACGTCGTGGAGGCGAAGGCGATGGCGGTGGCGAGCGTCCAATAGCCCGCGACAATCCACGCGCGGCGGACCAAGAGAAACAAGAGAACCACGCCGCTCATAGCGAGGATCACGGGTGGCTCGCCGAACGCCGCGAGGACGACCATCGCGTCATCGGCCCATGGATTGCGGAGGCCATTTAGGGCTTCGAAGACGGCCGCATCGGCATCGGCGATCGGGTCGCCGACCGCGACCGCGCGAACCAGCCCAATGACCCCAGCGAAGAGACCGATTGTGGCAAGCCAAAGCGCGGCCATGCCAAAGACCTCAAGCCGCGCCCGGTCGAGCAAATAGACCAAGGCACGTGCGCCATGGCGGAGGCCCGGCCAACGCGAGGCGGCTTCTTTATGGGTCCACGCAGAGAGCCGATCGAGCGTTTGGGGGCCGAACAGGATCGAGAGGCCGCGCGCCCGCTTGGCCAGCCAATAGACCAGAAACGCGACCACGCCGACGATCACGACGAGCGCCGCGAGGCGCCCGGTCACCGCGCCCGAAAAACGCAGCCCAACACCCACGATCATGCCGGGCAACAAGTGAAAAGCCGCCGCAATGACGGCCGACAGAACATTATAAAAGAAGAACTTTCTGGTCGGGACATTCATCATCCCGGCAATCATCGGCACGATCGGGCGGATCTGCCCGATCAGGCGCGCGAGGAGCAACGCCTTGCCGGTGTGCCGGTTGATCAGCCGTTCGGCGAAATCGATGGTGCGCTGGCGCTTCTTGAAAAAATTCAAAGCCAGGATTTGGTCGCGATAGCGCCGGCCGATCCAATAGCCGAAGGCATCGCCCGCGACGCCCCCAATCACCAGCGAGGACGCCGCGATCTCCAGCGGCACGCTACCCTGGCCCACCAGGACGCCAACGCCGAACAAGAGGATCGTGCCGGGGATAAAGAAGCCGATGACGAGTAGCGTCTCGACAAAGGCGATCAGGAACGTCATCACGCCGGCCAGATGCGGATGCGCGGCGATCCAGTCGAGGATGAGCTGGGCCCAGTCGCTCATCGTTGCATCTTGAGTGGAGGCAAGGGACGGTCCTTATTGGCCGAGCGGGGATTTGGCCGGACCATACCGGAAATGGGGGCTTACCGGCACGCCTGGCCGCACAATGCCATCGCGGGCGCCCGCGCTCAACCGCCCTCAACGCCTACCGTAGAACGAGAACAAGTTTCGAACGTACGAGAAATAATGTTGTCTAAACATTATCTTAACCATAAGACTTGCGTTCCGGAACAAAACAGGTACGATGGCCGCATTGCAGTTGAGCACAACCCAAGGGATGATGGAGAGCCTCATGGCCGATACGGCGCTGCGTCTGGTTGAGAAGGGTGGCATGGATAAGCAAAAGGCTTTGGACGCGGCGCTGAGCCAGATCGAGCGCGCCTTCGGTAAAGGCTCGGTCATGCGGCTCGGCCAGCACGACAAGGCGGTCGAGATCGAAGCCATTCCGACCGGCTCGCTGGGGCTCGATATAGCTCTTGGCATTGGCGGCCTGCCGCGTGGGCGGGTGGTCGAGATCTATGGGCCTGAAAGCTCAGGCAAAACCACCCTCGCGTTGTCCGCCATCGCCCAGGCCCAGAAGCTCGGCGGCACCTGCGCCTTTGTCGATGCCGAGCACGCGCTCGACCCGAGCTACGCCCGGAAGCTCGGGGTCAAGGTCGAGGATCTCCTGATCTCGCAGCCTGATGCTGGCGAACAGGCGCTTGAGATCACCGATACGCTGGTGCGCTCTGGCGCGATCGACATCGTGGTGATCGATTCGGTGGCGGCCCTCGTGCCGCGCGCCGAGCTCGAGGGTGAAATGGGCGATTCCCATGTCGGCCTCCAGGCCCGCCTGATGAGCCAAGCGCTCAGGAAGCTCACCGCCTCGATCGCGCGCTCGAACACCTGCGTCATTTTCATCAATCAGATCCGCATGAAGATCGGCGTGATGTTCGGCAGTCCCGAAACCACCACGGGCGGCAATGCGCTAAAATTCTATGCCTCGGTCAGGCTCGATATCCGCCGCATCGGCGCGATTAAGGAGCGCGAAGAGGTGGTTGGCAATCAGACTCGCGTCAAAGTGGTCAAGAACAAGGTAGCCCCACCCTTCCGCCAGGTCGAGTTCGACATCATGTATGGCGAGGGCATCTCCTTCACCGGCGAGCTGGTCGATCTCGGCCTCAAGGCCGGCATCATCGAAAAGTCGGGCTCCTGGTACTCCTATGATAGCCAACGCATCGGCCAGGGCCGAGAAAACGCCCGCCAGTTTCTAAAGCAACACCCGGAAACCGCCGTGGCGATCGAAGCGGCGATCCGTGGCAATGCCGGCATGATCGACCGCTTGGCCGGCGCTAACGGCGAAGGCGACGCGGTTGAAACGCCAGACGCGGAATAGCAAGAGCATCGTACCCTCGTGCCAGCGCCGGGCTTTCCCAGAGGCCTTCTTCGTGGGAATGCCCGGCAATCTGGCCCCTAACTAGACAGGCCCGGGGGCGAACGCTAAAAGCGGGCGCGAGAGGCGCCGTGCGACCCGCGCAGCGCCGGCAAAACCGGGGCTTCCGCCATGGCGTCCGTCAACGATATCCGCAGTCACTTTCTGGAGTACTTCAAGCGACACGATCATGAGGTCGTGGCGTCGTCGCCCTTGGTGCCGCACAACGACCCGACGCTCATGTTCACCAACGCCGGCATGGTGCAGTTCAAGAACGTCTTCACGGGTGCCGAGAACCGCAATTACCGCCGCGCCGCCACCTCGCAAAAATGCGTGCGCGCCGGCGGTAAGCACAATGATCTCGACAATGTCGGCTATACCGCGCGCCATCACACGTTTTTCGAGATGCTCGGTAATTTTTCGTTCGGCGACTATTTCAAGGAGCGCGCGATCGAGCTTGCCTGGACGCTCGTCACCAAGGAGTTTGGGCTGGACCCGGCGAAGCTGTTGGTCACGGTCTATGCCGAGGACGATGACGCGTTCAATCTTTGGCGCAAAGTGGCGGGCCTGCCCGAGCGCAAAATCATTCGTATCGCGACCAACGATAATTTTTGGGCCATGGGCGATACAGGCCCGTGCGGCCCATGTTCCGAGATTTTCTACGATCATGGTGCGGGTATCCCGGGCGGCCCACCGGGTAGCCCTGACGCCGACGGCGATCGCTTCATCGAGATCTGGAATCTCGTCTTCATGCAATTCGAGCAGGTGACCAAGGAGAGCCGCGTCAATTTACCCAAGCCCTCGATCGACACCGGCATGGGCCTTGAGCGCATCGCGGCGGTCATGCAGGGCGAGCATGACAATTACGACATCGATTTAATCCAACGTCTGATCCAGGCCAGTGTCGAGCTCACGCGCCAGAAGGCGGACGGCCCGTTCCGTGCCTCGCATCGCGTGATCGCCGATCATTTGCGCGCCTCGTCGTTTTTGATCGCCGATGGTGTCACGCCGTCGAACGAGGGACGCGGCTATGTGCTTCGACGGATCATGCGCCGCGCCATGCGCCACGCCCAGATGATGGGCTGCGAAGAACCCTTGATGTGGCGCCTCGTGCCGGTTCTGGTCGCCGAGATGGGCGCCGCCTATCCCGAGCTGCAGCGCGCGAGGCCCGTGATCGAGGAAACCTTGAAGCTCGAGGAAACCCGCTTCCGGCAAACCCTCGCGCGCGGCCTTCGCTTGCTTGAGGACGCGACCGGCAACCTCAAGGCCGATCAAGCGCTGCCCGGCCAAGTGGCTTTTCAGCTTTACGACACCTATGGCTTTCCGCTCGACCTAACGCAAGACGCGCTCCGCGCCTCAGGCCGCGCGGTTGATCTTGAAGGCTTCAACGCCGCGATGGAGCGTCAGCGTGCCGAAGCGCGCAAGGCCTGGGTCGGCTCGGGCGATGTCGCGACCGCGCGGATTTGGTTCGAGGTGCGCGAGCATGCCGGGGCGACCGAATTCCTCGGCTATGAGGCCGAGGCGGCCGAGGGCGTGGTCTTAGCCCTCGTCAAAAACGGCGCGCAAAGCCAGCAAGCGGGCCAAAGCGAAAGCGTCGCGATCGTCGTCAACCAAACGCCGTTCTACGCCGAATCGGGCGGCCAGGTTGGCGATACCGGCAAGATCATCGCGGCCGGTGGCGCGCGCGTGCGCGTTGATGACACGCGCAAGGAGGCGGGTGATTTGTTTGTCCATTACGGCACGGTTGAGGCCGGCACATTGAAGGTGGGCGAGGCGGTGGCGCTCCAAGTCGATGCCATACGCCGCGCTGAGATCCGCGCAAATCACTCAGCGACGCATTTGTTGCACGAGGCGCTGCGTCGCACGCTGGGCGCGCATGTCACGCAAAAGGGCTCCCTGGTCGCGCCCGATCGACTGCGCTTCGATTTCAGCCACCCGAAGCCCTTGAGCCGCGTCGAGCTCGAAACCATCGAGGCCGAGGTCAACGCCATGACGCGCGCCAATGCCGAGCGCACGACACGCCTGATGTCACCCGAGGATGCGGTGAAGCAAGGTGCCATGGCATTGTTCGGCGAAAAATATGGCGAGGAGGTGCGCGTCGTGGCCATGGGCGAGGCCGGCGGCAAGGCCTATTCGGTGGAGCTCTGCGGCGGTACGCATGTGCATCGAACCGGCGATATCGGCCTCTTCAAAGTAGTGTCGGAGGGCGCGGTGGCGGCCGGCGTACGTCGCATCGAGGCGATGACCGGCGAGGGCGCGCGGCGCTATTTGAATGAACGCGAAGCCGCGCTGATCGAGGTCGCCGACGCCATGAAGGCGACGCCCTTAGGCGCCGCGGCGCGCGTTGTCGCGCTGATCGAGGAACGTAAATCACTAGAGCGCGAAATCTCCGAGCTTCGGCGCAAACTCGCGACCGGCGAGGGCAGCGGCGCGGGTCAGATCGACCGCATGGTCAAAGGCGTACGTTTCATGGCCCGCAAACTCGATGGCGTGCCGGCGAAAGAATTACGCACTATGGTCGATGATCTAAAAAAGCGCGAAGGCTCGGGGGTGTTCGTGGTGCTTACAGTGGCTGAGGGCAAGGCCGCGCTCGCGGTCGGTGTCTCGAACGACCAGACTACGAGCAACAATGCCATAAGGCTGGTGCAAGTGGGCGCCAAGGCGATGGGCGGGCAGGGTGGCGGCGGCCGGCCCGACATGGCGCAGGCCGGCGGTCCCGATCCCGCCAAAGCCGATGACGCGATCCAAGCGATTGAAGAGGCGATCGAACAGGCCATGTGAGTGGGGTTTTGGGCGCATCCAAAACACAGGAAGGCGCCATCATGCCGATCACGCGCGACGACTTGCCGCTCACGCGAGGCCGGGGCTTTCGCACCTCGGGCGAGCTTTGGATGCCCGACCCAGAGAGCTGGTATGGGCGCCTCGGGGCCTTGCTGCTTTGGCCGTTTCGGCGCCGGAATTACACCGCCTTTGAAGGGCTTCGTCTGGCGACCAATTGGGGCCGGCGGGTCAAGCGCGGCGCCGCCAGCCGCGCGGATGTCGCGCGTTGGAATCGTCTGATGCGTGCGCGCGATGGTGAGGCGCTCAGTCCCAGCCTCGCCGAATCGATCGTGCTTCGCGATTTGCCGACTCCCTCATCCTTGTGCATTGAGCTCGGCGATTTCACGGTCGACATGACCATCATCATGCACGATGGGCCCGTGCCTCTCGCTTTGGCGCGGAGCCGGCTCTGGCCGCTTGAACGATTGGCGCACCACAAGGCCGTGCGCAAACTCAGCTATCCCAGGCAAAGCGACACCCCTTTGCAGGGCGACCTGTCGATCGCACCGCGCCTCACGCGCAATTTGGTCCGCCTTTATGATCGAATGGGGATCAATCAAATCGAATTGATCGCCGGCTGGTCGGGCGGTAGCGCGGTCTGGCCGAAATATGGCTTTCGGCCGAAGCGGCAGTTCAGGTGGGAGCGCCTGAAATCAACCTTCCGCCGCCGGCACGCCAATATGGCGGTGGCGGAGTGCGAAGCGACCAGAGACGCCTTCGACGACGCGACAAAGGGTCCTGATCCGCGATTGATTTTTAAGGTCTCCGATCTAAGTTTCAGGACGTATCGTGAACTCGATCGCGCGACGATTTTGGCGCGCTACCCCCATGACCTCAGCGGCTATCTCTTGCAGGGTCTGAGATGGAGCGGCGTGCTGCGCTTGGACGATATCGTCTCGCGACGGCGATTGGAGGCCTATCTTGAAAGAAAAGGCTTTGCGCTCTAAGCGGAAGCGCCCCGGGCCTTGGCGAGAGAAACTCGCCCGCTATTTGAGCGAGCGCCGCGAAGCCAAGCGCGCGCGCATCGAACAGGACCGTGCGCTCCGCAAAATCGTGCGCCAGGCCAAGCCCATCTCCGAAGGCGAACTCCTTCGACGCGATGATGCGCGCCCTGATGTGGGCTCACCCAATCGGTCGTAGCGGCCAATCTTTATGCCGCTTTACGCCCCTAAAGCTTTGTCGAGTTCCTTCTTCACCGCATCCAAATAGCCGGTGGTGTTGACGAACTTTTGTTTGGGGCCGATCAGGAGCGCGAGGTCCTTGGTCATGATGCCGCCTTCGACGGTGGCGACGCACGCGGTCTCGAGCGCCTGGGCGAATTTGGCAAGCGGGGCATTGTTGTCGAGCTTGGCGCGATGTTTCAAACCGCCGGTCCAGGCATAGATCGAGGCGATCGGGTTGGTTGAGGTGTCCTCGCCCTTTTGATAGGCGCGGAAATGGCGCGTCACCGTGCCGTGCGCGGCTTCGGCCTCGACGGTTTTGCCATCGGGCGTGAGCAAGACGGATGTCATCAGGCCGAGCGAGCCGAAGCCTTGCGCCAGTGAATCCGACTGCACATCGCCATCATAATTCTTGCACGCCCAGACGAACTTGCCCGAGGTCTTCATCGCGAAGGCCACCATGTCGTCGATCAGGCGGTGCTCATAGATAATGCCGGCTTTGTCGAACTTGGTCTTGAACTCGGCCTCATAGACTTCCTGAAAGAGATCCTTGAAGCGGCCGTCATAGGCTTTGAGGATGGTGTTCTTGGTCGACAAATAGACCGGCCAGCCGCGCATCAAGCCATAAGCGAGGCAGGCGCGGCCGAATTCACGGATCGATTCATCGAGGTTGTACATGGCGAGCGCCACGCCGCCGCCCGGGAATTGAAACACCTCGTGCTCGATCGTCTTGCCGCCGCCCTCGGGCTCGAACTTGATGGTGAGCTTGCCCTTGCCCGGCACCACGAAATCGGTCGCGCGATATTGATCGCCATAGGCGTGGCGGCCGATCACGATCGGGTCGGTCCAGCTCGGCACCAAGCGCGGCACGTTCTGGCAGATGATCGGCTCGCGAAACACCGTGCCGCCTAAAATGTTGCGGATCGTGCCGTTCGGCGACTTCCACATTTTCTTGAGCTTGAATTCTGTCACGCGCGCTTCATCGGGTGTGATGGTCGCGCACTTCACGCCGACGCCGTGCATTCGAATCGCGTTCGCCGCGTCGATTGTGACCTTATCTTCGGTCCTGTCGCGGTACTCCATGCCGAGGTCGTAGTATTCGAGCTTGATGTCGAGATAGGGCAGGATCAGCTTCTCCTTGATCCACGCCCAAATGATGCGAGTCATTTCATCGCCGTCGAGCTCGACGACAGGGTTCGCGACGAGGATCTTCTTCATTGGGGGCTCCGGCGATCAGCTGGTCGGCGTTCCAAAACGGGAGCGGACCTTATCACCGGCTTTAGACACGGCAAAGGCCCGGGCAAAGCCCGAGCCCCCGTTGTTCCGAGCGGATTTAGCCGAGGCGGGCTTGGTGCTTGGGCCCCACTTCGACCTTGAGGCCCGTGATGGCCGCGAGCAGCCCCTCGGCGCCCGAAACGATCTGGATCATGTCGCGGGTCTCGGGCGCGGCAAAGCCCTTCGCGATGACATGATCGATCAGGCCGGCCAACGGGGCCCAATAGCCGGCGCTATCGACCAGGAAGATGGGCTTCCGATGCAGATCGAGCATCTTCCAGGTCAGCATCTCAAAGAACTCATCGAGCGTGCCAAAGCCGCCGGGCAGTACCGCAAAAGCGTCGGCGCGCTCAAACATGATTTGTTTGCGCTCGTGCATGGTGTCGACCAACACGGTCTCCGTCAGGCCGTCTTGTTTGAGGTCCTGGGCGGCCAAATGACGCGGAATGACGCCGACCGCCACGCCGCCGCCCTTGAGCACGGCATTGGCCACAACATTCATGATCCCGATCCCGCCGGCGCCATAGATGAGGGATATTTTACGTTGGGCAAGGCCCGTACCGACCAGGGCGGCCTCTTGCCGATAGGCTGGGTCGCGGCCTTCGCGTGAGCCGCAATAGACGCAAATCGATCGAATTGTTCGCATTGTCAAAAACTTGTTACTCGGTTTCTTGGGGTGAAGTCGGCAAGAATAACGGCACTGTGCTAATTGAACCTTAGGATATCGGGAACCATTGAGGCCCATAGTAGTTACCAAATGGTATCTACTCTCCTGGCGATAGTAAGGGAATTAGGCTGCCGTGCCGCCAAGAGGTGGGGCGGAAAGGACTTTGGTCAATGAGGGAGGCGCATGTGTTGAGGCAAAGCAAATCAGGCTTGGTTGGGTTGGTTCTGGCAGTGGCCATGGCCGCCGGTATGGCTGTTGGGGTTGCCCAGGCGGCCGATGAGGCCAAGAACGTGATCGCTTATCGGCAAAACGTGATGAAGGGCATCGCGGCGCACATCACGCAAATCGCCATGGTGGCCAAGGGCGAGGTGTCGTTTGCTGGGCACATGGCCGCCAATGCGCGGGCCATGGCCGATGCGGCGAAGACGATCCCCGAGCTGTTCCCGAAGGGCACCTCCTTGGATGAGGTCCCGGACGACACTGCGGCGAAGGCCGAAATCTGGAAGGACTGGGACAAATTCACGGCGGCGGCGAAGAACCTTGAGGCCCAAGCGACCAAATTGGCCGAAATAGCGGGTGGCGGCGATGTCGCGGCCATCGGCGCGCAGCTCGGCGAAGTCGGCAAGGCCTGCGGCAGTTGCCATGAGCCGTTCCGCAAGATGAAGCAGTAACAGAGCCGAATTCCACGTTACCGGCGGTCGGCAAACCAGGGTGCGTCAGGCGCGAATTAGCGCGGCTGCGGCCCTGGTCTTGCTTGTCGGGTTTGGGCTCGCTGATACGCTTTGGGCCGCCGACCGGGCGCCAGACAATGAGGCCGTGGCGCGCGGCGCCTATCTAATTCGGGCGGCGGGGTGCATCGCTTGCCATACTGACAAAAAAGGCGGCGGTGCCCCGCTTACGGGCGGCCGGGCGCTCCAGACGCCATTCGGGACGTTCTATACGCCGAATCTGACGCCAGATCCCGAAACCGGAATTGGGCGTTGGTCGGATGACGATTTCATCCGCGCGCTGAGCGAAGGCGTGTCGCCCGATGGCCGGAATTATTATCCGGCTTTCCCTTACACGACTTATTCGCGCATGAGCCGCGCGGATATGCTCGATCTCAAGGCCTTTCTCTCCGCGCAGGCACCGGCGCATCGCCCAAACACGCCGCATGAACTGATCTTTCCGTTCAGCTGGCGCGTGACAAACTGGCCGTGGAAAGTTTTGTTCTTCGCGCCCGCGCCGTTCGAGCCCGATCCCGCGCAATCGCCCGAAATCAACCGCGGCGCCTATCTGGTCAACGCGCTGGCGCATTGCGGCGAATGCCACACGCCACGCAACCTTTTGGGCGCGGTCGACAATGATGACTTTCTGTCAGGCACGACCAGCGGACCCGACGGAGAGATCGTGCCGAATATCACGCCCGACGCCGCGACCGGAATCGGCGATTGGTCGACGAAAGATTTGGTCTTCCTGCTTCGCACCGGATTTTTGCCGAACGGCAATGATGTACAGGGCGGTATGCGCGAGGCCATCGATGACGGGCTCAAATTTCTGAGCCAAGCCGATCTCGAGGCGATCGCCGCCTATCTAAAATCGATTCGGCCGATCGACCATCAGGTTCGCAAAAAGCGAACGCAATCCGGACAAGGCGGCGCAACCGCCTACGATTGAAAGTCTGCTGCTTTGCAGCATGGGCGCGGCTCGTGTAGCCTTGGCGTCCGTCCGAGTCTTTCTCAAGACCGAGGTTCCCTTGAATAAGACCTATTTGCGCATCGGCGTTCCGGTCGGTCTTGCCGCCATCATCGCGGCCGTGCTGCTGGGCGTATTCCTTTCAGGCGGCGACGAGACGCCCGCGCCCGAGGCAAATAAAGCCGCGAGCGAAGCGCCGAGCGAGCAGAAGAGTGCTGCGCCGGCCGATGTCTCGTCGAAGCCGGAAATCGCCAGCGTCACTGATGGCGAAACGGCAACGCCGAGCGATCCCGCAGCGGCAGCGCCAGCGCGCGCGAAACCGACCTTCGACGTTGTGCGGATCAACCCGAAGGGCGGTACGGTCATGGCGGGGCGGGCCGAACCCGGCGCGGAAGTGATTATTACTGATGGTGAGCGCGAGCTTGGTCGCGTGACCGCGAACGATCAGGGCGAGTGGGTGTTCTCCTTGGATAAGCCCATGGAACCTGGTGATCGCCAACTTTCGCTCAAAGACGCCACCGGCGGTGGGATCGAATCCGAACAGGTTGTTGTGGTTTCCGTGCCCGAGAGAAAAGACGGCAAAGAACAGCAAGCGCTTGCGGTGCTTCAGCCGCGTGAAGGTGGCTCGTCGGTCGTGCTTCAATTGCCGGAAGAAGAGAAGCGGGATGCCAGCGGGGAACCGCGTACGACGGTCGGCAGCGTGGATTATTCGACCGAGGGTGAAATCTCTGTCTCCGGCCGGACTGATCCTGGCGCAGCCCTCAATATCTACATCGACAACCAGCTTGCTGGCCGCGCCAAGGCCGATGAACAGGGGCGTTGGACGTTTGCGCCAGGCGATGCGCTGGGTGACGGACCTCACCAAATGCGGGTCGATAGCGTCGACCCGGTCGGTCAGGTCGTCTCGCGTGCGGAAACGCCGATCAGCCGCTCATCACGCGAAAAATTGACCGCGGGCGGCGATACCGTGGTCGTTGTCCAGCCGGGTAATAGCCTATGGCGCATCGCGCGCCGAACCTATGGCGGTGGCATTCACTATTCGGAAATCTACCAGGCCAATCGCGATCAAATTCGCGATCCGAATCTAATCTATCCGGGACAGATCTTACGGATGCCGCCACGCGGCTAATCGCAAGATTACGTGGCGTCGGCGCCGTTCGCCATGAGATCGAGATAGGGGGCTGACATGAGCACCGCGGTCGCCGTCTCGATGATCAAGCGATCGGCGGTCAAGGCCACGTCTCGCGGCAATTCGATCTCACGACGCAGCGTCAGCACATTACTCGGCGAAAGCACGAGCAATGGCTCTTCGCTATCCGGAGCCTCGGCTCGCAAAAGCGATAATAGTTGCGCGCGACGTTCGGCATCCTCGGCGCTGAATGGCACGGTCGCCACATCGGCGGTGACTTTGAGAACGAGCGCGCCGTCGACGCGCGCGACGTGGCCCTCAAAATTCATTTCGCGCCAATTAAATTGAAAGACGATAGGAAATTTCGGTTCGCGTCGGGCGAGCTCGCCGTCCGCGCCAATTACGACGCCGCCCAGTTCGATGGGAGCATTTACGTCGGTTAGCCCATGGCTCATGAGGTGGCCGTCCATCAGGTCAAATTTGGCGGGTGAGCGCCGTGCAGGTCATTGCGCCACTATCCTAGGGTGCGCGCGTAAATCCGGCGTAAATCTCCCGACCTGTTAAAGCAGCCTGGCGATGATGTAACTGAGCAGGCTGTTGATTTTGGCCTTGTCCTGGTCCGATAGGCCAAAGGTTGCGATTGCGTTAACCTCAAGCGCATAGGGCACTAGCTCATCGCGCAACGCTTGCCCTCGTTCGGTCAAATGAACGTTTACTTGGCGCCGGTTGCGCGGGTTTCGGGCGCGCCGGACCAGGCCATCGCGTTCCATCCGGTCGAGTGTCCGTGTGGTGGTTGGCTCTTCGATGTGAACCCGGCGGCTCAGCTCCTTCTGGGTCAGACCATCCTCGTCCCACAAATGAAGCAAGAGGGGCCATTGGCCGACCGCGACGCCATGCTGGTTGAAGCGGCCCTGGAGCGCCCGCATGAACAGGCGGTGGACGACGGCAACCTGATTGGCGGTGTTTTCGTCAATGACGAAGGGGGTGGCGCCGGTTTGGACCCGGTTTGCCGCGGTCGGCGCGCGCTGCATCACTTTATAGGCCATGGGCCGAAGGCAATTACCTTGAGCGTGAGCGTGTCAGGGACCTAGAAGCTAGCTGATCCGGCGCTTGGGCAACAGGGCGAAGGGAGCTTTATGCCGCCGTCCCAAATCGCTAATGTGGCGGCCCGCCCAGCGGGGCTTGGCGGCATAGGGAGGTCGGAATGGCGTTCGAGAACAAACTGAAGAAGAAGCTTTTGGCCCGCGAGGCGGGGATTGGCTGCTGGCTTTCAACAGGCAGCCCCATCGCGGC
>CAMDNF010000065.1:0-16428 GCA_945902735.1 Rhizobium sp. Q54 | reverse complement strand
AAATTTCGCGGTCGTCGGGCTTGAGACGCGGACCGTCCGGCAAGGCCCCTTTGGTTGGCTTGGCCTTGATTCGACACCCTTCATGGCGCAAATCGTCGGCCAAAACCCAACACCGCGCGACCCCGTTGCCGCCGGCCGCAGCCCGACCTCGTTTCGCCATAGCCCGGTCGATCGCTATGAAGAAGTGCAGAGCTGGGGTCGACGCGTGGAGCTGATGTTCGTCTTTGACAACATGGTATCCGCCGCCGCGGCCTGATCGCCCCCGGCAAATTGGTTCCCCGCGTGACGCGCATTCGATAGTGTGCGCGCCACAACTCATGCAGCGGCGGGGATCCGGTCATCATGGCCGACATTAGAACCATTCAAGACATGCTCACGCGCCCGGCGCGTGCCGACAATGCGATCGGCGCGCCCGAGCGGCCATCGCTCTCATTCGGCGCGTTGGAGAATTTCGTCGCGCAAACCGTCGAGACGCTGAACCGCGCCGGCATTGGGCGCAATGATCGCGTCGCCATCGTGCTGCCGAACGGGCCGGAAATGGCGAGCGCGTTCGTCGCGGTCGCGGCGGGCGCGACCGCGGCGCCCCTGAACCCCGCCTATCGGGCTGATGAGTTCGAGTTTTATCTTTCCGATCTCCACGCCAAGGCACTGATCGTGCAGGCGGGCGTCGCCACACCCGCGATCGATGTCGCGCGCAAGCTCGGCATCGCGCTGATTTCGCTGAGCCCGCAATTGAACGACGCCGCGGGCTTATTCGATGTCGAAACGAGCATGAAGGGCGTTGCGAGCAAACCGGGCGCCGCCGAGGCCGACGACATCGCGCTTGTGCTCCACACATCGGGCACCACCTCGCGCCCGAAGATCGTGCCATTGAGCCAACGCAATGTGATGGCTTCGGCCCGCAATATTTCGAACTGGATCAAGCTCGGCCCGGACGACACCTGCCTCAACATCATGCCGCTATTCCACATTCATGGCTTGATCGCGGCGGTGCTCTCCTCGCTCTACGCCGGCGCGTCGGTCGCCTGCACGCCAGGTTTCAACGCGCTCAAATTCTTCGCGTGGATGGAGGAGGTCCGGCCCACCTGGTACACGGCGGTGCCCACCATGCATCAAACCATTTTGGCACGCGCCAGTCGCAACCAAGACATCATCAAGCGCGTGCCGCTGAAGCTGATCCGCTCCTCGTCATCGTCATTGCCCGCGCCCGTGATGGGCGAGCTTGAGGCCGCCTTCAACGCGCCCGTGCTCGAATCCTACGGCATGACCGAGGCCTCGCACCAAATGACCAGCAACCCTTTGCCACCAAAGGCACGCCGCGCCGGGTGCGTCGGCATCGCCGCCGGCCCTGAGGTTGCGATCATGGATGAGGCCGGCAATCTGCTGGCGCCCGGCGAGACCGGCGAAATCGTCATACGCGGCGAGAACGTGACCAAAGGCTATGAGAACAATCCAAGCGCCAATGCCAGCGCGTTCACCAAGGGCTGGTTCCGCACCGGCGATCAGGGCGTGTTGGATGACGCGGGCTATTTGACGCTGACCGGTCGGCTGAAGGAGATCATCAATCGCGGCGGCGAAAAGATTTCACCGCGCGAAGTCGACGATATTTTGATGACCCATCCGGCGATCTCGCAGGCCATCGCGTTTGCCGTGCCGCATGACAAGCTCGGCGAGGATGTCGCCGCCGCGATCGTGCTACGCGAGGGCGCCACCGCGACCGACCGAGAGATTCGGGAATTCGCCGCCAAACATTTGGCCGACTTCAAAGTGCCGCGCCAAATCATCATCCTCGACGAGATCCCAAAAGGCGCGACCGGTAAATTGCAGCGCATCGGTCTCGCGGAGAAGCTCGGCCTCGGCAAATGAAACTCGCGATCTATGGCGCTGGCGCGATCGGGGCCTATCTCGGCGTCGAGCTTGCGCAGGGCGGCATCGATGTCTCACTGATCGGTCGCGGGCCTCATCTCGCCGCCATGAAGCGCGATGGCGCCCGGCTTCGCGTCGGCGCCGAGGAAAAACACGCGCGGCTTCGCTGCACCGACGACCCCGCCGAGCTCGGCCCGCAGGACTTCGTCATCATCACGCTGAAGGCGCATTCGGTGCCGGCGATCTGCGAAAAAATACAGCCGCTGCTCGGCCCAGAGACCGCCGTGGTCACGGCGGTCAATGGCATTCCCTGGTGGTATTTTCATGGCCTCAAAGGCGCGCATGAGGGCAAGCGCATCCGCGCGGTCGACCCCGTCGATGTGCAATGGAACAAGATTGGGCCTGAGCGTGCGATCGGTTGCGTGATCTATCCGGCGGCCGAGATCATCGCGCCTGGTGTTGTTGAGGTGCAGCCGCATCTCTCGAGCAATCGCCTGCCGATCGGCGAGCCCGATGGCACGCGCTCCGAACGTACCGAGTTGCTCTCCAAGGCGCTGATCGCGGCGGGCTTCAAATCGCCCGTGCGCACCGATATTCGCACCGATATTTGGGTCAAGCTGTGGGGCAATCTCGCCTTCAACCCGATCAGCGCGTTGACCGGCTCAACGCTGGAAGACATCGCGCGCGACCAGGGCACGCGCGCCGTCGCCCGCGCCATGATGGTCGAAGGCCAGCACGTCGCCGAGGCGCTCGGCGTCAAATTCCCGATTGGCGTCGATCAACGCATCAAGGGCGCCGAGGAAGTCGGCGCGCACAAAACCTCGATGTTGCAGGATTTGACGCTCGGCCGACCGATGGAGATCGACGCGCTGGTGCTCGCGGTGGCCGAGCTCGGCGATCTCGTCAGCATCGAAACGCCGATCACCGACGCGGTCTATGCGCTCGTCAAACGCCGCGCCATCGAGGCCGGGTGCTATCCGGGCGCGCTTGTAAAATAATAACGTGAACGCGGAAGGGACCCACCGTGCGGAAAGGCCCAAGCGATCCCACCGTGGCGCCGGGCCTTTTGGTTCACGGTGTCAGGGTCAATCTCTCGCAATTCATGCACATGCTGATTCAGGTCGCGCTGGTCGGTGCGACGGTTGGCATGACGCGCACCGTGGTGCCCGCGCTTGCCGAATCCGAATTCGGCGTGCCCAAAGGCTCGTTCACCTTGCTGGTCACGTTCGTGATCGCCTTCGGTTTCGTGAAGGGAGCGATGAACTTCGTCGCGGGTCGGCTCTCCGAGCGGCTCGGCCGCACGCGTGTACTCTTCATCGGCTGGGTGATCGCGCTGCCGATCCCCTTCATCATCTTGTTCGGCCCGACTTGGGATTGGATCGTCGCCGCAACCGTTTTGCTCGGCATCAATCAGGGCCTCACCTGGACGATGGCCTTGACCGCAAAACTCGATCTCACACGGCCCGATCAAAAGGGCCTGGTGAATGGCCTCAATGAATTCTCCGGCTATGGCGCGGTCGCGATCGCCTCGATCGTCACCGCCTATCTTGCCGGCGCTATCGGGCCGCGCCTCGGCCTTTTCATTTTCGGCTTGGCGATGATCGTCGCGGCGCTCGTGCTTGTTCTCCTATGGGGCCGTGAGACGCTGCCTTGGGCCAAGGCGGAAGGCGCCCGCGCCGCCAGCGCGGCGCCACCCGCCATTCCCTACGCCAGCGCTAGCACACCGACCCCAAGCACCTTCGAGGTGTTCGCCATCGCAAGCTGGCGCGACAAGCGGATGATCGCGCTGTGCCAAGCGGGCCTGGTCGAGAAATTCACCGACGCGATCGTCTGGGCGTTCTATCCGCTCTATCTCTACCGGGCTGGTCTCGGGCTTGGCGCGATCGGGTGGGTGGTCGGGGTTTACGGCTTGGCCTGGGGCGTTTCGCAATTGTGGACCGGGCCGCTCTCCGATCGCATCGGCCGGCGTCTGCCAATCATCGCCGGGATGGTGCTGTGCGGCGTGGGCGTCGGCGCCATGCCGCTCGGTGATGGCATGGCGTGGTGGAGCGTCTGGGCCGCCATCACCGGCTTCGGCATGGCGCTGCTCTATCCCACGCTCGGTGCCGCGGTGGCCGACATCGCGCCGCCCGCTTGGCGCGCCTCCGCGCTCGGCGTCTATCGCTTCTGGCGCGATCTCGGCTATGGCTTCGGCGCGCTGGCGCTCGGCCTGGTCGCCGAGTTGACCGATAACCTCGACAACGCCTTCTGGCTGGTGGCGGCGAGCATGATCACCTCCGCGCTCGTGCTTGCCCTCGTCGGCAAGGAGACAAGGCCGGTCCAACTAAAACGGCGCGCCTAGGGCTTCTTCGCGGCGATTATCTCGCCCTCGATCGGCCGGTGCGCCTTGCGCCCGCCGCGCTCGACCGCCGTGGCGGGGTCGGTCGCCAGCAACCGCCTTGAGAGTTCAATGGCGCGGCGGGCGAGTTGGCCGGCGCCGTCGTGCAATTCCTTGGAGTTGCGCACGACCGCCTCGTTGGTCTCCATGTCTTCCGCCGACCATCCGCGCGAATGGGCGATGTAGGGAAACTGCGGGAAATGGAAGCCAAGCTCCGCGAAGAAACCGAGCATTTGGCCCGCCACGCCTTGCACATTGTCCTGGCCGCCCACGATGATAAAGCTCGCGACCTTGTTTTGGATCAGCACGCGGTTGTGGGTCGTCACTTGGTTCTGTACGCAATTGAGGCGTTCGGCCATCTTGAAGTAGAGCGATGACGCCTGGCCCCACCGGATGGGTGTTGCGATCAGCACGACATCGGCCCAATGCACAAACGCCTCATACACAGCGGTCAACTCGTCCTTGTCGTCCATCTGGGTGATCGAGCAAGGCCAGGTGCAGGCGCGCGCCGCCTTTGAATAGAAGCCTTCGCAGGCGCGGAATTGCAGCCGATTGAGTTTGATGAGTTGCGTCTCGCAGCCCTGCTCTCTCGCGGCGGCGAGCGCTGACTCCAAGAGATGTTCGGACCCCGAATAGCGTGGCGCCTCTTTCTGCATTGCCGTTGTTGATAGTCCGACGACTTTGACCGGACCTTCGATGCGCGACACGGCACGCGCCAGTGGAAGCGGCTGACGCGAGGCTTTGTTGCGTTTGGTCGGCGCTTTGAGATCGACCAGAACGCGCCCGTTCTCCACTTTCACCGGAAAAGACGGGATGCTGCCGGTTTCAAATCCCGGCTCGCCACCGCCGGTCTGCCGATGAAATTTCCATTGATGCCAAGGACAAACAACATAGTCGCCCTCAAGCGTTCCTTGTCCCAAAGGTCCGCCCACATGATTGCAGGCGCTATGCACCGCCCCGAATGCCCCATTGACACAAGACAGCGCAATCGGCACGTCCTGCGCTAAAATACGCTGCAGCGCACGCTGCGAAAGAGCCTCAGCGCTGCCAATGTCGGTCCACTTGTCGCTCATGCATCGATCTCCCTGAGTCTATCCCCAACCTTGGAATCCCCGCCATCGCCGGCGATGAGGAAAGGAAGAAGCGTTCTGCAATGGCGGCCTACAGAAGAAAAAATCGCGTCCGCTCGGCGCCCCCTTCCCTGCCCCTATGGTTTCTTCGCCGCGACGATCTCAACCTCGATCAGCATGTCGGGGCGTACCAAGGCCGGCACGAAATAGGCGGTCGAGGCCGGGCGATGGCCGGCCAAATATTGCTTCCGCACCTCGGCATATTTCGGGAAATTGTCCTTCCCCACCACGAACGCGGTCATCTTGACGATATCGCTCACGCCCATGCCGGCATCCTTCAGGATCGCGAGCAGATTGTTCCACACCACCTTCGATTGCTCGGTGATGTCGGCCGGAATGCTGCCGTCCTTCTTCACGCCAACCTGGCCCGAGGTGAATAACATCTGCGCGCCGGGCGGCACGACGATGCCATGGCTATAGGTGCCGCCCATCGGCTCGGCAACATCGGCGGGGTTGATCCGTTGAAACGTCATGCTTGTTCTCCCTAAAAGACGCGCTGGCGATTATTGGTTCAGGCCCGTCTTGGCCTGGGTGCCATCCTGCTTAGCACTGGATCGCCTGTCGAGACCGCTCGGCACGCGACGCCGCTTTTTGTATGATGCGGCCCCATGCCTCACATGATCATCTTCTTCATGGTTCTAGTCCTCGGGCTTGTCGGGGCCTGCGTGATCTTTTAGGCGTTTCTGTAAGTTATTGATTTAAATATATTAATCAGGCGTCTTGCGGCGCCGTTCCGCACCGCAAAACGATTTACAGACCATGACCTCCCTGTTACATTCCGCCGCGCCGAGAAGGCCCCTACCCCACGCTCAAGGGCCTGAACCGCGCGGCTTTTGTTGGCCATGCGGCGGCGCTCCACCGAGGACGGCAGTCAATGAAACTTTTGTCCGGCAACAGCAATCGGCCGCTGGCCGAGGCCGTGGCGGCAGCGCTCAACACGCCGTTGACGCGCGCCAGCGTGCGCCGCTTCCCGGACATGGAAGTGTTTGTCGAGATACAGGAAAACGTGCGCGGCGAAGATGTCTTCGTGCTCCAGGGCACGGCCTATCCGGCGAACGACAATCTGATGGAATTGCTGGTCTGCCTCGATGCGCTTCGGCGCTCCTCGGCCCGGCGCGTAACCGCCGTGATGCCCTATTTCGGCTATGCCCGGCAGGACCGGAAATCATCGCCCCGCACGCCGATCTCGGCCAAGCTAGTGGCCAATCTGATCACGGCGGCCGGCGCGCATCGCGTGCTGACGCTCGATCTTCACGCCGGTCAGATCCAGGGCTTCTTCGACATTCCGCTCGATAATCTGTTCGCCGCGCCGGTCATGATCGATGACATCCGCACGCGCTTCAACAATGACAACAGCCTGATGGTGGTTTCACCCGACGTCGGCGGCGTAGTGCGCGCGCGCAATATGGCGAACCGGCTGAACGCCGATCTCGCGATCGTCGACAAACGGCGTGAGCGCGCGGGCGTCTCCGAGGTCATGAACATCATCGGCGATGTTGAAGGCCGGCGCTGCATCATGGTCGACGATATCGTCGATTCCGCCGGCACGCTGTGCAACGCGGCCGCCGCCCTGATGCAGAGCGGCGCTGCCGAAGTCCATGCCTATGTCACGCACGCGGTGCTCTCAGGCGGTGCGGCGGCGCGGGTTTCGGCCTCGGCGATCAAATCGCTCGTGGTGACCAATTCCATTACGCCGACCGAGGCGGTCAGGGTGTCTGAAAACATCCGCGTGCTCTCGATCGCACCCCTTTTGGCCGAGGCGATCCGGCGCATCAGCACCGAATCATCGGTTTCTACCCTGTTCGATTGACAATTATCGCGGCCCGCCGACATTAGGGCGCGGCCAAAGTGGAGACGACGACCATGGCACAGATCAATTCTCTCCCCGCCTCGAAGCGTGAGCGTTCCGGCAAGGGTGGCTCGCGTGCGCTTCGGCGTACCGGCCAGATCCCCGGCATCGTCTATGGCGGCGCGGAAGCACCGCTCGAAGTGGCGCTGCCTCTGAAGGAGATGAACCTGGAATATCAAAAGCCGGGCTTCTTCACCCATCTCTATGATTTGGCGCTGCCGCAGGGTGCGCTTCGGGTGTTGCCGCGCGAGGTTCAGGTCGATCCGGTGACCGATCGCCCGGTCCATGTCGATTTCATGCGCTATGTCAAAGGTTCGAAGGTTGCGGTCCATGTCGCGGTGCATTTCCTCGATCACGCAAAATCGGAAGGCCTGAAGAATGGCGGCGTGTTGAACATCGTGCGCCACACGGTCGAGCTGCTCTGCCCGGTCGATGCCATTCCGGATTCGATCTCGGTCAGCCTGGCCGGTCGTGAGATTGGCGACAGCATTCATATCAGCGCGTTCAAACTGCCCGATGGCGTGGCGCCGGTGATTCGCGATCGCGATTTCACGGTGGCGACCATTGCCGCGCCGACCACCATGGTCGAGGAAGAAAAGCCCACCGCCGAAGCGGCAGCCGCGACGGCGGCGGCCGAAGCCGCGGCGGCACCGGGCGGCGCCGAAGGCGCCAAGGGCGCTGGCGCTGGCGCTGGCCCAGGCGCGGCCAAGGGCGGCGAGGCCGCCAAGGGCAAGGCCGAGCCGGCCAAAGCAGGCGCCAAAGCCGAACCGGCCAAGGGCGGCGGCAAGAAATAGTTTCGGGCGGAATCACGCGGCCCGCCCGCCATGCGCCTCCTGGTCGGGCTCGGCAATCCAGGGCCACGCTATGCGCGCCAGCGCCACAATATCGGCTTCATGGTGGTCGAGGCGATCGCCCAGCGCCATGGCTTCGGCCCGTGGCGTGGGCGCGGCAAGTTCTCGGCCGAGCTTGCCGAGGGCGCGCTTGAGGGCGAGCCCGCCTTGCTGGTCAAGCCGACCACCTTCATGAATGAATCAGGCCAGGCGGTTGGCGCCTCGATGCATTTTCATAAGCTGGAACCCGCGCAGATTTATGTCTTTCACGATGAGCTCGATCTGGCGCCCGGCAAAATGCGCATCAAGCTTGGCGGCGGCACGGCGGGTCATAATGGCCTGCGCAGCATCGAGGCTCATATTGGCGACGCGTTTTGGCGTGTGCGCCTCGGCATCGGGCATCCCGGCGATCGCGATCTGGTCTCGCACTATGTGCTGTCGGATTTTTGGGCCGAGGATCGCGTCTGGCTCGAACCCATGATCGAGGCGCTCGCGATCGAGGCGCCGCTTCTCCTCAAAGGCGATGACGGCAGCACCTATATGAGCAAGGTCGCGCACCGCCTCGCCCCAGCGCGCGCCCCCAAAGACAAAGCAAACGAACCGCAACCAAGCTCAACCGACAAACGGTCCGGCCCCAACGACGGCTGACGCGAACCAAGGCACCTCATGGGATTCAAATGTGGCATTGTCGGCCTGCCCAATGTGGGCAAGTCGACCCTCTTCAACGCGCTGACCAGCGCGGCGCAAGCCGCCGTGGCGAATTATCCGTTCTGCACCATCGAGCCCAATGTCGGGCGCGTGCCGGTGCCCGATGACGATCTCGACGCCATCGCCAAGCTCGCCAAATCGGCCACCATCGTGCCGACCGTGCTCGAAGTGGTTGATATCGCCGGCCTCGTGCGCGGCGCGAGCAAGGGCGAAGGTCTCGGCAATCGCTTCCTCGCCAATATTCGCGAGGTCGATGCGATCATCCATGTCGTGCGCTGCTTCGAGGATGAGCTGGTCACCCATGTCGAAGGCGGTGTCGATCCGATCCGGGATATCGAGCTCATCGAGACCGAATTGATGATCGCCGATCTCGAAAGTGTCGAGCGTCAACTCGATGCGCTCGCCAAAAAGGCGCGCGGTGGCGACAAAGATGCCAAGGCGATGATCGGGCGGTTCGAGCGCATCAAAATCGCGCTCGATGCCGGCAAACCAGCGCGCACCGCGATCGAACCCTCAGCGGGCGCCGAGGCCCTCCATTTGCCGCTAATGACCGCGAAGCCGGTGGTTTATGTCGCGAATGTCGAGGAGGCGAGCGCCGCCACGGGCAATGCACAATCGGCCCGCGTCGCCGCGCGCGCCAAAGAGGAAGGCGCCGAATTCGTCGTCATCTCGGCCGCGATCGAGGCTGAGATCGCGGCGCTCACCGAGCCCGCCGAGAAGCGCGAATTTCTCGATGGCCTCGAGCTGAAGGAACCGGGCCTGAACCGAGTCATTCGTGCCGGCCATAAATTGCTCGGGTTGATCCGGTTTCTGACCGCCGGCCCCAAGGAGGCGCGCGCCTGGTCGATTCCGAAAGGCGCCACCGCGCGCGAGGCGGCCGGCGCCATCCACACCGATTTCGCCAAGGGCTTCATCTGCGCCGAGACCATCGCGCTCGCCGATTATCTTGCGCTCGGCGGCGAACAGCCGGCCAAGGAAAAAGGCCGCATGCGCCAGGAAGGCCGCGACTACATCGTGCAGGATGGCGACGTGCTGCTGTTCCGGTTTAACGTATAGTCTAAGATCAAGACATCACCCCGGGGGAGGGGCGCGATGCCGGTAAAAAAATTCACCTGGTATAACGGGGTCGCGCTCACGCTTGCCCTCATCTTCGCGGTCTTTCCTGTGTTTTGGATGGTCTCGACCTCCTTCAAACCGCGCAATGAGTGGATCACCCAGCCGCCGGTTTGGATTTCGAACGACGCCACCGTCGATAATTACCTCGCCGTGCTGTGGCCCGCCGTGCTTTTGGAGCGCGCCGGCGGCTTGAGCAAGTTCGACGCCGAAGGCAAACGCGTTTCGGAAGAAGGCACCGGGCTTGGGCCGAACGCCGACATTCTGAATAATTCCGCGTGGCCCTCGATATGGGGCTCGATCATCATTTCGACCTGCGCCACCGCGCTCTCGATCATTTTCGGCCTGATGGGGGCGCTCGCGATCGGGCGCTATCGCGTCGGCGGCAACATCACACCCCTGTTCATCTTATCGGGACGCATGTTCCCGCCAATCGCCATCGCGATTCCCTTTGTCGTGATGTTCAGTAATGTCGGCGCGACCGACACCTATTGGGGGCTGATCCTGGCCTATGCCGCGGTGACCGTGCCATTCTCAACCTGGATGCTGAAAAGCTTCATCGACGACCTGCCGAAGGAGATCGAAGAAGCCGCGATGATGGACGGCATGTCGCGCTGGGGCGCGCATTTGCGCATCACCATCCCACTCATCAAGGGCGGCATCATCGCGACCAGCCTATTCATTCTGATTTTGAATTGGAGCGAATTCCTGTTCGCGCTAATTCTGACCTACACCAACGTCTCGACCATTCCGGTGCAGATGGGCAAGTTCTTCACCGCGACCGAGGGCGCGCTCTATGGCATGCAGGCGGCGCTCGCCACGGTCTCCATCCTGCCGCTCGTCATCATCGGCTTTTTCATTCAAAAACATTTGGTGCGCGGGCTGACGCTCGGCGCCATCAAGCGCTGACGCGCCCAACAGGGAGACGACAATGGGTGAGTGGATCAGACTCAAGGCCTCCGATGGCCATGGCTTCGATGCCTATAAAGCGAGCCCGAGCGGCAAGCCGCGCGGCGGCCTCGTCGTGATTCAGGAAATTTTCGGCGTCAATGACAACATCCGCCGCTATTGCGACGGCTTCGCGGCCGAAGGTTATGTCGCGCTGGCGCCCGCCTTGTTCGATCGCGACAAGCCGAAGATCGAGCTGGGCTATACCGCCGAGACCGTGACCGAGGGCCGCGAGATTCGCGCGCGCGTCGGCTGGGATGGCCCAATCAGCGATGTCGAGGCCACGGTCGCTGCGCTCAATGGTGTCGGCAAGATCAGCGTCACCGGCTATTGCTGGGGCGGCTCGCTTGCCTGGGTCGCGGCCTGCCGATTCAAGCCGGCTTGCGCGGTTGGTTATTATGGCGGGCAGATAATCCAATTCGTCGATGAGACGCCGACTTGCCCGACCATTCTTCATTTTGGCGCGAAGGACGCCAATATTCCCCTCAAAGACGTCGACGCCATTCGCGCCAAACACCCGAAGATCCCGATCCATGTCTATGACGAGGCCGGCCACGGCTTCGATTGCGTGGCGCGCAAGGATTTTCACGCACCATCGAGCAAGCTCGCGCGCGAGCGCAGCCGCGCCTTCTTCGCCCAGCACATCGGCTGAGCGCGCATGGCCAATGCTTCCGCGCCCGTGCTTGGCATTATCGGCGGCAGCGGGCTCTACCAGATCGATGGCCTCACCAATACCGAGTGGATCGAGGTTTCGAGCCCGTTCGGCAAACCGTCCGACGCGGTGCTGATCGGCGAGCTCGACGGCTTGAAGCTCGCCTTCCTGCCGCGCCATGGCCGTGGCCACAAAGTGCCGCCGAGCGAAATCAATTACCGCGCCAATATCGACGTGCTGAAGCGCGTCGGCGTGACCGATATCGTCTCGGTCAGCGCGGTCGGGTCTTTGAAGGAAAATCTTAAGCCGGGCGATTTCGTGCTGATCGATCAATTCATCGATCGCAGCTTCGCGCGCGCGAAAAGTTTTTTCGGCACCGGCCTGGTCGCGCATGTTTCGATGGCGCATCCGGTGTGCGGCCGGCTCGGCGACACCATCGCGGGCGCGGCCAAGGCCCTGCCAGAACTCACGCTCGCGCGCGGTGGCACTTATATCGTGATGGAAGGTCCGCAATTCTCCACGCAAGCCGAATCCGAACTCTATCGTTCCTGGGGTGCCTCCGTCATCGGCATGACCAACATGCCGGAAGCCAAGCTCGCGCGCGAGGCCGAGCTTTGCTACGCGACCATCGCCATGGTGACCGATTTCGATTGCTGGCACCCCGACCACGACCACGTCACCGTCGAGGCCGTGATCAAGGTGCTGCTGGCCAATGCCGAAAAAGCGCGGAGCCTGGTGAAGGCGGTGGCGGAAGCTCTGCCGCGCCGGCGCGAGGCGTGCCGCCAAGGCTGCGACCACGCGCTCGAATACGCGTTGATCACCGCGCCCGATGCGCGCGACCAAACGATGATCAAAAAACTCGATGCCGTGGCGGGGCGGGTGTTGAAACGCGGCTGATAAAGGGGGCGTGGATGCGGGCCTTGTTTGTCGGCGTGGCCTTTGCGCTGATCGCGCTGGCGGTCATACCCCTGAGCCACGCCGCGCGGGCGGATAATCAGGTAGGAATCTTACAGATCTCGTGCGTACCCGGCGGGAATTTCTTCGAGATTCGCGACATCGGCAGTCTCGACATCGGTAATCTCGATACCAGCCGTCTCGACAAACTGATCGGTCTGGTGGCTGGTTCCACCCATGATCTGACGGAGAAAGGTCATGCGCTCTATTCGCCCGTATGGGCCTATTATCGGCCGGACATTCCCGTGGACGTCCAAGAAAAAACCACTGATCGCGAATCCACGCTTCACATTACGCGCTTTGAATGCACGCTTCCGGCGAGCACGGTCGAGCTGAAAATCGTCCCGGTTTTTTCTGGCATAAGATATGGAGGCGCCGTTCGGGATATCATGGTCTCTCTCCGCGTCGCGGATCACTGGGTCGTCAAGAATGTGCCCTTCGAGCCATGCGAAGACAGAGGCCCAATCACGCGCCTTGCCTATGAGGGCGCCTTTGGAACGGTCCGCTTCGAAGGACGTTTCGGCGGCGTTTGGCCCGACAAGGTGAGCTCGAGCGAAGCGTGGGACAATCGCCAGCGGCGCTACCTTTATCGCGGCGCTAAACTGGTTCCTTGGGACACGATCCAACGTGATCGAAAGGCACTGCCGATCCCATTGACGATGAGAGACCTCGATTATTTTGAAGATAGATCGAGCTATAGCTATGGGCGAGCCGTGACCGATTGCTATTGATCGCGCGCAGACGTCAGAAAAGATAAAGACGACTGCCCCGCTGATATCCCAGGCGAGCAGCAATACCCTTGTTGTGGATCATCGTTTGTGACCCGCGCTCTCAATCAGTTCGTAAATTTCGGCATTGCGTGTTTCTGGAATCGGGGTCGCTCGATGAGATTCCACGGCCGCAGTTCTCCAATCTCCCCTCTTGATCGCGATTTTCATTTTCGGAAATACGTTGGCTTCTTGAAATCCCTTGACGTTCCAGCCCAGGTCCAGCATTGCCTCCTGGACGGTCGTTGGTAGTTCGTCAAAATCGACTCCTCGCGCTATTATGTTGCCCTCGTCATCCTCGGAGTCTAAGGCGAACACGCGGCGAAGATCGTCGCGCAGCGTCGCCAGTTTCTTCGTGAGCACAGAGCCAATCGTCGCGTCCGACAGCTCAATCGTCGTCTTTTTGTCGAACGTGGAGGCCTTGATGCCCTGTCCATAGGGCAGACGGTTCACTGTGTTCCATTCAACCTTGGCGTAGGCAAGTGGAACGCTCCCCTTGGACCTATCCTTGGTGCGCCAAGAATAAAACCCAACCTCAGAAGATCGCGGGAGCAGAAACCCGACCCCGACCGTGACGTTGCCCTTGGTGTCGAGATACATGTGGTTGACCCAGCCCTCGTGCCGCCTGAGCCGGTTCTTCACCCGAAGCATCATGCCAGCCCTATCGGCGCCTTCGATTTCATGTGGCGACGAACGATCGAACTCGACATCGCGATCCGCGGAGTCCTGATTCACGGGCGCATCCTCCTCATGATCTGACAATGGGAAACTATAACAGGAAATATCCCACTGGTCAAGCAGAAAGCCGCACCAAAACGACTAAGGGGGCCGAATGGCCCCCTCAGCGCTCAAACGATGTGGATTTTGCTCAGGTCACGCGCGACCAGATACGTACATTGATGGCGTAGAGCACCGCGGTCAAAAGCCCGATGAAGATGAGCACTTTGAGGCCAACCGCCTTGCGCTCTTCTAGCTCGGGCTCGGCCGCCCAGGCGAGGAACGTCACCACATCGTGCGACATGGTGGCGATTTTCGCCTCGGTGCCGTCTTCATAGGTCACCTGGCCGTCATTCAAGGGTGGCGCCATGGCGATCTGATGGCCGGGGAAATATTTGTTGTAGTTCATGCCCTCGCCGAGCGCGAAATCGGCCGGCGGCTCTTCATAGCCAGTCAGGATGGCATAGACATAACCCTCATGCCCGTCGCGCCCCTTGGTGATGAGCGACAGATCGGGCGGATAGGCGCCGTTGTTGGACGCCCGCGCGGCCTTCTCATTAGCGAACGGGCTCGGGAAATGATCGGAGGGCCGGCCGGCCCGCTCGAACATCTCGCCCTCGTCATTTGGGCCGTCTTGAATCTGATAGGTCTCGGCGATCGCCTTAATCTCGTCGTCGCTCAAGCCAAGCGCGCTCAAATTGCGGAAGGCGATGTGCTTCAGCCCATGACAGGCCGAGCACACCTCGCGATAGACCTGAAGGCCGCGCTTCAAGGCTCGCTTGTCATATTTGCCGAACACGCCGACATGCGGGAACTCGGTGTGCGGCAGCGCGGCGCTTTCAGTCGCGGCGAACGCCACCGGGGTGAGGCCGGTGAGACCAAGCACGAGCGCGGCCGAAGCCGCGGCGATGAGGCGGCGCATCAGTGCTTCTCCATCGCGGCGGCGGCTTGCGCGGGGCCGCGCTTTTTCAAGACCGCCTCATGAATGCTCTCCGGCAGCGGCAGGGGCCGCTCGAGCTTGCCGAGGATCGGCATGATCAAGAAGAAGTGCGCGAAATAATAGGCCGTGCAGATTCGACTGATGACGATATTGACGCCCTCGGCCGGCTGCGCGCCAACCCAACCGAGCACGAAACAATCGGCCAGGAAGACCCAAAACAATTGCTTGTAGATCGGCCGGAAGCGCGCGCTGCGCACCTTGGAGGTATCGAGCCAGGGCAGAATGAACAGCACCAGGATCGAGACCAGCATGGCGATCACGCCGCCGAGCTTGTCCGGAATCGCGCGGAGGATCGCGTAATAGGGCAGGAAATACCATTCCGGCACGATATGCGGCGGCGTTTGCATCGGGTTCGCCGGCACATAATTGATCGTCTCGCCCAGCATGTTCGGAATGAAGAAGATGAAGATGAAGAGCGCGAACAACATCGCGCCCATCCCGAACATGTCGCGGACCGTGTAATAGGGATGGAAGGGAATGGTGTCCTTCTCGCTCTTGATGTCGATGCCGAGCGGGTTGTTCGAGCGCCGGTGATGCAGCGCCCAAATATGCAGCACGACCACGCCGACGATGACGAACGGTAAGAGATAGTGCAGAGCGTAGAAGCGATTGAGCAACGGGTTGTCGACGCCGAAGCCGCCCCACAGCCATTCGACCACGCCACCGCCGATCCACGGAACCGCCGAAAACAAATTGGTGATCACCGTCGCGGCCCAGAAGCTCATCTGGCCCCAGGGCAGCACATAGCCGGTGAACGCCGCGCCCATCATCAGTAGCAAGAGCACGATACCGAACCACCACAGAATCTCGCGCGGCGACTTATAGGAGCCGTAATAGAGCCCGCGGAAAATGTGGATATAGACCACCGCGAAGAACATCGACGCGCCGTTCATGTGGGAATAGCGGATCAGCCAGCCCCACTCCACGTCGCGCATGATGCGCTCGACCGAATTGAAGGCCATGTCGACATGCGGCGTGTAATGCATTGCCAGCACGATGCCGGTGACGATCTGCCAGACCAGCATGATCCCGGCGAGCGAGCCGAAATTCCACCAATAGTTCAGGTTCTTCGGCTCAGGAAAATCGGTCAAATTATGGCTCACCCAGCTGAATACCGGCAGGCGGTATTCAATCCACTGGGCGACCTTATTGCGCGGCACCGGGCTGCTCATAATCGTTCCGGCCTCCCTCAGCCGATCTTGACGAGAGTGTCGGAAACGAATTGATAGGCCGGCACTTCGAGATTCTTGGGCGCGGGTCCTTTGCGGATGCGCCCCGACGTATCGTAGTGCGAGCCATGGCAGGGGCAGAACCAACCGCCGAAATCGCCGCGCGGGTCGCCCTTTTTGGAGCCGAGCGGAATACAGCCAAGATGGGTGCACACGCCGACCAGGATCAACCATTCAGGCTTCTGAGCGCGATCTTCATCGGTCTGCTTATCGCCGAGGTCATCAAGGCTGACCGCGCGCGCCGCGTCGATCTCTTCTTTCGTGCGGCGGCGGACGAAGACCGGCTTA
>CAMDNF010000064.1:0-16638 GCA_945902735.1 Rhizobium sp. Q54 | reverse complement strand
CCCCTCGAGCCCCTCCCGCAACCTCCAACCGCAGCACTTTCCAGACCCCGCCCAGCGCCCTCGCCAGCGCCACGGCCACCCGCGTCGTCATCGCAACGCTCGCCGCTCCAGTACGAAAATCAGTGATCGTCGTGAATAGGACGGGTTAGTTAGCAAATTAACCCGCCTCGGCTATACTGGCGCAAACGCTTTGGTCCGAAGGGAATCATTATGGTGGATGATCTGCGCGAACGGGCGCTAGCCTATCATCGGTTTCCCAAGCCCGGGAAACTCGGCATTCACCCGACCAAGCCGATGGCCAACCAGCACGATTTGTCGCTGGCCTATTCGCCCGGTGTCGCGGCGGCGTGCGAGGAAATCGCCAAGAACCCGGATGATGTCTATATTTATACCGCGAAGGCCAATTTGGTCGCCGTGATCTCGAACGGCACCGCGGTGTTGGGCCTGGGCGCGATCGGCGCGCTCGCGGCCAAGCCCGTGATGGAAGGCAAGGCGGTTCTCTTCAAGAAATTCGCGAATATCGACGTGTTCGATATCGAAATCGACGAGACCGATATTGACAAGCTGGTCGATACGATCGCCAGCCTGGCGCCGACTTTTGGCGCGATCAATCTTGAAGACATCAAGGCGCCCGAGTGCTTCGAGATCGAGCGCAAACTTAGAGCGCGCCTCAACATCCCAGTGTTTCACGACGACCAGCATGGCACGGCCATCTGCGTGGCGGCAGCGTTGCTCAATGGCCTGCGGGTCATCGGCAAGGACCTGAACAAAGTAAAATTGGTCTGTTCGGGTGCCGGTGCGGCGGCGATCGCGTGCCTCGATCTTTTGGTCGAGCTTGGGATCACGAAGGGCAACATCACGGTCTGCGACCGCGAGGGTGTTGTGCTCAAAAGCCGCCCCAATCTCGGCGAGGAGAAGAAGCGCTACGCGATCGACAGCAATGCTCGCACGCTGGCCGATGCCCTGCGGGGCGCCGATATTTTTCTCGGCGTGTCGGGCCCGGGCGCGGCGACTGGCGACATGATCAAGCCAATGGGCGACAAGCCGCTTATTTTGGCGCTCGCGAACCCCATCCCAGAGATCATGCCCGAGGAGGCGCGGGCGGCGCGCCCCGATGCCATCATCGCAACCGGACGGTCCGATTACCCGAACCAGGTCAATAACGTGCTCTGCTTTCCATTCATTTTTCGCGGCGCTCTGGATTGCGGCGCGACAGAGATCAACACGCCCATGAAGCTCGCGTGCGTGCGCGCGATCGCCGATCTGACCATGGCGGAAGTCTCGGATGTGGTGGCGGCCGCCTATGGCGATCAGTCGCTCACCTTTGGGCCGGATTACATCATCCCGAAGCCTTTCGACCCCCGTCTGATCTCGACCATTCCGGTGGCGGTCGCCAGGGCCGCGATGAAAAGCGGTGTGGCCAAGCGGCCGATCAAAGATCTCAAAGCGTATGCGGCGGAATTGTCCCAATTCGTCTTCCGCACCGGCTACATGATGCGCGGCGTGTTCGACCGCGCGGTCGAAGATCCAAAGCGCGTCGTCTATGCCGAGGGGGAAGACGATCGGGTGTTGCGCGCGGCGCAGCAGGCGCTTGATGAAGGCATGGCGAAGCCGATCTTGATCGGTCGTGCCGTCGTGATCGCGGAGAAGATCGCGCAGCTATCGCTTCGACTGGTTCCAGGCCGGGACGTTACGGTCATCGAGCCGGCGGCCTACGATAAATATGAAACCTATTGGCGCGAATATTTGCGGCTGATGGGGCGTAGCGGGGCCTCGCCGTCGACCTCGCAAATCAGACTGCGGACTCGCAGCACCATCATTGGCGCGATGATGGTAAAGCTTGGCGATGCCGATGCCTTGATTGCGGGGCCGATCAGCCTCTATCGACCGGAATTGATGCACGTGCTCGATGTGATCGGTTTGAAGCCGGGAGTCACGGCCGGGGCGGCGCTTCAAATGCTGATCCTTTCAAAGGGTGTTTACGTCATCACCGATACGCACGTGACGGAAAACCCGACTAAAGAAGAATTGTGCCAAATCGCGATCATGGCGGCCGCCCAGATGGAACGCTTTGGCATCACGCCGAAGATCGCGTTTCTGTCGAGCTCGAATTTCGGCAGTAATGATTTTCCCTCATCGGTCAAAATGCGCGAGGCGACCGCGTTGCTCAAGGAGCGTGCGCCGCATCTTGAGGCCGAAGGCGAAATGCAAGCCGACACCGCGCTGAGCGAGAGCGTGCGGAACGACCTGTTCCCGGATTCCAATTTGACAGGTCAGGCGAATCTTATGGTGCTGCCGGATCTGACCTCGGCGAACATCGCCTATAACATGGTCAAAGTGTTGGCAAATGGCATCAATGTCGGGCCGCTCCTGGTCGGCCTCAATCAACCGGCCCATGTCATGACGTCGTCGGCCACGGTGCGAAGTATCTTGAACATGACCGCGATTGCGGTCGTGGAGGCTCAGCACCGGCTCATGCCGACCGCCGGCGCGAGCACGCACGGGCACACGGCCTAAAGGCCGCACGTGGCGCAGTCAGAACCACTGCCCGCGGAGCCAAAGCCCGGTCCAGCGGTTGAGCCGCGGACCGATAGCCTTTACGGGCTGACGACCTCATTGGTTAAAGCGGTCGAGAGCGCTCTTGCCGACGGCAATAAGGCACGGGTGCGCGAGCTTATTCGCCCGCTCCATGATTCCGACCTTGCGGATTTGATCGGACGGCTGACCTGGCACCAGAGGCTTCGTCTGATCGATGCTGCTGGCTCGCAGTTTACAGGCGAAGTTCTTGCTTATCTCGATGAGAGTGTGCGCGAGCAGGTTATGCGAGGTCTTTTGCCCGGCGAAATTGCGGCGGCAATCTCCGATCTCGATAGCGATGACGCGGTCAGCGTGTTGCAAGAGCTCGGCGAGCCCGAGCGGCAAGAGGTTTTGCAAGCTCTGACGAGCGAAGATCGCGCCGACATTGAGCAAAGCCTGTCATACCCCGAAAACAGCGCCGGCCGTCTCATGCAGGGGGCGGTGGTGGGCCTACCGGCCTATTGGACAGCGGGCCAGGCAATCGACCATATGCGGGAAGCGAGCGCGCTGCCCGACACCTTCTTCGAAATCTATGTGGTCGATGAGCGCGGCGGGGTGCAGGGCGTGGTGTCGCTTTCGCGTCTCTTGCGGGCGCGGCGGACGGGCTTGCTGCGCGATTTGATGGAAACCGACGTCAAGGTCATTCCGGCGACCACGGATCAAGAGGAAGTGGCGCGGGTTTTCGAGCAATATAATTTGGTCGCGGCGCCTATCGTCGCGGAAAACGGTCGGTTGATCGGCGTCATCACGGCGGACGACGTCGTTGCGGTCATTGGCGCCGAGGCTGCGGAAGATGTGCTCAAATTCTCGGGCGTGTCGGGGACCGACATTTATCGCGATGCGATCCGGACTTCGAGTGGTCGCTTCACTTGGCTCTTGGTCAATCTGTTTACGGCGATCTTGGCATCCTGGGTGATCTATCAGTTCGACGCCTCGATCGAGCAAATGGTCGGTCTCGCGGTGCTGATGCCGATCGTTGCCTCGATGGGTGGCAATGCCGGAACCCAAATCATGGCGGTCGCGGTTCGCGCTTTGGCAACACGCGACCTTTCGGGCGACAATTTTGTTCGTGTTTTGCTCAAAGAGACGGTGGTCGGCGCTGTCAATGGCGTGCTGTTCGCGGTGATCGTGGGGGCTGTCGCGGGTCTTTGGTATTGGGATCTGCCGCTTGGGGTCGTGATTGGTTCCGCGATGGTCATCAATCTGATCTCGGCTGGTTTTTTTGGCCTGGCCATTCCGTTCGTACTATGGCGCCTCAAGATCGACCCGGCGACTTCGGCGGGTGTGTTTTTGACCACGGTGACTGATGTCGTGGGCTTCCTTGCGTTTCTGGGGCTTGCCACGATGTTCCTCGTCTAATCCGCCGTTCGGCGATAGCTTCATGACCTATGTTGGACCGACGCAGGGAGATGGTTGATCGCGCATGACCAGCAATCGTGCCGTCGCACTGGATTTCGACCTCGGCGAAACCGCGAATATGATCCGCCAATCGGTTGGCGCCTTCGCCGATGCGGAGATCGCGCCGCGCGCCGAGGAGATCGACCGCAGCAATGAATTCCCGCGCGATCTATGGCCCAAGCTCGGGGCCCTGGGTCTCCTCGGTATTACGGTCGAGGAAAATTTGGGCGGCACCGGGCTCGGCTATTTGGAGCATTGCGTGGCGATGGAAGAGATCAGCCGCGCCTCGGCCTCGGTCGGGCTCTCCTATGGCGCGCACTCCAATCTTTGCGTCAACCAAATCCGGCGCAATGGCAATGACATGCAACGACGAGAATACCTTCCCAAACTCATGTCGGGGGTGCATGTCGGCGCGCTCGCGATGAGCGAATCCGGTTCGGGCTCGGACGTCGTTTCAATGCGGACCCGCGCGGAACGGAAGGGCGATCGCTTCGTTCTCAATGGCACCAAAATGTGGATCACCAACGGGCCGGACGCCGATGTTCTCGTGGTCTATGCCAAGACCGACCCCGAGGCGGGTAGCCGCGGTATCAGCGCGTTCTTGATCGAAAAGGGCATGAAAGGCTTTTCGACCGCGCAGAAGCTCGACAAGCTTGGCATGCGCGGCTCGAATACCTGCGAGCTCGTGTTCGTGGATTGCGAGGTGCCGGCCGAGAATTTATTGGGCGAACTCAACCGAGGCGTCGCGGTGCTGATGAGCGGGCTCGATTATGAACGCGCCGTGCTGGCGGCCGGGCCGCTTGGCATCATGCAGGCCTGCCTCGATGCGGTCTTGCCCTATGTCCATGAGCGCAAGCAATTTGGCCAGCCGATCGGCAGCTTTCAACTGATTCAAGCCAAGCTCGCCGACATGTATACCAACCTCAACGCCGCGCGGGCCTATGTGTATACCGTGGCGCGCGCCTGCGATCGGGGTCATGCGAGCCGGAAGGCCGCGGCCGGTGCGATCTTGTTTGCGGCCGAGCGCGCGACCGAGGCGGCGCTCGATGCGATCCAATGCCTGGGCGGCAATGGCTATATCAACGAGTTCGCGACGGGCCGCCTGTTGCGCGATGCCAAGCTCTATGAAATCGGCGCCGGCACCAGCGAAATTCGTCGCATGCTCATCGGTCGCGAATTATTCGAAGAAACCATTTAGGGATTTCCTCATGCCGCGTCGCACGCCGCCGATCATGGAACAGCTCGTTTCGTCCGCCTCGCCCGAGCCGGACACGCGCGAGATCGAGACGGAGTTTTATCGTCGGCTCGATGACTCCTATTTTTACAAAAAGGCGTTCACGCTCTATCACGCCTTGCAGCACCCCGAGGGGGTCCGTGCGCTATTGGCTGAGGACCCGGCCGGTCTTGCCCGGGGCGAGGATCTGGCCGATGTGTTGAAGGCCGAGATTCATTTGGCCGAGCTTGATCTGGCGGAATCCCTCTTCGCCTTTATGACCGCCGCGTTTCAGACCGCACCGCACCCGGTCTATATGGCGGGCTATACACGCGAGTTGGTGCGTTGGGCGATGGATCGCTTTATCGCGGGCGATATTGCCGCGTTGAGCAATGAGGCGGTCCGTACGCGTGGCGCGTTCATCGAGACCGCGGTCTATGCCAATTTGATTCCAAGCGAGCGGGGGCCGGATTGGGTGCGCAATTTGGAGAATATCGCGCGCGTTTTTGAGATCGTCGGCCAGCGCTATATCGGGGCCAGCGAGTTGAAGCCGCTGTCGCGAGGGCTTCGGATCGTGCGTGACGAGACCGAAACCGCGCGCTTCATGGATGGCCCGGAGGCCGACGCGGCGCGTGGCGGGATCACCGATTGGGTCGCCTATCACCGCGTCAAGCGGCGCAAGGATGGTAACAAAAATCTTTATCGCGAGGTCAAGGCGGTCTCGTTCCAGGAAAGCATCAACCTAATTTATCTAATGACGATGTTGATGCGTTCGCTGCGCCAGACGCGTTTGGCGCGGCTTTCCGGCCAGGGTAAGGCGCCGATCCATAGCCTGGCCTCGATCGAGGCCGGGGCGTTCGATCAGCTGGACGTCGCCCATGAGATCAGGACCAAGATCGGCATTGTGACCGGCTCGGATATCGAATAAGCACACTCACCGTTTCGTTAGGAGCAAAATCATGAGCACGTCAGATCCCATCGTCATCGTTGGTGCCGCGCGCACGCCCATGGGCGGCTTTCAGGGCGACCTGGGGGAGGCCAAAGCGGCCGAGCTCGGCACGGTCGCGATCAGGGCCGCGCTTGAGCGCGCCAAGGTCAAGGGCGAGGATATCGACGAGGTGATCATGGGGTGTGTGCTGCCGGCGGGCCAAGGCCAGGCCCCGGCGCGCCAGGCCTCGATCGGGGCCGGTATTCCCAAGGATGTCGGAGCGACCACGATCAACAAGATGTGCGGCTCAGGCATGAAGGCGGTGATGTTTGCCGCCGACATGATCGCGTCCGGCAATAACCGGGTCATGGTCGCCGGCGGCATGGAGAGCATGACCAACGCGCCCTATTTGCTCGACCGCGCGCGGGGCGGCTATCGCATGGGTCATGGCCGCGTGCTCGACCACATGTTTTTGGATGGCCTGGAAGACGCCTATGACACGGGCAAACTCATGGGCGTCTTCGCCGAGAACACGGCGCAGAAATATCAGTTCACCCGCGAGCAGCAGGATCAATTCGCGATCACATCGCTGAAGCGCGCGCAAACCGCGATCAAGGACGGCAGTTTCGAAAGCGAGATCGTGCCGGTTACGGTCAAGGGCCGGAAGGGCGACGTTGTGGTCAAACAAGACGAGCAGCCCTTGAAGGCCAATCTCGAGAAAATCCCGCAATTGAAACCTGCCTTCGCCAAGGACGGCACGGTGACCGCGGCGAATTCGAGCTCGATCTCGGACGGCGCGGCGGCCCTTGTGCTGATGCGCCGTTCGGAGGCCGAGCGGTGCGGCTTGACGCCCTTGGCGGCGATTCTCGGCCATGCGAGCCATGCCCATGAGCCGGCTTGGTTCACCACCGCGCCGGTCGGCGCGATTCAAAAGCTT
The DNA here is from genome assembly GCA_945902735.1 of Rhizobium sp. Q54. Lineage (GTDB taxonomy): Bacteria > Pseudomonadota > Alphaproteobacteria > UBA828 > UBA828 > SHWC01. The sequence continues at coordinate 9,585 of CAMDNF010000064.1, read as the reverse complement.
CTGAAGAAACTCGATACCAGCGCCGATAAGATCGACCTCTTCGAGGTCAATGAGGCGTTTGCCGTGGTCACCATGGCGGCGATGCGTGACTGCCAATTGCCGCACGAAAAGGTCAATGTCCATGGCGGGGCCTGCGCGCTCGGCCATCCGATCGGCGCCTCGGGCGCCAGGATCCTGGTGACGCTCCTGGCCGCGCTCAAGAAGTACGATTTGAAGCTTGGCATCGGCACGCTCTGCATCGGCGGCGGCGAGGCCACGGCGGTCGCCATCGAGCGTCTCAACTAAGGGCAGGCGCGGTCCGGTTGGTTCCATGGTGGGTGAGCCTGCGCGGCAAATTCTTCCGGCGCGCGAGGGGCGGGCGCTCCGCCTTGCGAAAGGGCAGTGCGTTCGGCTGATCAACACCCATGGCACGCAAGTCGTCGATTGCTGGGCCTTCATGGCAAACGACCCGGCCGAATTCATGTCGATGGCGCATAGCCGCGTTGGCATGGGGCGCGTCAATCCCCGGCGGGGCGACCGGCTCTTAAGCAATCATCGGCGCGCCATTTTGAGCCTCATCGAGGACACCTCGCCGGGCGTGCACGATACCTTGATCGCGGCCTGCGATCGGTATCGCTATGAGCAGCTCGGCGCCAAGGGCCCGCACGCCAATTGCACCGACAATCTGCGCCTGGCGCTTGGGCGTCTTGGGATGGTGCCGCCGGCAACGCCGGCGCCGCTCAATTTGTTCATGAACATTCCGATTGCCGCCGATGGCGCGGTCCGCTTTGAGCCCACGCTCGCGAAACCCGGCGATTCCGTAACGCTCCAGGCCGAGCAAGACGTGATCGTGGTGTTTTCGGCCTGCCCGCAGGATATGGTGCCGATCAATGGGCGCGACATGGTGCCGCGCGACGCCCATTACGAGATTTTGGGCTAACACAGAGGGCGTGATGAGCACGGTGGAGAATCCGAGCCTGAGCCAAGAACAATTGATGGTGCGCGATATGGCGCGCGACTTCGCGCGCAACGAGCTCGCGCCCTATGCCGCTGAATGGGATCGTACGGCACGCTTTCCGGCCGAGGCGGTCAAACGGCTCGGCGCGCTCGGCCTGATGGGCATGATGATCCCCGAGGCCGAAGGTGGTGCGGGCGTCGATCACGTGACTTATGCGCTGGCGGTCGAGGAGGTGGCGTGGGGCGATGTGTCGACCTCGACCATCATGAGCGTCAACAATTCGCTGGTCTGCGCCATCTTGCACAAATACGGCACGCCGGCGCAGAAAGAGACCTATTTGAAGCCGCTCGCGCGCGGCGACAAACTCGGTTGTTTCTGCCTGACGGAGCCGCAGGCGGGTTCCGATGCGTCCGATTTGCGAGCCCGCGCCGTGCTCGATGGCAATCACTATGTGTTGAACGGCACCAAACAATTCATCTCATCGGGCAGCGAGGCGGAGGTCGCCATCGTTTTCGCGGTCACCGACCCGGCGGCGGGTAAGAAAGGGATTAGCGCGTTCATCGTGCCGACCGATGCGCCGGGCTACAAGGTCGCCCGCAAAGAGGACAAGCTCGGACAGCGGGCCTCCGACACCTGCCAGATCGTGTTCGAAGATTTGACGCTGACGCCGGATTTATTGATCGGGCAACCTGGCGAGGGCTACAAGATCGCGCTCTCCAATCTCGAAGGCGGGCGCATCGGAATTGCGGCGCAGTCCTTAGGTGTCGCCCGCGCGGCCTATGAGGCGGCGCTTGCCTATGCGAAAGAGCGCAAGACCTTTGGCAAGCCGATCATCGAGCATCAAGCGGTTGCGTTTCGTTTGGCCGACATGGCGACCGAGATCGAGGCGGCGCGCCAGCTTCTGCACTATGCCGCGCGGTTGCGCGATGCCGGTCTGCCGTGTTTGAAAGAGGCCTCGATGGCTAAGCTATTCGCCTCAGAGATGGCCGAGCGGGTGTGCTCCGCCGCGGTGCAGACCTTTGGTGGCTATGGCTATCTCAATGATTTTCCCGTCGAGCGTTTTTATCGCGATATGCGGGTGTGCCAGATCTATGAGGGCACTAGCGACGTGCAGCGCATCGTGATCGCGCGTCAGATCGCGGCGGACTGAGGCGCTCGATGAACGCGGATTTAGCACGGCCGTCCAGTTAAAGGCGCGTAGGTCGCGCCGTCACCGTTCGAGGTCGATCAAAATCTTGATCTGGGTGCCGGCCGGATCGAGCAGCGCTTGGAACCCATCTTTCAGCGCGGTGTCGAGTGAGATCTTGTTGGTGAGCGCCTTCCTGACCGGCAACGCACCGCTGGCGATTAGGCTCATGACCTTCGGCCAATACCAGGTCGGATAGGCGAAGCTACCCCGCAACTCGACTTCCTTAAAACTAACGCCGAACCAATTGATAGCGCTATCGCCAGCATGAAGGCCGGTCTGCACCACCACGCCGCGCTTGCGGACCGCATCAACGCATGCCTTCAGCGCAGCCTCGTTGCCAACGCACTCAAGCGCCACTTCGCAGCCTACTTTGCCCTCGCTATGGTCGCGCACCACGTCGCCGACATTTTCGCGCTTCGGATTGATGGTGATGACGCCCGGTACGGCGGCCGCGGCTCCCTTCAGGCGCGCGTCGTTGATGTCGGAGACGAACAGGGTCGCTGCCCCCGACGCGCGCGCGGCCAAGAGCGCGAGCAGCCCAATCGGCCCCGCGCCGGTCACGAGCACGCTGTCTCCTGCCTTAACGCCGCCCCGATCGACTGAGTAAAGGGCGACCGCGGCCGGCTCGACCATTGCCGCTTCCTCGTCGCTCACATTATCGGGCACCTTGGCCACGTTATATTCATTCACGATCGACTTCTCAGCCAGCCCGCCCCACGCCCAAGATAAGCCGACCAACGCGATCTGGCTGCTCAGATGATGCAGGCCGCGATCGGCGTAGTACTCGCCGGTCCGCGGCATGAGGAGTGGCTGGACGGAGACCCGGTTGCCGACTGCGACGCTGGTCACCCCGTCGCCGATGGCATCGACCGTGCCGGCAAATTCATGGCCGAGGATCTGCGGGCCATGAGCCTTGGTGAACGGGTGCGGCGCGGTACACACGAACACGGGCCCGTCGGTGTATTCATGCACATCGGTCCCGCAAATCCCGCAATACCGATTGCGGACACGCACTTGCCCCGGGCCAGGCTCGCCGGGCTCCTTCAAATTCTCGATCCTCAAGTCTTGCTTGGCATGGAAGCGAAGCGCTTTCATTGATTCCCCCTTTGACGCTACGGAAAACTATCTTCGAGAATACCCATGGTGCAACCCACCGAGAATCGGAAGGGCGGTGATGCCGATTCGCTAAGCGGCCCCGTGATCCTCAAGGTTTAGAGCCTCTTGAAGCCGATGGTCGGCACGATAAAGCGATCGACAGCCACGATTCCCGGAGTGGTCGCGCCACGAAATCTCGCCCATATCTCAGCTGGGAATCCGAAAGAGCGAGGAAATTCATGCGTTCCGTTGTCTTGATCCTGGCCGGACTCGTCATTCTGGCGGGTCTCGTGCAGCCTGTTCCGGCTAATGCGGCGAGGTCGTTCAATTGCGCGCGGGCTTCGACCGTCATCGGCTATACCTCGGTCGGGCGGGGCGTGCGCGTCGAGCTGCTATGGGCGGTTAGCGAAAAGGCAGGGCTTGAGGCGTTGCTTCGGCGCTTTGGGTGGGAGCAGTTCAACGGCGAGGCGGAGGCTGTGCAGCTCTATTACGCCGTGCCATCGCGTTATTTGTTGATGGCCAGCAAAGGCGGCTGCCATTTGGCGCATGTTTTTCTTGAGGAAGAAGAGGCCAAAGCCTTGATGGCCGAATAACATGCATGGCGGCCATGCACGGATGGATGTTGATCGGGCGGAGCAAGGGCCGCATGGTTTTTCATAGAACCGGCTGAGGAGACCCCAATCATGGCCGCGCCGATCGAGTTTTATTTCGACTTCTCCTCGCCTTTTGGCTATCTCGCCAGCGAACGGATCGATGAGGTCGGCAAGCGACACGGGCGCGCCGTGATTTGGCGGCCCTTCTTGCTCGGCGCGACCTTCAAGATCGTCGGCACCGCGCCCTTGCTCGACTATCCGATGAAGGGTGAATACTCGAAACACGACATGATGCGCTCGGCGCGTCTGCTCGGCGTTCCGTTTCGGTTGCCGAGCGCATTTCCAACCTCTTCGCTGTCCGCCTGTCGCATCTTCTATTGGCTTGCCGATACACGCCCCGATTTGGCTAAACAGTTTGCGAGCGCGATCTATCGGCGCTATTTCGTTGACGACAAACCAATCGAGCCAGCTGAACACGCGATCGAAATCGCCGCGTCGCTCGGCCTCGATCGCGCGGCGGTTTCGGCGGCCTTGCAGGACCCGGCCGTCAAGGCGCGCCTCAAGAGCGAGGTCGATGCCGGCATTGCGCGCGGCGTATTCGGCTCGCCCTTCGTTTTTGTCGATGGCGAGCCGTTTTGGGGCTCCGACCGGCTCGACCAGATCGAGCGCTGGTTGGAGACCGGAGGCTGGTAGAGATGCCCGCTAAAGAGCGACTGCTCAGCCGGCTTGAACTCAATCACCCGATTATCTTGGCGCCGATGGCGAACGCCTCGACGCCCGCTTTGGTCGCCGCGGTTTCCAATGAGGGCGGGCTTGGTAGCATCGGTGCCGCGCGGCTCGCGCCAGATGCCATCACGACGGCCATTCGCGATGTGCGTGCCAAGACCAATCGGCTTTTCGCCGTCAATTTATTTGCGCCGCTCCCGGTGATCGTGGACGCCGCCAAGATCGAGACCGTGCGGCGCTTGCTCGAACCCTATTATCGCGAGGTCGGGCTTGATGAGGTGCCGGCGCCACCGGTCAAGCCACCCTATTGTTTTGATGACCAGCTTTCGGCGGTGCTCGATGAGAAACCACCGGTGGTGAGTTTCACCTTCAACCTGTTGCCGGTCGATGCGATGCGTCGGGTGCGCGCGAGTGGCGCGATGACCATCGGCACCGCGACCAATGTCGCCGAGGCCCGCGCGCTCGAAGAGGTTGGCGTTGATGCCATCGTCGCGCAAGGTGGTGAGGCGGGCGGTCATCGCGGCACGTTCATCGGCCCGTTCGAGGATAGTCTGATCGGGCTTATGGCGCTTTTACCGGCGATCGCGGGCGCGGTGCGCGTGCCGGTGATCGCGGCGGGCGGCATCATGGACGGTCGCGGCATTCGCGCCGCGCTCGGGCTCGGGGCCTCGGCGGCGCAAATCGGCACGGCGTTTCTCGGTTGCCCGGAGAACAGCGCCGTCAACCCGGTCTACCGCGCGACCGTCCTCGACGCGGCGGACAAACCAACCACAATCGCGCGGGTCTATAGTGGGCGCTATGCGCGCATGATCCGGAACCGCTATGTCACCGAGATGAGCGCGCACGAAGCGTCGCTCCCGGCCTATCCGGTCATGGGTGCACTTACCCAACCCTTTATGCAGGCCGCCGCCGCCCAAAAGCGGGCCGATCTTGCGCAGATGTTGGTCGGCCAAAGCGTCGCGCGCACGACCGATGAGGGCGCTGGGGCCATTATGCGACGGCTGATTGCCGAACTCGGCTAATCCAGCGTGGCGAGAGCCTGGCGATAGAGATCGGCGTCGATATTGCCGCCGGAGATAATCAAGCCGACGGTCTTCCCCGCCATGCGACCGCGCTCTTGAAGCAGTGCGGCAAGGGGCGCCGCGGCGGCGCCCTCGGCGATTTGATGCGTATCGCTGAACAAGATTCCGATCGCCTCGAGAATGGCCGCGTCGCTAACCGTCACCACATGGCTCGCGCCGCGCTTGATTAGCGTCAGCGCTTCCGGCACCGGCACGCGACAGGCGAGACCATCGGCCATGGTATCGGCACGGTTGGTCGAGACCGCTTTGCCTGCCTCGAATGAAAGCGCGTAGGTCGGGGCGCCCTCGCTTACCACGCCGATCACTTCCGTTTTGAGGCCGAGCGCATCGCGCGCCGCGATCACGCCGCAAATACCCGAGCCCAAACCGATCGGCACATAGACCGCGTCGAGGCCAGGCGCGGCGCGGAATAGCTCCAAGGCGTAACTCGCGACGCCGGCCACAAGGTCAGGGTGGAAGGAGCGAACAAAGGCGATGTTGTCATCGCCCGCCAAACGCTCCGCTTCTTCGAGCGCGGCTTGAAAATCATGACCGTGCTCGACGAGCGCGGCACCCAGCGCGCGCATGGCCCGGTTTTTGTCGGGCGAATTGCCATGGGGCACGACGATCCGGGCCTCGAGGCCAAGGCGCGCGGCGGCAAAGGCGACGCTTTGGCCGTGATTGCCGCGCGTGGCCGCGACGACCCCCTTCAGGCCCGCTCGGTCACGCTTCAGGCGCTCCAGGTGGACCAGGCCGCCACGGACCTTAAAGGCCCCAGTCGGCGCCGCGTTTTCGTGCTTGAGCCAGACCGTGCAGCCCGTCCGCTGGGAGAGCAGCGGCCACGGATAATGCGGAGTCGGCGCCATGACCCGGTGTACGATCGCCGCCGCGGCCTCCAAGGCCTCCAGATTCAAGGGCTCCATCGGGAATTCTCTTCGCAGGAGGGGGGCCGCCAGCTAATTTAGACCGGCCATTGCATCCAGGCCATCATGCTCACCATCAATTCGACGCTCGACACCAAATCCGAGGTCTTCGCGGAAAACGCCAAGGCGATGTCGGCGCTGGTCGGCGACCTTGATACCAAGCTCGCCGCCATCAAGCTGGGCGGCGACCAAGCCTCGCGCGAGCGCCACACCGGCCGCGGCAAACTCTTGCCGCGGCAGCGTGTCGAGGCGTTGATCGATCCGGGCTCGCGCTTTCTTGAGCTTTCGCCTCTGGCGGCCCATGGGCTCTATGATGGCGAGGTGCCGGCGGCCGGCATCATTACCGGCGTTGGGCAAATCGCTGGCCGACACTGCGTGATCATCGCGAACGATGCCACGGTCAAGGGCGGCACCTATTTTCCGCTTACCGTGAAGAAGCATTTGCGGGCCCAGGAGATCGCGGCCGAGAACTATTTGCCGTGCGTCTATCTGGTCGATTCCGGCGGCGCCAATCTGCCGTTTCAGGACGAGGTGTTTCCCGACCGCGATCATTTCGGACGCATTTTTTATAACCAGGCCCGCATGTCGGCCGCCGGCATTCCGCAAGTGGCGTTGGTCATGGGCTCGTGCACGGCAGGCGGCGCCTATGTGCCGGCCATGTCGGACGAGACCATCATCGTGAAAAACCAAGGCACGATCTTCTTGGGTGGCCCGCCGCTGGTGAAGGCGGCGACGGGTGAGGTGGTAACGGCCGAAGAACTTGGCGGCGCGGATGTGCATACCCGCATCTCGGGCGTTGCCGACCATTTGGCCGAGAATGACCAGGACGCCATCGACCGCGCGCGCCGGATCATGGCGCGCCTCAGCAGTGCGCCGCGCAAAGCACAGGCCAGAACCGCCGCGCTGCCTGCCTATGACCCGAAAGAGATCTACGGCATCGTGCCGACGAGCCTGCGGAAAATCTATAATCCGCGCGAAGTGATCGCGCGCATAGTCGATGGCAGCGGGTTCGATGAGTTCAAGGCGCGCTATGGCACGACGTTGGTCACCGGCTTTGCCGAGATCGAAGGGCATTTGGTCGGCATACTGGCCAATAATGGAATCTTGTTTTCAGAATCCGCGCTGAAGGGCACGCATTTCATCGAGCTCTGTTGCCAGCGCGGCATACCGCTGGTGTTTTTGCAAAACATCGTCGGATTCATGGTTGGCAAGCGCTATGAAGCGGGCGGCATCGCCAAGGATGGCGCCAAACTCGTCATGGCTGTGGCCGCGGCGGAAGTGCCGAAATTCACCGTCATCATCGGCGGCTCGTTCGGCGCCGGCAATTACGGCATGTGTGGACGCGCTTATAGCCCGCGTTTCCTCTGGATGTGGCCGAACGCGCGGATTTCGGTCATGGGTGGCGAGCAGGCGGCGAGTGTGCTCGCGCGTGTCAAGCGCGACCGTATCGAGGGCGATGGCGGCAATTGGCCCGAGGCCGAGGAGGCCACCTTCAAGGCGCCGGTGCTCGCGCAATATGACAAACAGGGGCATCCTTATTTCGCCTCGGCGCGCCTGTGGGATGATGGGGTGATCGATCCGGCCGATACGCGGGGCGTGCTTGGTTTGGCCCTCGATGCGGCCGGGAACGCCCCCGTGCGGCGCACGCGCTTCGGCGTTTTTAGGATGTAGATGGCGATGTCTGACGATTTGCTTCTGCTCACCCAGCATGGCGAGACCGCGACGATCACGCTTAATCGGCCGGAGATCCATAATGCGTTCAATGGCGCCTTGATCGCAGCGTTGACGCGTGAGCTCAAATTGCTGGCCGATGATGATGATGTCCGCGTGGTTATTTTGGCCGCACGGGGCAAAAGCTTTTGCGCCGGCGCCGATCTCAATTATATGCGCGGCATGGCGGGCTATAGCGAAGCGGAAAACTTCGCCGATGCCGAGGCGCTGGCCGAAATGCTTCATCTCCTCCACGCGTTGCCGAAGCCGACGATCGCGCTTGTCCAGGGCGCGGCCATCGCGGGCGGGGTCGGGCTGATGTCAGCCTGCGACATTGCGATCGCGGCCGAAAACGCGACATTTTCGATCGCGGAAGTGCGGCTTGGTTTGATCCCCTCGGTGATCAGCCCGTTTGTCATCAATGCGATCGGCGCGCGGCGCGCCAGCCGTTATTTTCTGACTGGCGAGCGCTTCGATGCGGCCGAGGCGGAGCGGATCGGCCTCGTGCATGATGTCGTGCCCGACGAGGCGCTCCAGGTGCGGGGCGATGCGCTGGTCAAACAATTGTTGCAAGGGGGGCCGCAAGCCCAGGCCGAGATCAAGAGCCTGATCGACGCGGTGCGGGACCGGCCGATCGAGGTTGGTCTCGCGGCGGAAACCGCGCGCCGGATCGCGCGCGTGCGGGTCTCCGCCGAGGCGCGCGAGGGGATGTCGGCCTTTCTTGAAAAACGCAAATCGAGCTGGCAGACCTGACCATGACACTTCATTTGATCAAGGTTGCGGTCGGCTGCGATAGCGTCGCCGATCTGCGCAACTGGCAGAAGCAACGACTGGCTGATCTGCGGGCCAGCGGGCAAAGGCGGCCGAAGCTCCAGCACATTACGCGCTTCACGCCGAAGCAGGCCGATGAGATTTTAGATGGCGGATCGCTCTATTGGATCATTCGCCATCAGGTGCTGTGCCGCCAGCGCATCAAGGCGATCGAGCCGGTGGTGGATGAAGAGGGCGATGCCGCTTGCGCGCTGGTCATAGACCCCAAGGTGGTCGAGGTCTTGCCGCAATCACGCCGGCCGCATCAAGGCTGGCGCTATTTTGCCGCGAGCGACGCGCCGCCCGACCTGGCCGAGCGGGCCCGCGCCGAGCTGGGCGCGATGCCGCCGGCCTTGATCGCCGAATTAAGGACGCTCGGCCTGCTTTGAATTGAGCTATTGCCGAATCTTGGTGACGGCCTGACGGATCAGGCGGCGGCTTGGGCTTGAGGCACGGCAGAATTGCCGATGACTTCGATCCCATCGGTGAACTTCACACCTTGGATCACCTTTGGCAACTGGTTGTGACCGTCGAGGCGGCG
>CAMDNF010000063.1:0-16732 GCA_945902735.1 Rhizobium sp. Q54 | reverse complement strand
CAGAAGGCTATCGTCGTTCATGGCGGGTGTGGCGCTCCGTGGTCGCGTCGGTGATCCTGTGTTAGCATCAGAATCATGCACGCGATCAGCGGCCTACGCCACATCCGCCAACCCAAAATCACCCTCGTCATGAATAAGACGGGCTAGCGCCTTCGGCTTAACAGAAAGATCGCCTGTTCGCCGAACAGATTGGCGATCCAGCCCGAGCCGAGGAAGCGCGAGGCGCGGCCGCGTTGCCCAAGCAGCACCGAACGCTCGACCGCGACGCCGATTTCTTCGCAGAGATCGACGAAATCCCTGATCGTGCAGGGATGAATATTGGGGTTGGTGTACCAGCGCGCATTGACGAACCCGACGCTCGGCACCTCGCCGGTCAGCAGCAAATGCAAGCGATGGCGCCAATGGCCGAAATTCGGAATCGAGACGATGGCGTGCTGGCCGATGCGCAATAATTCGGTCAACACGTCGCGCGGGTTGCGCACCTCGGGCAGGGTCTGACCGAGGATGACATAGTCGAACGCGCCATCGGGGTAGTCGATCAAATCGGCCTCGGCGTCGCCATGAATGACCGAAAGGCCGCGCGCCACGGCGGCGTTGACGCGATCCTGCTCGATCTCAATGCCGCGCCCATCGACATTTTTCTCGCGGGTTAAAAGCTCCAAGAGCTCGCCGCTGCCGCAGCCGACATCGAGCACGCGCGAGCCCGGCTTGACCATGCCAGCGATCAGGCGCTGATCGGCTCGAATCGCGTGCGAGGGGCCGGGGTTACGTTTGGCGTTCATCAGGCGATCAGCCCGCGCCGGCGCGCCGCGCCATTGAGAAAGCCGCGCAGCGTTTCGAACATCACCGGTTCGTTCAACAGAAACGCGTCATGACCCTTGTCGCTTTTGACTTCGACGAAGCTGACATTGGCCGCGACGGCGTTCAACGCGCGCACGATTTCGCGGTTATCGCTGGTCGGGTAGAGCCAATCGCCGGTGAATGAGATCACGCAGAAGCGCGTCTTGGTGCCTTTGAACACTTCCGAAAGTTTGCCGTCATGGCGCGCGGCGAGATCGAAATAATCCATGGCGCGCGTGATGTAGACATAGGAATTGGCGTCGAAGCGCTCGACGAACGCTTCGCCCTGGTGGCGCAAATAACTTTCGACCGCGAAGAGATCCTGCAAATCGTATATGAGCTGGTCGCGATTTTGCAGCCGCCGGCCGAATTTCTCGTGCAGCGCCGCCTCCGAGAGATAAGTGATATGCGCGGCCATGCGCGCGACCGCCAGGCCGCGACGCGGCTTGGTGTTCTCGGCCAAATAGCTGCCATTGCGCCAATCCGGGTCGGCGAAAATCGCCTGTCGGCCCACTTCGTGAAACGCGATGTTTTGCGCGGTGTGATAGGTCGCGCAGGCGATCGACACCGCGGCAAACACGCGCTCGGGGAAGCTGACCGCCCATTGCAGCACCTGCATGCCACCCATCGAGCCGCCAATGACGCAGAACAATTGATCGATGCCGAGATGATCGATCAGCATGGCCTGCGCCTTCACCATGTCGCCGATGGTGATGAACGGAAAGCTCAAGCCATAGGGTTGGCCGGTCTTAGGGTCGAGATCTTGCGGGCCGACCGTGCCCATGCAACCGCCGAGCACGTTCGCGCAGATGATGAAATAGCGCTCGGTGTCGAGTGGCAGGCCGGGTCCGACCATCAGCGGCCACCAGCCTTCGCGCCCGGTAAACGGATTTTGACCGATCACGAATTGGTCACCCGTTAGGGCGTGGCACACCAAAACCGCGTTCGATTTGTCGGCGTTCAATTGGCCATAGGTCTGATAGGCGCAGGTGAACGGCCCAAGCTTTTGGCCCGAATCGAGTTCAAGCGGCACATCGCGCCCAAGCTCGACCTTATGGCCGTGGAGCGAGGCAATCGCCGGCGGTTCGGCCTGGCTGGTTTGGTTCGCGTTCATCCTCTCGGCCCGTTGGTGATTGAGACGCCGCAGGCGTCAATCAAAGAGGCGTATAAATAGGACCGCGCCCCGGCAGGGACAATCCCCATGTTTCCTTTGCAAAAGTTTGGGGCTTGTTCTACCAAAGCCCTCCTCATCAGCCACCGGTCACTATGTCTGGTAAAACCCTCGACGAGTTCAGACGCGAGATCGACCGGATCGACGATCAACTCCTCGATCTGCTGGATCGGCGTGCCCAAATCGCCCTCGCCGTCGGCGAACTAAAACGTTCCGAGGGCGCGGCGCCGGTCTTTTTGCGTCCGGGCCGCGAGGGGCAGGTGTTGCGTCGTCTATTGGCGCGCGAAGGCACGTTCCCCCGGGCGGTCGTGGCGCGCATTTGGCGTGAAATCATCTCGGCCACGCTCCGGCTCGAAACGCCCTATCTGGTCTCGGTCTTCGAACCCGAACCGAGGGTCGAAGGCGAAAGCTATTTGGCCATGGCGCGGGCCTATTTTGGTGTCGAAACGACGCTCAGGCCCGCGCGGACCGAGGCTGGCGTGCTGCGCAATGTGCGCGATCGCAAGGCCTCGATCGGCGTTTTGCCGGTGCCGGCCGACGAGCCGCCGGGCGAGGTGCGGAAGGAGCCCTGGTGGGTCACCTTGGCAACATCGGGCGATCACCGGCCAAGGATCGTGGCGCGGCTGCCCTGGGTGCGGACCCCCCTTGATGGTTCGCCGGGCCTCTCCGCCCTTGCCATCGCTAATGCGCCCCCTGAGCCGACCGGCGATGACTTGGCCTTGGTGGCGCTTGAGATCCTCGATCAAACGAGCCGCAATCGGGTGCGCGCGGCGCTCACCCAGGTTGGCATTGAGCTGACTGGTGCGGTGGGCTGGCAGTCGGCGACCGACCAGAGCCTGCGCTGGAACCTGATCGAGCTCAGCGGATTCTTCGACGATGGCGATGCCCGCCTTGCCCAATTCGAGGGTCTGCTCGGTAGTTCGCTGAAGCGCTTGGTGGTGCTTGGTTCTTATCCAAAGCCGGCCGCTGGGGGCGGGTTGTCGTCCGCCTCGTCATAGGGTAAGACCCAGCCTCCATCGGCAAAGGCTTTCCTCATGGCGTCCGCGCTTGTGCCGCGTCCCGGCATTCTCGACATCTCGCCCTATGTCGGTGGGCGATCGCGTATCGAAGGTCGCGAGAAGGCGATCAAATTATCGTCGAACGAATCGGCGCTGGGCCCGAGCCCGCGCGCCCTTGCGGCCTATAGCGCTCTCGAGGGTCAGCTCTATCGCTACCCCGATGGCGGCTCCAGCGCCTTGACCGAGGCGATCGGCGCGGTGCACGGGCTCGACCCCGCGCGCATCGTGTGCGGCGCAGGTTCGGATGAACTCTTGCAATTGCTCGCGCGCGGCTATGCCGGGCCGGGCGATGAGGTGTTGTTCACCGCGCACGGTTTTTTGGTCTATCCGATCGCGACCCGCGCCGTGGGCGCGACGCCCGTCGTGGTGCCCGAACGCGACCTTACCGCCGATATCGATGCGATCCTCGCGCGCGTGACGCCGCGCACCCGTATCGTCTTTATAGCCAACCCAAACAACCCGACCGGCACTTATGTGTCCGGCGCCGAATTGAAGCGCTTGCGCGCCGGCCTGCCGGCGGGCGTGCTCTTGGTGATTGACGCGGCCTATGCCGAGTTTGTCACGGCGGCGGATTATAGCGCCGGCGTCGAGCTGGTTGATGGCGGCGAGAACGTGGTGATGACGCGCACCTTTTCCAAAATCTATGGGCTCGCGGGCTTGCGATTGGGTTGGGCTTATTGCCCGGCCTCGGTCGCCGACGTGCTGCACCGAATCCGTGGGCCCTTCAATGTGGCGTCACCGGCGCAATTCGCTGGGATCGAAGCGGCGCGCGATCAGGCGCATGTGGCGCGTGCGCGCGACCATAATAGCCGCTGGTTGGCACGCCTGACCGACATGTTGCACCAGCGCGGGCTTAAGGTTACGCCAAGCGTCGCCAATTTTGTGTTGGTGCATTTCCCCGATGATGCGAAACACAATGCCAAGGCCGCGGAGGCGTTCCTCAACGCGCGCGGTATCATCGTTCGCAATGTGACGAATTACGGCCTGCCGCACTGCCTGCGTATCACGATCGGTCTCGATCATGAGATGGAGGCGGTGGCGGACGCCCTTGAGGAGCTGATGTCGGCATCATGAACGAGACACCTCATTTTGAGCGGGTCGCGCTGATCGGTATCGGCCTGATCAACTCCTCGATCGCACGGATTTTGCGCCGCGATAAACTGGCGACCACGATCGTGGCCTGCGCGCGCAGCGCAAAGACGTTGGAGACCGCGCGGAACCTCGGCATTGTCGATGAAACGACGCACGATCCGGCGGAAGCCGTAAAGGGTGCCGATCTGATCGTGCTCGGCACGCCGGTTGGCGCCTATGCCGAGATCGCAAAAGCGATGGCGCCCGGCCTGAAGCCCGGCGCAATCGTTACCGATGTCGGCTCGGTCAAGCGCACCGTGGTGAATGATGTCGCGCCGCATCTACCGAAAGGCGTTTCTTTTGTGCCGGGCCATCCGATCGCGGGCACCGAGCATTCCGGGCCCGAAGCCGGTTTCGCCGAATTGTTCCAAGGCCGCTGGTGCATTCTGACGCCGGTCGAAAGCACGGCACCCGAGGCATTACAAAAAATTCAGGCCTTTTGGCAGAGAGCGGGTTCGATGGTCGAGATCATGGATGTCGATCATCATGATCGCGTGCTCGCCATTACGTCGCATTTGCCGCATTTGATCGCCTACACCATCGTGGGCACGGTCGACGATTTGGAGACCGCAACCAAGAGCGAAGTGATTCGCTATTCGGCAAGCGGCTTTCGCGATTTCACGCGCATCGCGGCGTCTGATCCGGTGATGTGGCGCGATGTGTTCTTGAACAACAAGGACGCGGTGCTCGAAATGCTCGGCCGCTTCACCGAGGATTTGACCGCGTTGCAACGCGCGATCCGCTGGGGCGAGGGCGACAAGCTTGAGGCGCTGTTCACGCGCACGCGCGCCGTGCGTCGCTCGATCATCGAGGCGAAGCAAGCGTAGTTTATTCCTTGAATCTGAAACTGAACGGCACGAGCGGGCCGTCGGCGGCCTCGAAATCGATCGGCCCGACCTTGCCGATGCGGATGGAGCCCAACACCGAGCCGAGATAAGCGCGCCCGTCTCTGGTCTCGAATTTGAGTTCTACCGGCCCGTTCGGATCCTCCTGGCCTGAGAGGAGGCCGAGCAGAACGACGAGCAGGCTTTCGCCTTCGCCCTTCTCGCCGAGCGAGCCGAATTGACCGCCCTCGACCGCCTTGCCGAGGCCGTTGATCGTCGTGTCGATGCGCGAGACAGGGCGCATTTGATCATCGAGCGCGAACGTGCCGGCAAACGCGGCATCGAGTTTTGGCGTTTCGAGCCGGCCCTCGCGAATATCGACGCGACCCTCGGCATCGCGCCAGGCGCGCATCGAGCCGTTTGACGAGGGCTCGGGCAAGGGGCCGAACACGTTGATCGTGCCGCTCACGCGGTCGATGCGGCCTTGATCAAGCGCATCGCGAGCCTGCAATTTGCCGTTCTCGAGATCGACACCGCTCAGGCCAGTGGCTTTGAAACGCCAATCGGCCGAAGGTTCGTCTAAGCCATTGCCGTAGTCGCCTGTGAAATCGAAACGCTCGAGAAGCTGGGTTTCGCTTCCGTCAGCCCCTTCGACCGCCATGACGTGGCTGAGCTCGGCCATGATCGGCATGGCGCGACCATCGCCGAGAAGGACGTCGACGCGCGCCGTCTCGGCTTGCAGGCGAACGGTCGGTGCGGCCGTGCCATCGGCGCTGGTGGCTTCGATCACTGCCTTTTTAGGCCAGTCGAATTGAAGGACGCTTGGGCGGAACGGGCTCGCGCGTACTTCCATGCGGGCATCGGACCAGGTGAGGGTCGCGTGCGAGCCGTCGCTGCGGACCCAGCTATAGGCATAGGTCGGGTCAAGAACCTCGAGCCGCAGCGCGCCCGGATAGCCGAATCGGCGGATCTCGCCGTGGCTGATCGCGACGTGCGCATTGGCGTAGTCCCTTACGGTCTCACGGAACCGCGTTTCGAGCATGCCCGCGGTGATCGCCCAAAGAATCGAATAGGCCATCGTGACGACCGCCAACGTACCGACCGCGATCGTGATGGCCCGGTAGCGCCATTCGGCCGGCCAGATCGCGGCGAGGAGGTAGCGAATGTCGTGCCACACATAGACCCAAATTGGGGCGGTGAGGCGGCGCCAATAAGCCAGCCAGGGGAGCAAACCGCTGCGCTGGATGAGGCGTCGCGTCGGCAAACCAAACGCGGCAAATCGCCGGGGTTGCGCGGCCGGCACGAAGACGGAGGGGATGGTAGCATCGCTAGATTTCGCGCCACGCAGAAACGCAGCGCCGCGTCGGCACCAATCGGCCAAGCTAAAGAATCGGCGCCAGAACGCGCGTTGAACGATTGCCACCTCGGCTATTTAGCCGGAACGGCAGGTCACGTCGAGCGGCAGAGTTGTGACCGTGCTTATTGGGGAATGTCGAGCGGAGGCAATTTCGCGAACTGCACCGGGCCGATGAAAAGGTCGCCGCCTTGCGCGGTCAACGGCACGCGCCGCAATATAGGCGGCCCGCCATCGACCGGCTTCTCCGCCATGACATTGAAGGCGACCTTGGCCATGAAAGCATCGCCAAGCGGAATCACGTCGCTCATGATCAGCGCATCGATGACATCGCCATAGCCAACGATATCAGCGGTCAACGCGCCCATGGGCCGCAATTCCTTATCGAGCGCGAGCGTACCGTTGGTGTTGAGCCCAAGCGGGCCCCAGCGCAGATCGAGCGAGTTGAGCTCGATGGTGCCGCCCGCATCGCGCCACGCCATGACCGCGTCGCGCTTTGCTTCGCCCGGCATGGGCCCGACTAAGCTAGCATCGAGCGTTAGATGGTCGATGTTGGTGCCGAGGCCTTCGCCCATGTCATCGGGCAATTCGACGTTCTCAAAGCTCAGCGCGGCCTTGATCACTTCGACATCCGCTTTGGCTAAAGCACTGCCCTCTTTAGGGGCCGATTGCAGCAAACTTTGCGCCCGAACGCGGTGCGCCGTGGCAGGCCCGCCAGACAACAGGCCCTCGACCCGCACGCTGGTCATATCGAGCGCGATATCCTTGACGCGCCGGTCGCCGGTGAGGACGAGGTTGGCTTGACCATCGGCGATCTGCACGTTCATGTCGCGCCAAAGCTCGCCATCCCTGATGCGAACCTTGCTCTTGCCGTTGACGTGCAAGGTGATCTCTTCAAAATTCCACGGCCGCATTTCGGCCAAGAGATTTTCGCCGTGCCATGACCAGCCCTCGGACTCGGCCGTTACAACGGGGTCGCGCAGCGTCACGGAAAAGCGTGTGGGGAACCCTGAAACTTCGGTATTGGTGGCCTCGAGCTGCCAGCCAAATTCGCGCTGATTTTCGGACCAATCGGCAACGCGACTCTCAATTGCATCGGCCGCGAGAAACCAATAGGCGGAGTATCCGGCCGCCGCGATGGCGATGCCCCCAACCACTGCACCTGTCAATTGCACCGTGCGCATGGCGAAGTTCTCCATGTCAACGAAGCGTTGAACACCTTCTTATTATGAACAAAAGATAACCACTTGGCGCGCCGAATTCAAGGGCTCTGGCGGGCCGAGTTGTGTCCTCCTCTTGGAAATCCGCCGATATTTACCATAAGGACTAAATAAAACAGTGACCCTCAATGATTAAATAACCGGAGAATAAAATTGATTCGGACAGGGTTAATTCTGAATAATTGCCTGGATTGGGCAGGCGACGACGTCTTTGTTTGGACAGAGGCCGAATTTTGGGGGCGATTACAATGAGCGGCGGGGAGGCAACTTCGGTAAATGAAGAGGAATGCTGGCTGTTTGCCTATGGCTCGTTGATGTGGCGCCCGGACTTCCCCTATCTCGACGCGGTGCCGGCTCGGCTCTCAGGCTATCACCGGCATTTGTGCCTCTATTCCTATATTTATCGTGGGACGCCTGAGGCGCCCGGCCTGGTGCTTGGGCTCGATCGCGGCGGCTCGTGCTGGGGCATCGCCTTTCGTATTGAAGCCAGCCGGGTCGAGGCCGTGCTGAACCAGGTCGACCAACGCGAAATCCAGTACGCGGTCTATCAACGCCGCCGCCTGCCGGTGCGCTTGGGCATGGGCCTGGGGGGCCGACGCCTCTTTGCTTACGCCTATGTGGTCAATCGAGACAGCCCGCAATATGTCGGCCGGTTGTCGCAAGAGCGGGTCATCGCATTGGTGCGCCAGGGGCAGGGCGAGCGCGGCCGGTGCCTGGATTATTTGCGCAATACGGTGGCCCACCTCGATGAACTCGGCCTGCCCGACCCCAATCTCAAGGCGCTCCTCGAGGCGGTCGAAGCCGGCTCAGATTAGGCGCATTTGGAATAACCGCAGCTCGTGCAGATGTCGCAACCTTCTTGGCGCATGAGCCCGGCCTGGCTGCAGCGCGGGCAAGGGTCGAGCCGATGGGTTGGGCCCGGTCGCTCGCCACCGGCGGCGGCAAGGCGCTGCGCTTCTTGCGCGGCGTCGGCCTCTTTGCTCGGCGAGGGCAAAAAGCCGATCTCGATCAAATGACGTTCGATCACTTCACCGATCGCGGCGAGGAGCGAGGGCACGTAATGCCCGCCGAGCCATTGACCGCCGCGCGGATCGAATACGGCTTTCAGCTCATCGACCACGAACGAGACATCGCCGCCGCGACGGAACACCGCGCTGATCATGCGCGTGATCGCGACCGTCCAGGCGTAATGTTCGGTGTTTTTCGAATTGATGAAGATCTCGAACGGCCGGCGGCGGCCATCGCGGATCACGTCATTGATCGTGATGTAGATCGCATGATCGCTCTCCGGCCAGCGCAGCTTATAGGTGGCGCCGGGGAGCGAATCCGGGCGCTCAAGCGGCTGGGTCATGTAGACCACGCCACCGGCCTCGAATTGGTCGCGCGCGCGGGCGGCTGGCGCCCTCAACGGTAGCTCCGCCTGGCGCGGGGGCGTGGCGATGATTTTCGCCACGCGCGGCACCAATTCGCCGGTTTGCCCTTTGCTTTCGCTTGGCGTGGCTTCGAGCACCGCACCGGTAACTGCGTTGGGCCGATAGGTGGTACAGCCCTTGCAGCCAAGCTCGAACGCCTGTTGATAAATGTCCTTGAAGGCTTCGACATCGATCGCCTCGGGACAATTGATCGTCTTTGAAATCGAGCTATCGACATATTTTTGCGCGGCCGCTTGCATGCGCAAATGGTCAATCGGCGTCAACTGCTCGGCGTCGACGAAGGCGTCGGGCAAGGCCGCGTTCTCACCCTTCAATTGACGATAAAGCCGCACCGCGTAATCGGTCACCAGTTCCGCTTTGCGCGCGCCATCGGGCATCAGCACATTGCGGGTGTAGCTGTAGCTGAACACCGGTTCGATGCCGGACGACACATTGCCCGCGAGCAATGAGATCGTGCCGGTTGGCGCGATCGAGGTGAGGAGCGCGTTGCGAATGCCGTGACGCACGATGGCGGCGCGGATTTCAGGGTCGAGCGTCTTTATCGTGACGCCCGCCAAATAACGCTCAGCATCGTACAGAGGAAACGCGCCTTTCTCTTTGGCGATCTCGATCGAGGCCCGATAGGCCGCGCGCTGAATGGTGCCAAGCCAAGCCTCGGTCAATTCCAGTGCCTCGGGCCGGCCATAGCGCACATTGCACATGATCAAGGCGTCGGCCAGACCGGTGACGCCAAGCCCGATGCGCCGCTTGGCGCGGGCCTCGGCGGCTTGTTGCGGCAGCGGGAAGCGCGATACCTCGATCGCATTGTCGAGCATGCGAATCGCGACCGCGACGAGCCGCTCAAGAGCCGCCCCATCGAGCGCGGCGTCGGGCTCGAACGCGCGTTCGACCAACGCGGCCAAATTGATCGAGCCCAACAAGCACGCACCATAGGGCGGCAGAGGTTGTTCGCCGCACGGGTTGGTGGCGAAGATTTCTTCGCAATAATGCAAATTATTGGTGCGGTTGATGCGGTCGATGAAAATGACGCCGGGCTCGGCATAGGCATAGGTCGCGTGCATGATGCGTTGCCAAAGTTCGCGCGCTTGCACGGTCTTGAACACGGTGCCGCCAAAGCTGAGCGGCCAGGCCTCGTTGGCCTTGACCGCCGCCATGAAGGCATCGCTCACCAGCACCGACAGGTTGAACATGCGGAGCCGTCCGGGATCGCGCTTTGCTTCGATGAAGGCTTCGATATCCGGATGGTCGCAGCGCATGGTCGCCATCATCGCGCCGCGCCGATGGCCGGCACTCATGATGGTGCGGCACATCGCGTCCCACACATCCATGAAGGAGAGCGGGCCGGAGGCATCGGCGCCGACGCCTTTAACCAGCGCGCCCTTGGGCCTGAGCGTCGAGAAGTCATAACCAATGCCGCCACCCTGCTGCATGGTGAGGGCGGCCTCTTTCAAATGCTCGAAAATGCCCGCCATGTCGTCGGGGATGCGGCCCATGACGAAGCAGTTGAACAGCGTGACGTTCCGCTCCGTGCCGGCGCCCGCGATGATGCGGCCGGCAGGCAAAAAGCGGAAACCCTCAAGCGCTTGATAGAACGGCTCGACCCAGCGTTCGGGCGCTGCCTCGGGGGCCGCCAAGGCATGCGCGATCCGCCGCCAGCTATCGTTGACGGTGCGGTCGATCGGCGCGCCGTCGGCGGCCTTCAACCTGTATTTCATGTCCCAAATCTGGTTGGCGATCGGGCTCATTGTGGGTGTCGACACGGTCGTCTCCGGTCGAATAAAGGTGGTTTGCGATCAGGGTGGTTCCGGCAAAGGGGCGGAAAGTTTGGCCTCATGCCGCTATATCGTCAAGTCAAATGTTCCGTATTTGTTCAAGGCCGGCGGCGTGGTCTCAGGCGACCGGCGTTCGGCGCTGTTCGGCGCATTCCGCCATGAGACGCGCCGCCGCACCCTCCATCTCCTCTTCCAGGCGCTTCATGAAATCCTGCCGCGGCAACCCAGGGGGGATGGGCGGCAGAAACTGGAGGATGATGGTCCCAGGATATTTACGAAATGATTTCTTCGGCCAATGCAGGCCCGAATTGTGGACGACTGGCACGACCGGCACGTTGAGTTCGCTATAAAGCGCCGCAACGCCCGGCCGGTAGTTGAGTTTGCGCCCCGGCACGACCCGCGTGCCCTCGGGAAAAATGACGATCGGCCGGCCGGCCGCGATACGCTCTTGGGCGAATTTGACCAGGCGTCGGAGCGATTTCGCGTGGCCGCGCCGGTCGATGAAGATCATGCCCATGCGAAGCGCATAGAGGCCATAAAAAGGAACATAAAATAGCTCCTTCTTGATGACGTAGACCGGGTCATGAAGGAGGTGAAGAAATACGTTCGATTCCCATTCCGATTGGTGTTTGGACGCGATGATGGCGGCGCCGGTTGGAATGTATTCGCGGCCGCGAATCTCGGCCTTGATGCCGGTAATATACCGCAGCAGGATCTGGTTGCCGCGCGACCACAGACGCACAAACATGCCAAAAACCGGGCGCGGCATGACCACCATCGGTATCATCACGAGGCCGATTAGAATCGCCCAGGTGTAGAACGCCGCTGTGCAAAGCGCGGAGCGGATTGTGGTCACGACGCCTTGTCTGGGATAGGCGAGCTCGTCAGGAGGGCATTCAAGCTCGCCCCGAGATATTTCGCGAACTCGCTCGCGATCAATTTCGCCGTTCCGCGAAAGCGCCACCATTGTTCGACCTTGACGTGTCCCGGAAACACCGGATGAGCGATCACCCGCGTTTCGGGCATGGCACGACGAAATTCGAGCAGGCTGCGTGGCATATGGTAGCTCCCGGTGACCAATCTCAGGCTTTTGAAGCCCTCAAGTGCCATCCACCGCGCCGTTTCGCTCGCATTTCCCGCCGTATTCTCGGCAGTATGGCCCAACTCCACACAGCATGCCACCTCTTCGGACCGGGCGTTTGCCGGGCCGACAACGTCATCGAGCGATAGGCCTTCGGGGACTCCGCTGACCAAAAGCTTGCGGCCAAGGCCACCCCGCAAAAGCGCGAGGCCTTCTTCGATGCGCTCACTGCCCCCTGTCAAAACAACGATGCCATCGACCCGGCTGACGCTATCGGTTGGTGTGGTCGAGATCGAAAACGCAAAGGCCGCGAGGCCGCCACTCCAAAGCAGGACGATCAGGCCGAGCGTCAGCAGAATGGCACGAAAGGTTCGATGCGCCGGACTGACGGCGTGTGTCATAGCAGGCGACGCATGGCATCGAGCGCGGCAAAGCGGGCGGTCAGCATGGCCAAGCCAGCGGTCAAGAGCGGCAGAGCGCCGATTGCGACGAAGCCCGTGATATCGAGCCCGACGTCGATAAAGAGCAAGCCATCGAGCCGCTGTCCGGCCTGCTCAAGGCCGATCAAGGTGAGCGCGGCCAGCGCGGCGCCGATCACTCCACCGATCAGGCCGGCTCGAAACGCCTGAAACTGGAACAGGCACGCGACAAAGGTATCGCGTGCCCCCATCTGATGGAGCAGTTCGACCACATCGCGATGAACCGAGATCGCCATGTGGGTCGACACCACGGCCATGATGGCGGTCGCGGTAATGACCAGCGCGCCGATCACGCCGGCGACAAGCGCGAGCGAGCGGCCGAAGGTGCCAAGCCGGTCGAGCCAAACCTTGGGGTTGTCGATACGAATGCCGGGCACTTCGGCGCTCAGCGAATTGGCGAGCACCTCGGTATCCACTTCCACACCTGGCTTCAGCGTCACATCGATCAGACGCGGCAGCGGCACATCATCGGGCAATGGATTGGTGCCAAGCCAAGGTTGCAGAAGCGTGCTCACCTCATTGTCGGAGATGAGATGTGTCGCCACCACATCCGGGTTGGTCTCGAGCAACTTGATCACTTTAGCTGCGCGCTCGGCGGTTTGGCCGGTCTCGTCCGGCGATACTTCGACCGTCAATGAATCGATGCCCTGCTGGCTGACCTGCTCAACCGCGCCGTTGAGCACCAAGACGGCGGCCAAAGCGAGCCCGGCCAAATACACCATCAAACCGAAGACGACCGGCAGGAAGCGGCTTGCCGTGTCGCGGCCAAGCGGGATGATCGGGCTGTGTCTGCGGGTCATTTGGCTTGTGGGTCCGCGTGGTCGAGCGTGCCCTCGGAAAGACGCATGACAGGGTGCGGCTTGTGCGCCAAAAGGGCTTCGTTGTGGGTTGCGATCAACACCGTGGTGCCGATGCGGTTGAGCGCTTCAAACAGGTAAATCAGGCGGAGGCCAAGGGTTTCGTCAAGATTGCCGGTCGGCTCATCGGCGACCAAGAGATCGGGTCGCGTGATCACCGCTCGTGCGATCGCGACGCGTTGTTTTTGACCGCCCGATAGCGTCGCGGGCTTGGCGTGCATTTGATCAGCCAAACCGACCCAGGCCAGAAGCTCGCTCACATCGGCGCGGACCTCGGCCTCGCTCGCGCCCGCGACGCGTAGCGGCAAGGCCACGTTCTCGTGGGCGGTCAAGTGGTCGAGCAAACGGAAATCCTGAAAAACAACGCCGATGCGTCGGCGCAAGCCGGCGAGATCGGCCCGCGAGGCGGTGGCGATGTCCCGGCCGAACAGGCGGATAAGGCCGCGCGTCGGACGAAGGGAAAGGTAGAGCAGGCGTAAAAGCGAGGTTTTGCCGGCACCGCTCGGCCCGACGATATAACGAAACTCGCCAGGTTCGAGCGTGAAACTGATATCGTGGAGCACCTCGGCGCCGAGTCCATAGCGTAATCCAACGGTTTCGAAGCGAATAAATCCCTCTTCGGTCTCGGTTGGCTTATCGGATTGGCGAAACAGCATCGGAGCCTTGCCTGTACATCGCGGTCGTGAGCGCGCCTTGCAAGGCGCGACCTGACTTTCTATAACTTACGCAAATTTGGATCGGCGCGCATGATCTTGAGTTGTCCGTCCTGCGGGACGCGATATCTGGTAGACCCCACGGCTCTTGGTTCTAATGGCCGGATGGTGCGTTGTGCTAAGTGCGCGAACACCTGGCGCCAAGAGCCGCCGGTCGATATGCCGCGCCGGGTGGACGTTCTGCCGCCCTTGAGCGGGACCCGGGCGGTGCCCGCCGGCTCCAATCTGCCTGTTTTGGTTGAACGCCGGCGGCGTGCCGATCGCATTGCCTGGCTGGCCCTGGCGCTCTTGGTCATGCTCGTGGTGGCGGGCGGGCTTGCGCTCCGCGACTCGATCGTTACGGCCTGGCCGCCTTCGGCACGCCTCTATCAGCTGCTTGGCTTCGACGCCCCGTCTCAAGGGCATGAGGCGCTCGGGCTTAGGTTTCACGATGTGGCGTGGAAAGAAACCGTCGAGAGCGGAGTCGCCATTCTGGTGATCACCGGCTCGATCGAGAATGTTTCGGCCGATCCCCTCGCGGTGCCCGCGATCAGGGTTGGCTTGCTCGATGCCAATGACCAGGAGCTCCATCATTGGACCTTCGCCGCCGCGACCGGGGAATTGGCGGCCGGTACCTCGACCAATTTCACGACACGCCTCACAGGGCCGCCGCCCGGCGCGACCAGCCTTTCGGTACGCTTCGCCCCGGTCGAGCCCGGTTGAATCGGCCTGCCATGACGCGGCCGGAGCGGGAGACGTCATGGCCAAACTTCTGATCGCCGACGATGAAGCGCCGCTGCGCGAGCTCCTTGAGCGCGGATTGACCGAGGCGGGCCACGAGGTCACGACCGTCGCCGATGGCATGGAAGCCTTGCAAGCACTCGAGCGTGAGGCATTCGATCTCTTGCTCTCAGATATCACGATGCCCGAACTCGATGGCATCAGTTTGGCGCTCAAGGTTTCCAAGGAATGGCCGGGCCTTCCGATCGTGTTGATGACCGGATTTTCCGATCAACAGGCACGGGCGAGAAATTTAAGCGCGCTCGTGCAGCAGATTATCGCGAAGCCATTTGCACTCAAGGATTTGGTCCGCACCGTCGACGACACGTTGAAAGCAAAACGGCGTTAACGCAACCACTCAGGCAATTCATCGCGCGCGAGCAGGGCAGGGATGGAGAGGCGCGGGCGGACCACGGCGTAATTTCCGTCTTTGATCAGCACCTCGGGTGCGGGCGGGCGCCCGTTATAGGCCGAAGCCATCACGGCGCCATAGGCGCCCGTATCCAAAAGCGCGATCAGATCGCCCGATTCGAGTTTGGGTAAGGGGCGGCCGAAGGCGAGCACGTCGCCGCTCTCGCAGACCGGGCCCACGACATCGACCGTTTCGAGCGGTGCGTTGGTTGGCGCCTCGCGCAAGGGCAGAATGCGGTGATGCGCGCCATAGAGCGTCGGGCGAATCAGATCGTTCATGGCCGCATCGACGATCACGAAGGTTTTTTCGCCATTGTGCTTCACATAGACCACGCGCGCGACCAGCACGCCGGCCGGGCCAACCAGCCAGCGCCCGGGTTCGACCGTGATCTCGATCCCGAGGCGCTGCTGAATTCGCGCGAGCAACGCGCCATAGTCGCTCAACGAAGGCGGCGTTTCGTTGTGATAGACGATGCCGAGGCCGCCGCCGAGATCGAGCCGGCTGATCGCATGGCCTTCGCCACGTAATTTTTCAACCAAAATGGCCGCGCGTTCGAAGGCCGCCTCAAATGGATCAAGCCGGGTCAATTGCGAGCCGATGTGCATGGCGACGCCGACCACCTGGAGCGAGGCGTGCGTAGCGGCCCGCGCATAAAGTGCCGAAGCTTGATCATAGGGCACGCCGAATTTGTCGCGCTTGCGACCGGTGGCGATTTTTTCGTGCGTGCCGGCATCGACGTCGGGGTTGATGCGAAACGCAATCGCGGCGCGTTTGCCTTTCGCCTTGGCGATTTCGGCCAGGCGCTCAAGCTCAGGTTCGGACTCGACATTGAATTGACCGATGCCGCAATCGAGCGCCGCGGCCATGTCGGAAGCGGTTTTGCCGACGCCTGAAAAGACGATCTGGTCGGGCGCGATTCCAGCCTTGAGTGCCGCCTGCATCTCGCCTTCCGACACCACGTCGGCGCCGGCGCCGAGGCGGGCAAAGGTTCGAATCACGGCCAGATTGTCATTCGCCTTAACGGCATAGCAAATGCGCGCCTTGGCTGGCGCGAGCGCTTCGGCAAACGCGCTATAGCGCGCTTCGAGCGCGCCCGAGGAATAGCCATAGAAGGGCGTGCCAACGGCCTCGGCGATCGCAGTAAGTGACACGCCGTCGGAGCCGAGCTCGCGCGCGCCGCTTTGACCGCGGTAAATAAAGGCATCCATGACAGTGGCTCAGCCGAAAAGACGGTCGAGTGCGGGCGCCGATGCGTCTTTGGGCGGGCGTTCGAGCCCGCCTTTTTTGCCGCAGCCCTGCAGCGCGATGACGAGGCCGACAACGGCCGCGATGGTGAGTAAGAGGCTGAGTTTGCGAATCACAGAAACCTCTCCTTCGCGCGGGCGATTTGTTTGCGTACTTCGGCCGGCGCCGTGCCGCCATAACTCATGCGGCTCGCGGCCGAGCGCTCCGGGGTTAAAACGCCGAACACCTCTGACGTGATACGGGGCTCGACCGCGCGCATGTCGTCAAGCGAAAGGGCATCGAGCGCAAGGCCCTTTGCTTCCGCCGCGCGCACGATCCGACCGGTGATGTGGTGAGCCTCTCGAAACGGTACGCCAAGAGCGCGCACGAGCCAATCGGCGAGA
>CAMDNF010000062.1:0-16891 GCA_945902735.1 Rhizobium sp. Q54 | reverse complement strand
CCTTTGGTTTTGGCCTTTACCGCGTCACCGACATCAAGCCGGCGCGCACGCGCACCTATGAGGAGGCGCATGACGCCATCAAGGCGGAAATGTCGCTCCGCCTCGCCGCCGATAGTTTGGTGCGGCTTTCGAAAACCATCGAGGACGAGCTTGCCAGCGGCGCCAATGTCGATCAGGCCGCGAGCGCCGTCGGTCTCGACACGATGAAACTCACGCTCGATTCCGCAGGCTTCGATAAATCCGGCAAAGAGGTGCTGCACGATCTGCCCGATCACAATGACATTGTCGGCGCCATATTCGAACTTGAGAAAGATTCGGATACGGGCCTCCGCACCAGCCAGATCGATAGCGCCTTTGTGGCCCGGCTCGACGCCATCGAACCTTCGGCGCTGCGCCCGCTTACCGAGGTGCGCGACCAGGTGTTGGCGACCTATAGATTGACCGAGCGCTTGAAGCGGGCCGAACTCGCGGCGGCCGGGTTGGCCGCGACCGTTAAGGCGGGCACGCCGCTCAGCGACGCGGCCAAAGCCGCCGGCTACGAGGTCGTCGAATTGGATGGCTTGGTGCGCAACCAGCAGAGTGAGAACCGTGGGTCAACGCCCAGTGTTGAACGCGCTTTATTCGCGCAAGACCCGGCCTCGCCCACCCCGATCGTCGAGCTAATTCCGGAAGGCTATGCGGTCGTCATGCTGAAGAGCCGCGAAACGCCCGATCCGGCCGCCGCCGCGGCCGATATCGAGCGCATGGCTCAGGGGATTGGGCAGGCGCGCGACGAAGATATCGTGATCGCCTTTCAGGCGACGCTCGAGCAGCGGATTGGGGTTACCGTCAATCAGGCCCGGCTCGACAGCCTATTCGGACCGGCGCAAAACCAATAGAGAGGGACCGACGATCAGCAGTCGCAGTTCAGCGCCGCGACATAGCTGATCGGCACGATCGCAAACCCGCGCGCCCGCGCTATAAGTAGCCATTCGCGGAGCGCGCCCAGCGTCGTCGCATGGGGATGGCCGATCGCAACCGCAACACCCCGCTCGCGCGCCAGATTTTCGAGACGCGCAAGCTGACCGGCAATTGCCTCGGGCGTGCTGTCATCATCGATAAAAACATCGCGTTCAGCGAGCGGCAACCGAAGGCCCTTGGCCAAATCCGGTGCCTGCGACCCTAGCGTCGTTTTCGAATCGAGGAACATCAGGCCACGCGCCTTCAATTCATCGAGCACCACCGTCATCGCGCGTCGATCGCGCGTGAACCGACTGCCCATGTGATTGTTGATCCCAACATAGCCATCGAAGCGATCCAAACTCTGGTTCAGGCTACGTCCAAGCATGGCGGCGTCTTGATCGGTCAGGAGCGCCCCTTTGCCAGGATTGAGGCCCGGGTCATTCGGCTCCATCGGCATATGGATCATCACATCGTGCCCTGCCTCATGGGCCATGGCGGCGAACCGCGGTGCATCGGCGCCGCCGGGCAGGAACGACAAGGTCAATGCGGGATCCAATCCCAGCACATCCTCGACCTGGTTCAGAGACCCACCAAGATCATCCATGACGATAGCGATCGCCGGTTGGCCGGCCCGAATTTGCGCGACACTGGCAAAGCGCCGCCATGGCGGCGACTGCAAAGCGAGCTTGGGCATCTGAAGGCTGGCCAGGGCGATCAGGCGTGGCCCGGTCGTGACTATCTCCGATACGCCAAACGGCGTCTCGCTGGCCAACGCGCTGGTCAGCACCTCGGTCTCATAAACAGTGTTCTCGCCCGGCTTTGAAAAAAGAAGCGCGGCCAACACAGCCGCGCCGAATCCGATTCCCTTGCCGCGCGCGCTGCCGCGCCGCGCGAAAGTCCGATGTCCGTAACGACGTCCGATTTGGTTCATTTTTTCCCTGAGCGGCGAGGACCAAAGGTTCTCATGCGTATTGAGGCTCTACTAATGCGATTCGCGCGGCGTGGCAAAGAAACTAAGTAAAAGATGCGCGCAATCGTCTGTGTCGCCCTTGACGGCGACCTCGCCGACCGGTTTGCTGCGGTCGAATTCAATAGAGCTGAGCGAACCGGCGATGAGCCAAGTTGAGGACATGAAATCCGTGCTGCGGCACGTCGCGGCGGGCGAGAGACTCGGCGTCGAACAAGCACGTCATGCGTTTGGACTAATGATGGCCGGCGAAGCGACTCCGGCGCAGATGGGCGCGTTCTTGATGGGCCTTCGCGTGCGCGGCGAAACAATCGAGGAGATCACGGGCGGCGCACTCGCGCTCCGTGCGCGAGTCGTAAAAGTCACCGCGCCGTCACACGCGATCGACACGTGTGGCACGGGCGGCGATGCGAGCGGCAGCTTCAACATTTCAACCGCAGCGGCACTCATCGTGGCGGGCGCCGGTGTGCCGGTCGCCAAACACGGCAATCGCGCGCTCTCGTCGCGCTCGGGCTCAGCCGATTTGCTTGGCGCGCTTGGCGTCAATCTCGATGCCGAAGTGCCGCTGATCGAAGAGGCACTCCGCATGGCCAATATCGGCTTCATGATGGCCCCACGCCATCATGGCGCGATGCGCCATGTCGCACCGTCACGAGTCGAACTCGGCGTCAGGACGATTTTCAATCTGCTCGGACCGCTCTCCAATCCGGCTGGGGCCAAACGTCAATTGCTCGGTGTCTTTGCCGCCGAATGGCTCGAACCGATGGCGCACGTTTTACGCAATCTCGGCGCCGAACGCGTTTGGGTCGTGCATGGCGCCGATGGTCTCGATGAACTGACGACAACAGGCCCGAGCCACATCGCCGAACTCAGGGGTGGCCAGGTGCGGCGTTTCGAGATCACGCCCGAGGAGGTCGGTCTGCCCCGGGCCAGGCTCGAAGATTTACGCGGCGGCGATGGCGAAGAGAACGCGCGCCTCCTGCGCGAGTTGCTCGATGGCGCCAAGGGGCCGTTGCGCGACATCGTGTTGTTGAACGCCGCCGCCGCTTTGGTCATCGCCGACAAGGCACCCGACCTTAAAGCCGGGCTTCAGCTGGCCGCGCGGGCGGTCGATACCGGCCGTGCGCGCGCCGCGCTCGAAGCCTTGATCGCAATCACCAACCGCCCACCGCCGACCGATTTATCATGAGCGACACGCTCGCCCGCATTTGCGCCGATAAATGGCACCATATTCAGCGCCAGAAATCAGCGCGCCCACTCGCGGCCTTGCTCGCCGAGGCCAAAGCGGCGAACCCACCGCGCGGCTTTGCCGCGGCCCTGGCGCGGCGGGCCGCCGGCAGCGGCCTCGCTTTGATCGCCGAAATCAAGAAGGCCTCGCCGAGCAAAGGCCTGATCCGTGCCGATTTCGACCCACCTTCCCTCGCCCGCGCCTATCAGGATGGCGGTGCTGCGTGCCTCTCGGTGTTGACCGACGTACCTTATTTCCAAGGCGAGGATCGTTTCCTTGCCCTCGCCCGCAATGCCGTTTCATTGCCGACCTTGCGCAAGGATTTCATGCTCGACCCCTATCAAGTGGTCGAGGCGCGCGCGCTCGGCGCCGATTGTATTTTGCTTATCATGGCCGCCTTGGCCGATGACCAAGCCGCCGAGCTCGAAGCGGCGGCAAGCGAGTTCGGCATGGACACGCTGATTGAAGTTCATAACGAGGCCGAGCTCGATCGCGCGCTTAAGCTCAAATCACGCTTGATCGGCATCAACAATCGCGATTTGAAATCCTTGAAGGTTGACCTCGCGGTCAGCGAGCGGCTCGCGCCACGCGTACCGGCCGGCCGCGACGTCGTTTGCGAGAGCGGGCTTGAACACCATGCCGACCTGGTGCGCATGGCGGCGATCGGCGTGCGCCGCTTCCTGGTCGGCGAATCGCTGATGCGCCAGGCGGACGTCGCGTTGGCGACACGTACCTTGCTCGGCGCCGGAGCCAGCCCGGCCGATGGACTAAGCCACTTCGATCGAGAGGGCCGCGCGCATATGGTCGACGTCTCGACCAAATCGACCACCGAGCGCACGGCGACAGCGGCGGCCAGCGTGCTGATGCGGCCCGAAACGCTGAAGCGGATCATGGAGGGTGGCATCAAGAAGGGCGATGTGCTCTCGGTCGCGCGATTGGCCGGCATCATGGCGGCGAAAAAAACACCCGAATTGATTCCACTCTGCCATCCGCTTGCGCTCGATGCCGTGACGCTCGATTTGACCTGCGATCCCGCGCGCAACGCGGTCGATATCGTGGCCACCTGCAAGATCACGGCGCGCACCGGGGTTGAGATGGAGGCGCTCACCGCCGCCTCGGTCGCTGCCTTGACCGTCTATGACATGTGCAAGGCGATCGATCGGGCCATGCGCATCACCGATCTACGCTTGGTGCATAAAGCGGGTGGCAAGTCCGGCGAGTTTCGGGCGGACTAGGCAATGCTCAGCGTCGCCGAAGCGAAGACTCGCATTCTCGAAGCATTCGAGCACCTGCCCGCCGAAACAATCAGCCTGGCCGAGGCCGATGGCCGCGTTCTGGCCGAAGACGTCAAAGCACGCCTCACCCAACCGCCTTGGCCGGTTTCAGCGATGGATGGCTATGCCGTACGCGGCGCCGATGTCGCGAAGGCACCGGCCGAATTGCGCCAGATCGGGGTTGTTCATGCCGGCGGGCGCTATGAGGGCAAGGTCGGCCCAGGCGAAGCCGTTCGCATCTTCACGGGCGCGCCGCTCCCGGAAGGCGCCGATACCGTCGTCATTCAGGAAAATGTCGAGGCCGAAGGCACGCGTGTGAGTGTGCGGCACGCTACGACATTGGGCCGCAATGTTCGGCCGGCCGGGCTCGATTTCAAAACGGGCGAGGTCGGTCTTGAGGCCGGACGGCGGCTCGATGCGCGGGCCATCGGTTTTGCCGCGGCGATGAACGTGCCGTGGCTTCGCGTGACCCGAAAGCCGCGTGTCGCTGTGCTGGCGACCGGCGATGAAATCGTCATGCCGGGTGAGCCGATTGGCGACAATCAAATCGTCAGCTCGAACGCGTTGGCGTTAATCGCCGCGATCCGTCGTTTTGGCGGAGAGCCAATCAGTCTTGGCATCGCGCTCGACAATGCGGGCTCGCTCACGGCGCTGGCCGCCGACGCGCGTGGCGCTGATTTGCTGGTGACAACCGGCGGCGCCTCGGTCGGGGAGCATGATTTGGTCCGCGATGTGCTGGGCGGAATTGGACTACAGCTCGATTTCTGGAAGATCGCCATGCGCCCGGGCAAACCGCTGATGTTCGGCAGGCTCGGCGATACCCGCCTCCTCGGCCTGCCGGGCAATCCGGTTTCGACCCTGGTCTGTGCGATCCTCTTTTTGAAGCCCGCGATCGGTCGCATGCTTGGTCTGACCGAGGACGGTGACCAGAGCGAAACCGCGTTGGTGGATGTCGACCTCACCGCCAATGACGAGCGCCAAGACTATGTCAGAGCCAGCCTCAAATTGGGGCCTGACGGCCAGATTCATGTCGCGCCTTTTGCCAAGCAAGACAGCTCGATGATGTCGCTCATGGCGAAGGCCGGGTGCTTGATCGTACGCCCGCCGCGCGCGCCCGCCGCCAAGGCCGGCAGCCTCGTACCGATCATCAGGCTGGACGATCTCTGAGCGCGGCCCTCCCCCAAGGGCCTTGACAGCGGCGCGGAACCTACCTAGAACGCTTACCGAACGTTTCTTGTTTGTTCGATTTTGTGTGGAGACCGCGACATGCTGACCAAAAAGCAGCTCGAACTCCTTCTCTTCATCGATTCCCATATGAAGAGCCACCACACCGCCCCCTCCTTCGAGGAGATGAAAGAGGCGGTCAAGCTGCGTTCGAAATCGGGCATTCACCGGCTGGTCACGGCGCTCGAGGAGCGCGGGTTTCTCCGCCGTCTGCCGCATCGCGCGCGCGCGCTTGAAGTGGTCAAGGTGCCCCAGCAGCGCATTGCCGTGAGCGGCGAAGATCGACCGCATTTGGTGCCATCGAGCGGCGGCCTGCGTGGCAATGTCATTCCCGGCGATTTCGGCCAACAGCAGGAGCGTGGCGGCGGCGCCGCGCGCGCGCGTGTCGTTTCGGTTCCGCTCTATGGGCGGATCGCGGCCGGCGTGCCGATCGAGGCACTCCGCGATGAATCGACCCGCCTCGAACTGCCCTCGAGCCTATTGGGCTCAGGCGAGCATTACGCGCTCGAAGTCGAGGGTGATTCAATGATCAACGCCGGCATTTTCGATGGCGATACGGCGCTCATCCAGCGTTGTGAGACGGCCGAGAACGGCGCCATCGTGGTCGCGCTTGTCGATGACAGCGAAGTGACCTTGAAGCGCCTGCGCCGCAAGGGCGAATCAATCGCGCTCGAACCCGCCAACCCGGCCTATGAGACGCGTATTTTTGGGCCGAGCCGCGTGCGCGTGCAGGGCCGGCTGGTCGGCTTGATGCGGCGCTATTAAGGCGTTGTTCTCTCCTCACCATCGCGCGCGGCAGCGCGTTGCCGCGCTGAACGACGTGGCGGCGCCCAGGGCCGTTCACCCCTCGCCTCCCGCACCGTCCGCACCCGGATCTCATCGTCATCCAGCCAGAGCGCGTGGGTGCCTTCGCGCCATAGATCGAAGCGATCGATCTTGATCGCCGGCCCGCGACAGGCAGCGCGGAGCGGGATCAACGCAATCAGCACATCGGCGCTGCGGCATTCTTCAGCAAGCGCGCCGCGGCCGCTGACCACCGACACGCTGAGTCCCGCGATCGAAAAAGCGCAGGCCTCGCCATCGCAAGGCTGATCATCGCGCGCAATCAGCCATGGCCCCGCTTCGGATTGCCCGGCCTGCCTCAACCAAGCCTCTCCAAGAAAGCGGCCCTGCCGCTCGGACGATAGCCAGAGGCCCCCATCGGGCGCGCGTGCGGCAAAGAGTTTGGCGGCGCCGTCGATCAGAAGATCAGGCGGTCGCGCGAGCGCAATCACGACCAACGCCGCGATCATGGGCAGGACGCCGAGGAGGCGCGCCCGTCGTCGCCAGAGGCAAAGCCAGAGCCCGCCAAACACAATCAAGACCAGCGCGAGACCAGGCATGGCGGGCACCAGCGAGACCGCGCCTGGCCACGACGCCACCAGGCGCGCGGTTGCCGCGATGCCTTCAAGCCCGAGCGACATGGGCGCGAGCGCCAGCCATTCCGCGCCGAACGGCATCAAGAGAAGCGCGATGAGCCCCCAGGGCATGACCCAAAGACCGGTCAATGGCACGGCAATTAGATTGGCGACCAGGCCATAATCGGCAAACCGATTGAAGTGATAGAGCGCGAACGGACCGGTCGCGATGCCCGCCACCAAAGAGGTGAAGCCAACCGCGGCCAAATAAAACGCCGGTCGCTGCCAGAAAGGCGTTCTAGCGGCGAGCGTAGCAAGCGGGCGGCGCACGGCTTCATAGGCCGCGATCAGCGCGATCGTCGCGCCGAACGACATTTGAAAACTGGGACCAAGCACCGCCTCGGGAAAACAAAAAATGACAACAAGCGCGGCCCACATAAGGAGCCGCATTGATAGACTGGTGCGATCCAGCATGACCGCGACCAGCACCAAGGCGGTCATCAGAAACGCGCGCTCGGTCGGCACGCCGCCGCCCGACAGAAGGAAATACCCGAAAGTGGCGACCAGGGCGCCAAAGGCGGCCCATTTTTTGATCGGATAACGCAGAGCGAGCGCTGGCACGAGCGCGAGCCCAGCCCGCAACACGACGAACACGACGAACACGAAGCCGGCGACCAGACCAAGATTGAGACCCGAAATCGCGATGAGATGCGCCAAGCCTGAATCACGCATCGCGCCCATCAAATCTTCCGACATCGCGCTGCGATCGCCGATCAAGAGCGCCGCGCCAAAGGGGCCGACCTCGCCCTCGAGACCCGCGTTGAAGCGTCGGCTCACCGCATGACGAACACGCTCGACCCGCGCCCAAAAGCCGCCACCTTCAGGTGGCGCGATCAGCACGGGCACCGCGATGGCATAGCCGATCCCGCCGATCCGCTCGAAATAGGCTTGGCGCGCGAAGTCCCACGCATCGGGGGCGGTCGGCTCGGGCGGCGGTTGCAGATGCGCGCGCACGCTGAGCCGCGCACCCGGCACGACCATGTCGCCCTCCGCCGCTTTGCCCCGCAGCGTCAGGCGCACGCGCTCGGGTGTCGCCGCAGACGCGAGCCCATCGATCAACAAATCTTCGAGCACGACGCGCCGCTCGCGCTCGCCCGTGCCGGCCTCGACCACATCACCGCTCACCATGACGGGACCAAGCGGTGCATCGAGGATCGGCGCGCTTACCGCCTGCGTGCGCAAGCCCGCGACACCGAAGCCGAGCGCAATCGTACCGCACGCGATGAGCGCGAGCGCGACCACGCCATAGCGCCGAAACAACAGAAGGGCGACGACACCAAGCCCGAACGCCGCCGCGAGCGCCGGCCAAATCGGCGGCTCGATCGGCAGGTGGAAATAGAGCACCACCCCAAGGGCAAGCAAAACGGGCAGCCACAGCACCCAGCGGTCGCGTTCCGCCATGAGCCAAGCCAAGACCACGTCGCCTATCCGCCCCGACCACGCGTCAGACCGTGGGGCATCGTGATCGATGCCTGGCCAATCGGTGGGGACCGTCGGTTCCGCCCTGAGCGCCATTGTGCTACACCGCCGCAAGCCCGAGCCGGGCATCCTGACCGAAAGATCGAGCGCCGCCTATGACCGTGATTACCCGTTTTGCCCCCTCGCCGACTGGCTATCTCCATATCGGCGGCGCGCGCACCGCCTTGTTCAATTGGCTCTTTGCCCGTCATCACAAGGGCAAGTTTCTGCTCCGCATCGAAGACACTGATCGCGAGCGCTCGACCGAGGATGCCGTGCGCGCGATCCTTGAAGGCCTCCGCTGGCTCGAACTCGATTGGGATGGCGAGCCGGTTTTTCAATTCGCGCGGGCTTCTCGCCATGCCGAAATCGCACGCGGTCTCCTTGCCCAAGGCAAGGCCTATCATTGCTATTGCTCACCAGCCGAACTTACGGAGATGCGCGAACGCGCGCGTGCCGAAGGTCGTTCGCCGCGCTATGACGGACGCTGGCGCGACCGCG
Organism: Rhizobium sp. Q54; assembly: GCA_945902735.1. Taxonomy (GTDB): domain Bacteria; phylum Pseudomonadota; class Alphaproteobacteria; order UBA828; family UBA828; genus SHWC01. The sequence continues at coordinate 7,840 of CAMDNF010000062.1, read as the reverse complement.
ACCCGAAGGACGCGCCCCCCGACATCAAGCCGGTGATTCGCTTCAAGGCACCTCAATCGGGTGAGACCGTGGTCGAGGACTTGGTACAGGGCCGCGTCGCCGTCGCCAATGCCGAACTCGACGACATGGTGCTGTTGCGTGCCGATGGCACGCCGACCTACATGCTTTCGGTCGTGGTCGATGATCATGACATGAACATCACCCACGCCATCCGTGGCGACGATCATCTGACCAACGCGTTTCGTCAGACCCAACTCTTTCTGGCCTGTGACTGGCAGCCACCGCGCTACGCCCATATTCCGCTGATCCACGGCGCCGATGGCGCCAAGCTTTCGAAGCGCCATGGCGCGGTCGCGCTCGATGCCTATGCGACCTTGGGTCTCCTGCCCGAAGCGATGCGGAATTATTTGTTGCGGTTGGGCTGGAGCCATGGCGATGACGAGATCATCCCGACCCAACAGGCGATCCAATGGTTCGGGCTCGAGGCGGTCGGCCGTTCGCCCGCGCGCTTCGACATGGAAAAATTGCTCAGCCTCAACGCGCACTACATCAAAGAGGCCGACCCAAAAATTTTGCTCCCGCCGGTCACGGCGCGCATCGAGACCACGCTGGGTCGCCCCCTCGACACGACCGAGCGCGCCCGGCTCGACGCCGCCTTGCCCGGGCTTCGCCCGCGCGCGCGAACAATGATCGAGATCGCCGATGGCGCGCTCTTTCTGTTTCGCACCCGGCCACTCACACTCGATGCCCAGGCCGCCAAATTAGTGTCGGCCGAAGCGCGACGCCTACTCGACCTTGTAGGGCAAGCGCTCGCCGCGCTCCCCGCCTGGGACAATGCGTCACTTGAGGCCTGTGTTCGGACCTCGGCCGAGGGTGCGGGCGTCAAACTCGGTGCCATCGCCCAGCCGCTTCGGGCGGCCCTCACCGGCTCAACCGTTTCACCCGGTATTTTCGACGTAATGGCCGCCCTTGGCCGGGAGGAAGTCCTCGCCCGGATCGGCGATCTAACAAATTCCTGAGCCCCCAAAGGGACGGCCAAGGTCAATTGGCCTTCATTGAAAACCCTGGCTGACGGCTCTATGATTTGGTTAATGGATTGACGCTAGGGTTCGAAAGACGCGCGAGCCGAGAGGTTCGCGCTGATCCGTTTCTATGGCCGCTCGGCGGCCGATTTCTTGCTCTGAGGGGTGTTCTATGCCAACCAAGACGGTCATCAAGGAATTGAAGCCGTCGCGGACGGTCAAACTGGTGGACGGCAGCGAGACCACCGAGTTTCCCGTCTATGACGGCACACTTGGACCATCCGTGGTCGATGTCCGCGGCTTATACAAAGATTCTGGCATTTTCACCTACGACCCCGGCTATATGTCGACCGGCAGCTGCCAATCGGGCATCACCTATATCGATGGCGAAAAGGGCGTTCTGCTCCATCGGGGCTATCCGATCGATCAGCTTGCCGAGAACAGCAGTTTCCTCGAGGTTGCCTATCTGCTGCTCAATGGCGACCTGCCGAGCACCGCGCAGATGCGCGAATTCGATACCGCAATCACGCGCCACACCATGGTGCATGAACAGATCCAGTTGCTCTATCGCGGCTTCCGGCGTGATTCGCACCCGATGGCGGTGATGATCGGCGTGGTCGGCGCGCTTGCAGCGTTTTACCACGAAGACACCAACATCAAGAACGCGACGCACCGCATGATCGCGTCGCACCGGCTGATCGCGAAGATGCCGACCATCGCGGCGATGGCCTATAAATATTCGATCGGCCAGCCGTTCATCTATCCGCGCAACGACCTCGGTTACGCTGAGAACTTTCTTCATATGGCGTTCGCGGTGCCGTGCGAGGAGTACAAGATCAACCCGATCCACGCGCGCGCGATCGATCGCCTGCTCATCCTGCACGCCGATCACGAACAAAATGCCTCGACCTCGACGGTGCGCCTGGCCGGCTCGTCGGGCGCCAATCCCTATGCCTGCATCGCGGCCGGCATCGCGACGCTCTGGGGTCCGGCTCATGGCGGGGCCAACGAGGCGGTGCTCAAGATGCTGAAGGAGATCGGCGACAAGAACCGCATCCCCGAGTTCATCAAGCGCGCCAAGGACAAGGACGACAACTTCAAGCTCATGGGCTTCGGCCACCGGGTCTACAAGAATTTCGACCCGCGCGCGCGCGTCATGCGCGAGACCTGCCATGAGGTGTTGGCCGACCTTGGTATCAAGGACGAGCCGCTGCTCGAAATCGCCATGGAGCTTGAGCGCATCGCCCTGGAAGACGAGTATTTCCACAAGCGCAAGCTCTACCCGAATGTCGATTTCTATTCGGGCATTATTTTGAAAGCGCTTGGCTTCCCGACCAAATTGTTCACCGTGTTGTTCGCGGTGGCGCGCACGGTCGGCTGGGTCGCGCAGTGGAAGGAAATGATCGAGGACCCGGAGCAGAAGATCGGCCGGCCGCGCCAGCTTTATACCGGCTCACCCGAGCGCGCCTATGTGCCGCTCGACAAACGTGGTTAGAAGCGCCGGGAAATCAGGGCGCGGCCACAAGCCGCGCCTCAGCAACCCGGCGTTGGGCGGCGCCCATCGCGCGCGTGGGCTCGCGCCCGCCGCCAATGATAACGCGCCGCCGCGCCTTCACCTGACCGGCACCCGGCGATTCATCGCAGTCACGTCCGCCTCGGCCGCGCTCGGCGGCCTGATCGCCGGGTTGCTGCTGATTTAAGCTCGCTCAGCGCGCGATCAATTCGATCTTGTAGCCGTCCGGATCTTCGACGAAGGCGATCACGGTCGAGCCGTGCTTCATCGGCCCCGGCGGGCGTGGGATCTTGACGCCCTCGGCCTCGAGCGCCTTGCACGTGCCATAGATATCGGGCACGCCGATCGCGACATGGCCGAATCCGGACCCGAGACTATAGGGCTCGGCCTGATCCCAATTGTGTGTCAGCTCGATCACGGCGCTCGAGGCCTCGTCGCCAAAACCGACAAACGCCAGCGTGAAGCGGCCACCCGGATAGTCATTTTTGCGCAAGAGTTTCATGCCGAGGAGCCGGGTATAAAAATCGAGCGAACGATCGAGATCCTTCACTCGAATCATGGTGTGGAGGATGCACGCTCCCAGGCCTGTCGCTGCCGCGTTCGCCATTAAGGTCTCCCTCTATTATTTGCCGCCGGCCCGAGGGCCGATCAGATTTAAAATAAGCGCGGCCGCCTGCTCACTTGGCACGCTCTCGCCCGCTCTAAGTCGCTGAGCGACCTCCTTGAAGCCGTCGATTTGAGCACGCCAAGCGGCGCCGTCAACCAAAAGCTCGTCAAGCGCCGGTGTGAGACGCTCCGGTGTACAAGCGCCGAGCAATAATTCGGGCACCAGCGCGCGGCCGAGAATGAGGTTGACCATCGCGACATGCGGCACCCGCACAACGCGGCGGGCGATTGCGGCGGTCAATGGGTTCATTCGATAGCCAACCACCATGGGAAGGCCGGCCAGGCCAAGTTCGAGCGTGACCGTGCCCGAGGCGGCCAAAGCCACCCGCCCGGCGGCAAAGGCCCCAAGCTTATCCGCGCGCCCTTCGACCACCTGCGCCTCAAGACCGAGCCGCACGAGAAGCTCGCGCACGAAAATTACCAAATGCGAGACGCTAAGCAACACGATCTGGAGATCGGGGTGCGCCGCCCGAAGACGCTTCGCCGTCGCGGCGAAAACCGGCAACATGCGCGCGACCTCGCTACGCCGACTGCCGGGCAATAGAACCACAATCGGTGATCGAGGCGCGATGCCGTGGCGCGCACGAAAGGCCTCTGGATCACCGCTGCCCAACCCCTCTTCGATCGCCGGGTGACCAATAAAAGAACAGGCCAGGCCGTGACGCTCGAAAAACGGCGGCTCAAACGGCAGCAAAACGAGCAGATGGTCGATGAAGGCGGAGAGCTTTGCCGCGCGCCCGGGCCGATACGCCCACACCTGCGGCGCCACGATATGAACGCGGCGAAGGCCACTCTTGTGCAGCCGCTTCTGCACCCGAAAGGAAAAATCGGGCGAATCAATCGTCACGACGACAGCCGGGCGGAGACGATGGGCGTTCTCGGCAACTTCACGAATTCGCCGCAAAAGGCGCGGGATGTGCGGCACCACTTCCGCCAAACCCATAACCGCCAATTCTGCGATCGGAAATTGGCTGATGAGCCCCTCACCGATCATGCGCGGCCCGCCAACCCCGGCAAAGCGCACCGCACCGCCGGTTCGCCGCTTGAGCGCCGCCATCAAGTGCCCGCCAATCACGTCGCCCGAGGCTTCGCCCGCCACCAGAAAAATGAGCGGCCCCGCCGCCCCTTGGTTCATGGCGGCACGACCCCGATGACAAACACACCCCGCCGATCGGCCTCGTCGATCACGCCAGCGCGATCGACGATCAGCGACCCACCGGCCTCGAGCGCAACGCCGCGCAAGCCGGCCGCCGCCAAACCCTCGATCGTGCGCCGCCCGATGGTCGGCAAATCGGCGCGCGCTTCCTGCCCCGGTTTTTTCATTTTGACCAGAACACCGCCCGGCCCATCGCGCCTCAATCGGCCGCACCGCTCGATCAAGGCGTCGGTCCCCTCGATCGCCTCGACGCCGAGCACCACCCCTTGCTGCACGATGACCGCCTGACCGATATCGGCAATGCCGAGTTGGCGTGCCGCGCGGCATCCGATGTCGATATCGCGACGCGCAATCTCATCGGGCGCGATCTTGCCGAGCACGCCCTTTGGCGTGGTCGCATCGTCGAGCAAATCGTCCGCGCCAACCACGTTGAAGCCTTCGCGTTCGAGCTCGCCAACAACAATGGCGAGCAACGCGTTATCGCCTTGCGCGGCCGCTTTGCCGATCTTCGCCAAAAGCCCGATGCCGCGCAGATCGAGTTTGAGGGCACTCAACGAGGGACGCGCAATCGGCCCGATCATGACGACGTCGACACAGCGTTCAGCTTTCAACGCCTTCAACAGCGCGCCAACGGCACCGAGTTTGAGCCAGACATGGGGCACGCCAACGCAAGTCGCCGGCTCGGTATAGCCTTCGATCGCGACGACAAAAACCGGCCGTCCACTTGCCTGACAACGCTCAACCACGCCTCGTGGTAAGGGCCCGCCACCGGCGATCACACCGAGCTTGACCGCCTCTGCCATGCCGACAATCGAATGGTTAGGCCGCGTTACGGTGCGGCTGGCAGATCGCCCGCTCGCTCGCCGTCTGGATGAAACGCACGATCTCCATGACCGGCTCATTGTCGGGGAACAATTCGGCCACATCGGTCAATCGCTCGGCCATGGTGCCCTCGTCCGCGAACAACAATCGAAACGCGCGGCGAATATCATGCAGCGCATCGCGGTCGAAGCCCCGCCGCTTCAATCCAACGACATTGAGCCCCGCTAAGCGCGCCCGGTCACCCATCACCGAGCCATAGGGGATGACGTCGTTCTCGACGCCGGACATGCCGCCGATGATCGCGTGCTTGCCGATGCGCACGAATTGATGGACCGCGGCGAGGCCGCCCAATATGACCCAATCCTCGAGCACCACATGACCGCCGATCGTCGCGTTATTGGCCAACACAACGTGATTACCGACATGGCAATCATGCGCGACGTGAGAGGCCACCATGAACAGGCCATGATCGCCAACCGACGTCAGCATACCACCGCCCCCGGTGCCCGGGCTCATCGTCACATGTTCGCGGATCGTGTTATCCATGCCGATGACGAGACGCGACGGTTCGCCCTTATATTTGAGGTCCTGCGGCGGGTGGCCGATCGAGGCAAACGGGTAGATGCGAGTGCGCGCCCCAATCTTGGTGTGCCCGGCAATGGTGACATGCGAAACCAATTCGACATTGTCGTCGAGCTCGACATGGCGCCCGACGATGCAATAGGGACCGATCGATACATCGGCGCCAAGTTTCGCGCCGGGTTCGATAATGGCGGTCGCGTGAATCGCCGCCATCAATCATTCCCCAAAATCATGGCGGCGAACGTTGCTTCCGCGACCACGCGGCCGTCGACGATTGCCTCAGCCTCGAACTTCCAAACCGAAAGGCGCCGCTGCTTCTTTTTGACGGCAACGCGCAACTGATCGCCGGGCACGACGGGCCGGCGAAAGCGCGCATTGTCGACCGACATGAAATAAACCAGCTTGCCCGCCGATGCCGCGCCAAGCGTATGCACAACCAACACAGCCGCGGTCTGCGCCATGGATTCGATAATGAGCACGCCCGGCATCACCGGACGCCGAGGGAAGTGCCCCTGGAAATAATTCTCATTGATCGAAACGTTCTTTATGCCGACCGCGCTCGAGTCCGACACGAGGTCAACCACCCGATCGATCATCAAAAACGGATAGCGGTGCGGAATCGCGGCAATGATGGCCTCGATATCATATTGACCGTAGACGGCCAATTTCGGCCCGGCCTCGGTTTCGTTCATTGCCTTCACCTGGGCTTCCTGCTCAGTTTCGATAGGGTGGCGGTTTGGCGGTGCCACTCGCGAACCGGCACCGCCGGGAACCCACCATAGGCCTGACCGGGCGGTACGTCGCGTGTTACTCCCGCCTTGGCGGCGAGCTTGGCGCCCGTGCCGATATTCAGGTGGCCGGCAACGCCCACTTGCCCCCCCATGACCACAAAATCGCCTAGCTTCGTACTTCCCGACAGGCCGACTTGCGCGACAATCACGCACCCCCGCCCAAGCACCACGTTGTGCCCGATCTGCACCAAATTGTCGATAAACGAGCCGGCCCCAATCACCGTATCGGGGCCCGAGCCCCGGTCGATCGTGGTATTGGCGCCGATCTCGACATCGTCATGGATCATAACGCGTCCAAGCTGCGGCACTTTGATGTGGCCACTTGGATCGGGTGCGAAGCCGAAACCGTCCTGCCCGATGCGAACGCCGGGATAGATCAGAACCCGCGCACCAACGATGCAATGGCTCAGCGAGGCACAGGCCCCGATCGTATTGTCATCCCCAATCGACACGCCCGGGCCTATCACGACATTGGCCCCGATCAACGTTCGGGCACCAATGACCACGTCAGCGCCAATCACGGCGCCGGGCTCGACGCGGCAACCGAGCCCCAATTGGGCGGAAGGATCGATCGCCGCGCTTGGCGCGATCTTCGGCTCCGGCGGTTGACGTGGATAGAAGGTCTGCGCGGCCCGCGCATAGGCCCGATAGGGCCGCTCCGAAACCAAGAGCGCCATGCCAGCCGGCGCGCGCGCCGCATGGGCCGCGCTAACAATACAGGCCCCGGCCCGGCTCGCCGCGAACGCCTCAACATAGGCGGCGTTATCCAAAAAGCTGAGGTCGTCGGCGCTCGCGCTTTGGAGCGGCGCAACGTCCATGATCAGCCTATCGGGGTTTGCCCCTTCTGAAAGCCGCGCGCCTATGCGCTCGGCGATCAAACCAAGTCGAAACGGTCCGGCGCGCCGATGAAACCGCGGATCGGCCATGGCCTCATTTCTGTTTCGACTTGGCGGCGGGCGCCGTGAATTGCAGCGTCACGGTGGTCAACTTTTTATTGAGCCGCTTCAACGCTTCGTCGGTGATGGCAAGCGCGGGCTCGGCATAAAGGGTCTGACCGGTGGGCAGAACGAGCGTGAAGCCCCGCTCCTTGGCGAGCGCCGCGATGATCGCCGTCAATTCCTTCTGCACCACTTTGAGACCTTCGCCATAGGCTTGGTCAAGCGTGCGTCGACGCTCCTGCACATCGCGCTGAACCGCTGCCACCTGCGCCTCGAAATCGCGCCGCTTGGCCTCGAACGCATCAGCCGCCAACACGGATTGTTGGCGCTTCAGTTCTTGCTCCTGCTCG
>CAMDNF010000061.1:0-17059 GCA_945902735.1 Rhizobium sp. Q54 | reverse complement strand
TCGGTGAACGTCCCTGGCTGGGTGAACTTGAGGATGCTATTGTCGGTCACGGCGTATCACTCCTTTGCTGGAGAAGTGGAGGCGTCGAACACCCCCACGATACGCCGCCTTACCCCGTCACGCCGTCACCAACTTCCGCGCATAGCTCGTGCCGGGGGCGGGCCAACCAGTAGAATGCCCTTCGGCAGGCGCCCGCCGAGCCGGCCATAGGCTTCTGGGTCGCGCAGAAATTCGATGATCTCTTGGAGTTCTTCCTTGGCCTCGTCGACGCCCGCGACATCATCGAAGGTGACGCCGACCTGCTTTTCCATATAGACGCGGGCCTTGCTGCGGCCGACCTCCATATAGCCGCCGAGACCGCCGAAGCCGCCTTTGCCGCTCGCCATGCGCCGCATCAGGAAATACCAGATCGCGGCGAAGATCAGGACCGGCAGGACCCATGAGAGCACGGTGCCGAAAAGCGATTTTTCGGTATCGCCGCCGAGTTTGACGCCAGCCTTGGCGAGCCTTTCGGCCAGCTCGCCCTCGACCCGATTGGCCGCGAAATATTCAATGCCGTCGGTCTGAGGGGCGCGATATTTGCCGCGAATCTGGCTTTCGGTGACCGTGACCTCGGCGATGTTGCCGGCGTCGAGCTGAGCCAAGAATTCGCTATAGCTGATCGGCTGGACCGTGCGTGCCGACAGCCAAAAATACTGCAGCAGCAGAATCGCGACGATCGCGATGATCGCGTACCAAAGATTGAAGCCGGTCTTCTTGTCCATCGCCACCTCTGATAGGGCCGGCTATTCGCCGGCCCTAGGACTAGGCGGCGTCCAGAACCTCCGCGACGCTTCGGCCATTGATCTTGAGGCCATCCGAGCCGGCGGAGATGCCGACGGTCTCGCCGTCCTTCACATCCCCGGCAAGAATGAGCCCGGCTAACGGATTCTGCAATTCGCGCTGGATGACGCGCTTCAACGGGCGCGCGCCATAGACCGGGTCATAACCGCGCTCGGCCAGCCAGTGGCGCGCCTTGTCGTCTAGCGAAAGCGTGATCTTGCGCGTGGCCAGAAGCTTGTCGAGACGACCGAGTTGAATATCGACGATCGCGTCCATGCTGTCGCGCGAGAGCCGGTGGAACAGAATGATCTCGTCAAGCCGGTTCAGGAATTCGGGCCGGAAGCTCGCGCGCACATGTTCCATCACTTCTTCGCGCACGGCTTCGGATTCGTGCGCGCTCTCGCGGGCCAGCGCGTCGCCGCCGAGATTGGAGGTGAGCAGGATCACCGTGTTGCGAAAATCGACCGTGCGGCCCTGCCCATCGGTCAAACGGCCATCGTCGAGCACCTGCAGGAGTACGTTGAAGACATCGTGATGCGCCTTCTCGACCTCGTCGAACAAGATCACCTGATAGGGCCGCCGGCGCACCGCTTCGGTCAAGGCGCCGCCCTCCTCATAGCCCACATAGCCGGGCGGTGCGCCAATCAGGCGCGCCACGGCATGTTTCTCCATATATTCCGACATATCGATGCGGATCATGGCGGCTTCGTCGTCGAATAAAAATTCGGCGAGCGCCTTGCCAAGCTCGGTCTTGCCGACACCGGTCGGGCCCAGGAACAGGAATGAGCCGATCGGCCGATTGGCGTCTTGCAGGCCCGCGCGCGCGCGCCTGACCGCGTTGGAAACCGCGATCACCGCCTCGTGCTGACCAACCACGCGCCGCTCGAGCTGGGCTTCCATGCGCAGCAGCTTCTCGCGCTCGCCGGCCAGCATCTTTTCGACCGGAATGCCCGACCAGCGCGCGACCACGTGGGCGATCTCTTCCTCGCCCACGGTCTCGGTCATCAGGCGTTGACGATCGGTGCCATCGAGTTCGCTGATCTTTTTTTGCAGGCCCGGGATCACCCCGTAGGCAAGCTCGCCCGCGCGCGCGAGATCGCCCTTGCGCTGGGCGATCTCCAGCTCGCTTTTGGCGTGGTCGAGCTCGGCCTTCAATTTCTGCCCGCCGGCCAGGCGCTCCTTCTCGGCGCGCCATATGGCGGTGGTATCGGCCGATTCGCGCTCAAGCCCCTTCAATTCATCGTCAATCCGGCCGAGCCGTTCGCGCGACGCGGGATCGGACTCCTTTTTGAGCGCCTCGCGCTCGATCTTGAGCTGGATGATGCGCCGGTCGAGCTCGTCGAGCGCCTCGGGTTTGCTGTCGATCGCCATGCGCACGCGGCTCGCCGCTTCGTCGATCAGATCGATCGCTTTATCGGGCAGGAAGCGGTCGGTGATATAGCGGTGGGATAGGGTTGCCGCCGCAACCAGCGCGGCGTCCGAAATGCGTACACCGTGATGCAGTTCGTATTTTTCCTTCAAGCCGCGAAGGATCGAGATCGCGTCTTCGACCGTCGGTTCCGCGATGAACACCGGCTGGAAGCGGCGCGCGAGCGCGGCGTCCTTCTCGACGTGTTTGCGGTATTCATCGAGTGTAGTGGCGCCGATGCAATGCAGCTCACCGCGCGCCAGTGCCGGTTTCAGCAGATTGGACGCGTCCATCGCGCCCTCGCTCTTGCCGGCACCAACCAGCGTGTGCATCTCGTCGATGAAGACGATGATTTCACCTTCCGCCGCGATGATTTCCTGTAGTACGGATTTCAGCCGTTCCTCGAACTCGCCACGATATTTGGCGCCGGCTATCATGGCGCCGAGATCGAGCGCCATGAGGCGTTTGTTCTTGAGCGATTCAGGGACATCGCCATTGACGATGCGTTGCGCGAGGCCCTCGGCGATCGCGGTTTTGCCGACGCCAGGCTCGCCGATCAGCACGGGATTGTTCTTGGTGCGGCGCGCCAATACTTGCATCGCGCGGCGAATTTCTTCATCGCGCCCGATCACGGGATCGAGTTTGCCTTGGCGCGCGGCCTCGGTCAGGTCACGCGCATATTTCTTGAGCGCGTCATAGCTGCCTTCGGCGCTCGCGCTATCGGCCGTGCGGCCCTTGCGGAGATCATTGATCGCGCCATTCAACGCTTGCGCCGTGAGGCCCGCATCAGCGAGGAGGCGCGCCGCCGGCGTGCCGCTGGCAAGGGCGAGCGCCAGCAAAAGGCGCTCGGCGGTGACGAAGGAATCGCCCGCCTTCTCGGATAGTTTCTCCGCCGCGTCGAATAGACGGGCAAGCTCGGGCGAGAGCATGAGCTGGCCAGCGCCGGCGCCTTCAACGCGCGGTAGTTTAGCGAGCTCGGCCTCGACGCCCTTGAGCGCGGCGTCCGGCCTGCCGCCGGCGGCGCGAATCAGATTGGCGGCAAGGCCTTCATCATCGTCGAGCAGAACTTTGAGCAGATGTTCAGGAACGAACCGCTGATGGCCGCTTCGCAGCGCGAGGCCCTGCGCCGATTGCACGAAGCCACGCGAGCGCTCGGTATAGGTTTCGAAATCCATGACCCTGCTCCCATTGCACGACTAGCCAGCCAACGCCGCGAGGAGCGGGCATGGCGGTGTCGCGACGCGCTGGGTTGTTTGAAGCCAAACGGCGCGTCACAGGCGGTATATGGGGTCCAAAAGCGAGCGCGCAAGGTACGCTCGCAGAACTCTGCGCGAAACGAATATTCCAAACAAACTTTAACGGGTCGAAGGATCAGCTCACCGGCTGACCATCCGGTTGACGGTTCATGTGCGGTTGATTGTGTTGGGCGTTGTTATCCGCCTGGGGCCGCTCTTCGCCTTCTTGCCCTTCACCCTCGAAACGGGGGGGACGCGGGTCCGCGCCGCTCGCGGCAAGCACGCGATAATAATGTTCGGCGTGCTGGAGATAGTTTTCGGCCGCGACCCGGTCGCCCGCCGAAATCGCATCGCGCGCCAGCGTCTGATAGCGGTCGATCACTTGATAGGCCGAGCCCCTGATCTTCCCCTCGGGGCCGCTGCTTTCGAAGGTTGAGTTACGCGGCTGGAAGTTGTTTGGGCGACGTCCATTGCCGCGAAAGTTTCTTGAACGTTTTTGATTTTGCATCGGGTTCATTCTGTTGAGTGGTTCCTCGCACACACGCCGCTTTTGCGCGGCCGGTCCGGACACGCGTTGGCTTGTCCCGAATAATTCGGCAGTGCTAAAGCCACGTTGGTTGAAAATATAGGTAGTCGACGAGAGTGAGCTTGGTTGGCCAATGTCATCGCTACCTACCAAATAAGTAGCCGGGATTCGGCCGATTGCAACCGGTTTTTATCACTTCAGCATGATCCCATCATGGTTAATGGCCCGTTACCGGGCCTGCCAGAGGCTACAGCGCACGATTCCGGCGAGATCGGGGCATCGCGAGATCTCGGTCAGCCCGGCGGCCGCCAGGACGGCGGCAACAGCCCCAGCCGCGCCCGCGCCAAGCTCGACCACCGCGATGCCGCTAGGCGCCAAAAGCCGCGCCAAATCGGGCGCCAGCGTGCGATAGGCCGCTAGCCCGTCAGGCCCGGCAAAGAGGGCCTCTTTCGGCTCAAAGGACACAACATCGGGGGCCAAGGTCGGAGCGTCGGATTCGGCGATATAGGGCGGATTCGCGACGATAAGATCGAAACGCCCCTCCAACCCGGCGCCCCACGAACCATGGACAAAGTCAGCCCGGCCATCGAGCCCAAGCCGATGGGCATTGCGCCGCGCAACAACCAGCGCGGCTTCGCTGGCATCGATGCCGAGGCCATGAGCCGCCGGGAGCTCCGAAAGGAGCGCCAATAAGAGGCAGCCCGTGCCCGTGCCGAGATCGAGCAGCCGATGAGGCACTTGAGGGGAATCGATCCGTGCCAGCGCCGCCTCGATCAGCGTTTCGCTTTCAGGGCGCGGAATAAGGGTTGCCGGCGTGACCTCGAAATCAAGACTCCAAAATTCTCGCCGGCCGGTCAAATAGGCGATGGGTTCGTGTTTCGCACGACGCTCGATCAGCCGATCGAATTGCCGGGCGGCCGCCCGCTCCAACGGTTGGCGCGAATCGCGCAGCAGCGCCTCGCGCGGCAGACCCAGTACATGAGACAAAAGCAGTCGCGCCTCGGCGCGCGCGGCCTCGATCCCAATCGCGGCCAGCACGCGCGTCGCGGCGCTCAAGGCACTCTCAATGGTCAAGAGTCCCACGGTCATTCGGCCTCCGAAAGCCGACGCGTCTGGTCGTCCGTGACTAGCGCCTCGACCAACTCATCGAGCGATTCGCCGCTCAACACCGCATCGAGCCGATAGAGCGTCAAATTGATGCGATGATCGGTCACGCGGCTCTGCGGATAATTGTAGGTGCGGATACGCTCCGAGCGATCGCCGCTGCCGACCTGCTCGCGGCGCTGCGCGGAGCGGGCATCGGCCAGCATTTGGCGCTCGCGCTCATAGAGCCGGGCGCGCAGAACCTTGAGCGCCTTCGCCTTATTTTTGTGCTGCGACTTTTCATCTTGCTGACTGACCACGATGCCAGATGGCAAATGCGTGATGCGGACCGCGCTATCGGTGGTGTTGACGCTTTGGCCGCCCGGCCCGCTTGAGCGAAACACGTCGATGCGCAAATCCTTGTCTTCGATTTTGACGTCGACCTCTTCGGCCTCGGGCAATACAGCCACCGTTGCGGCCGAGGTGTGGATGCGCCCGCCGGCCTCGGTCACCGGCACACGCTGCACGCGATGCACGCCCGATTCGAATTTAAGCCGCGCATAGGCGCCCTTGCCGCCAATATTGGCGATCGCCTCCTTGACGCCGCCAAGGCCGGTTTCCGACATCGAGAGCAGCTCGAAGCGCCAGCCCCGGCCCTCGGCATAACGCTGATACATGCGCAACAAACTGGCGGCGAACAACGCGGCCTCCTCGCCGCCCGTGCCGGCGCGTACTTCGAGAATCGCATTCTTTTCGTCTGCCGCGTCCTTGGGCAGAAGCAATAGTTTTAGCGAGTGCTCAAGCGCCGGGAGGCGGCCATTGACTTCACGCAACTCAATCTCGGCGAGCTTGCGCATTTCGGCATCACTCGCGGAATCTTCGACCAATGTTGCGAGTTCGCGGGCCTCGGTCGAGGTTTTGCGATAGGCTTCGATCGCGCGCACGAGGGGCGTCAGATCGGCGTACTCCTTCGATAATTTCGCCATTTCCTCGCCGCTCAGCACGCGCGTGCCGGCGAGCATCTCGCCCAATTCCTGATGGCGTTTGCTGACTTGGTCGAGCCTGCGATCGAGAATCACGAAATTGGCTCTACGCGTACCGGCTTATCGAAACGCATCAAGCCGTGCCGCGAGTCGGTCTCGCTCGATGGTTTCCTGCGCGCCGCTATCGAGATCGCGCAGCGTGACGACGCCCTTGGCAAGTTCGTCATCGCCAATCATCACGGCGGCGCGGGCGTTGGCATGGTTCGCGCGCTTCATGCGCTTCGACAGATTGCCGCGATAGCCGAGATCGACGTTGAAACCGGCGCGGCGAAGTTCGGCGGCGAGGATAAGCGCCGCGGCGTCCCCCGCGGGCCCGATCGGCACCAGCGCGATCGGCCGAGGCGGGGGCTCGGGATTGCCCGTCAACATGGCAAGGCGCTCAATGCCCGCGGCCCAGCCGACGCCGGGCGTCGCCGGCCCGCCCATGGTCTCGATCAGCCCATCATAACGCCCGCCGGCCAGGACCGCGCTCTGGGCACCGAGCTCGGTCGTGGTGAACTCAAAGGCGGAGTGGCAGTAATAATCGAGCCCGCGTACCAGGAACGGATTGACCTCATAACGCACGCCGATGGCGTCGAGCCCCTCGCGCACGCGCTTGAAAAACTCAGCCGATGCCGGGTTCAAATATTCGGTATTACGCGGCGCATCTTGGACCAGTTTGCGGTCGCCTTCGTTTTTTGAATCGAGAATGCGCATGGGATTGCGCTCGAGCCGCTCTTGGCTTTCCGGCGATAATTGATTGCGACGCGTACTCAGGAAATCACGCAAGGCGGCGCGATAGGCCTGTCGGCTTTCCGTATCGCCGAGCGTGTTGAGTTCAAGCGTGGTGCGTCCGAGCACGCCGAGGGCGTCGAGAATATGGGCGCCGAGCGCAATCACCTCGATGTCGCCGAGCGGCTCGGGCACGCCGATCAACTCGACGCCGATCTGATGGAACTGACGTAGACGACCTTTTTGCGGTCGCTCATGGCGAAACATCGGCCCGGCATAAAAGAATTTGAGCGGCAAAGCCTGACCCAGCTCACCCGAGATAAAGGCGCGCGCGACACCGGCGGTGTTTTCAGGCCTGAGCGTCAGCATCTCGCCGCCACGATCGGCGAAGGTATACATCTCCTTGGTCACGATATCCGAGGTCTCGCCGAGGGTGCGTTTGAACACCTCGGTGAACTCAAAAATCGGCGTCGCGATCTCGCCATAGCCATAACGCTCGGCGATCGCGCGCGCCGCTTCGCTGACTTGGCGATGGCGTCGGCAATCATCGGGCAGAAGATCGCGTGTGCCCCGTACGGGCTGCAATCTCGACAACGCTGTGCTCCAAGGAACGACGGGCGACCGGGGCAACCCCGGTCATGCTACGTGGCGCGGTTTAGTGCCCTAAATCCGCCCGTCGCGCAATATGCCGGCCGGTAAGCCGAGCGCGGCCGGCCGTTGATCGGCTTTCTAGCGGTTGACCACGCCGTAGGTCGAGCGCAGGGAGTCGGCGTCGAGCACGATGTTGCGGCGGACCACGCCCATGGGACCCACGGGCGCAATCGGCTGGCCATCGACCGTGATTTCAAGGCCGCCGGCATTGCCGGTGACCATCTGAAGACCCGGCCGGGCGGGCGCGGCAACGGATTCGCCGGACCGCAAAATGCGGCTTATGACCAATTCATTGCCCGGGCCTTGGACTTGCAACCAGCTATCAGCGCGCGCGGTGATGGTAACGCGCGAAGGGCCGCTCGCGACGACCGGGGCGGGCGGCGTTGCGGCGGTAGGCGACGTATTGGCGCTCTGATCAACCGTGGCGACGGCGGTTGCGGTGGATGACGGCGATGTCGTTGCGGGCGCTGCTGCGGCGGCGGTTGGTGCTGAGGCCTCATCGGCTTGCGTCGCGCTAATCGGCTCCGGCGGCGCTTCGGTCGCGTCATCCACAATGATGGCCGCGGTTGCGTCGGTCTGCGGCGTGGCGCTGATGGCGGCCGACGGATCGGACCTCGCCGGTTCTGTCGTTGTGGGTGCCCCTGCCTCGCTTGAAACGCTGGCTGTCGGTTCAACAGGGGCCGGGGCCGAGCTGGTCTCGGGCGTAGTTGCTTCGCTGGTCGGCGCGCTTGGCGCTGGGATGGTCGATCCGTCGGAGGATATATCTGGCGTGGTGCTCTCGGGCGGCGAGACGGCCTCAACAGGCGCAGCGGTCACGGCGGCGTCGGGCGCGGCGGTCACGCTCGTTTCCGCGGGAGGCTCGGCGACGACGACCTCGGGGCCCTTGTTCTGGCTGCTGTAATAATACCAACCGCCATAGGCCAAGACGACCAACAGCAGCGCGATAAAGACCAGCCAGCCACGCGGCATGCGCCCTTCGTGATTGGTGCTCGGAAAGACGAGTTCCGGACGCGACGCGGCGCCGATTTCTTCACGATAGCGCGTGACGATCTCATCGCAATCGAGACCAAGATATTCCGCATAGCTACGGAGGAAGCCGGTGACATAGGTCGGGCCGGGCAAGGCGTCAAACCGACCGGATTCAATCGCCTCGAGATTGCTCGGGCGGATGCGGAGCACGCGGGCGACATCTTTCAGTTCGTGGCCGGCGCGCTGGCGCGCCATACGAAGCGTGAGGCTTACATTAGGGACATGGTCGGCACCGGCAACTTCGCGGAGATGCGGCGCGGCGGACGCAGGGCTCGGATCGGGTTCAAGCGAGAATTGTTTGCGCCGTTCAACCATTGGCGTCACCTCAACAACGTTAGAAAATGCAAGCAGCGATTGGACACAGTCTAGGCGCCAATTTGGCCGTTTTTGCGGCAACTGGGACAGGCAAAGCGCCGTTCCCAATTAGGCAAACGCCTCAACCCAGCACCTCGTGTCCACCCGCTCCCGCGGGAAATACCGATGAATTTTTCTGACTTTATTGAAAATTCATGAATAAAGAGTGTAGACGATATCATCACACTCGATTGGTGGCAATTTGAGGTCAATGTCTTGGCATTGATCCCCTTCCTGCCTACTCAATAACAACGACGTTTAGATTTCAGGCCGGTTGCGTGCCGCGCCAATTGCTTTCGGCAATTGCGCCAATTGCGTGCTCGACCAATTCTTCGATGATTTCGGCGGTGGTTTGTTCGCGGGTCACCATGCCCACGCTCTGGCCGGCCATGAGCGAGCCGTTCTCGATATCGCCATCGATCACCGCCCGCCGCAAGGCGCCGGCCCAAAAATGCTCGATGGCGAGCTGCGCCTCTTTTTGGCTGAGCTCACCGGCCCGATAGCGGGCGATGGTCTCGCGCTGCGCTTCGACGAACCGCTCGGTCGCGCGATTGGCGAGCGCGCGTACCGGTATGACCGGAAATTCAGGATCGAGTTGCACCGAAGGCTGCGCGTCGCGCGCGCTGGCTCGAATAATGGCCTGTTTGAAGCGGGCATGGGCGATCGATTCGGTGGCGCAAACGAAACGCGTGCCGAGCTGGCAGCCGGCGGCCCCCATCCCAAGATAGAGCAACATCGCGTCGCCCCGGCCAATGCCGCCACCAATGAACACCGGCACATCGCGCAAATGGGGCAAAATCTCCTGGCCCAGCACGCCGGTGGAGACCGGTCCGATATGTCCGCCAGCCTCCATGCCCTCGATGATGAAGCCGTCAATACCCTGGCGCGCGAGCCTTTGGGCCACGGGCAAGGTCGGCGCGAAGGCCAGAGACTTGACGCCTGCTGCCTTCAACCGATCGGTCACGGCGCGGGATGGCAGGCCCCCCGCCAACACGACATGCCCGACCCCCTCCTCGATGCAAACCGTCAGCAAGGCCTCAAGCGCCGGATGCATGAGGATGACGTTCACACCGAACGGCTTGTTCGTCAGCGCGAAGGTCGCCTTGATTTCAGCACGCAATTGCTCGGGGCTGAGCGAGCCCGTGGCAATGACGCCGAAGCCGCCGGCATTCGAAATCGCCGAAACCAATTTGCGCTCTGAGACCCAGGACATCGCGCCGCCCAAAATCGCATAGCGCGTGCCCAAAAAGGCACGACCGCGCGCCCAGAGCTGGTCTAACCGAGCCCGCGCGAGGTCACGCGACCGCAGATCAATCGCTGTCGAGGCCATAGGCCGAATGGAGCGCGCGAACGGCAAGCTCGGTGTAATCCTCGGCGATCAGCACGCTGATTTTTATCTCGGAGGTCGAGATCACTTGGATGTTGATGCCCTTCTCCGCGAGCGCCTTGAACATGGTATTGGCGACGCCGGCGTGGCTGCGCATGCCGACGCCGATCACCGAGATTTTCGACACGTTCGAATCAGCCAAAATGCGCTCGAATTTGAGCGTGCTCTTGACCTGTTCAAGCGTGTCGATCGCGCGCTGTAGGTCAGGCCGCGCGACCGTGAAGGTCATGTCGGTGAGCTTGCCGTCGTGCGAGACGTTTTGCACGATCATGTCGACGTTGATATTGGCTTCAGCCAACGGCCCGAACACGCTCGCCGCGACGCCAGGCCGATCGGGCACGCCGATCAGCGTGACCTTGGCCTCGTCGCGGTTATAGGCGATGCCGCTAACGATCTCCTGTTCCACGATTACATCCTCATCGACAACCAACGTGCCTGGCGCGTCACTGAAACTCGACAACACCTGCACCGGCACCCGGTGCTTCATGCCAAGCTCGACCGAGCGGGTCTGCAAAACCTTGGCCCCGAGCGAGGCCATTTCGAGCATTTCCTCGTAAGTGATCTTAGCGAGCTTGCGCGCCTTCGCAACGATGCGCGGGTCGGTCGTATAGACGCCATCGACATCGGTGTAGATGTCGCAGCGATCGGCGTTGATCGCGGCGGCCAGCGCCACGGCCGAGGTGTCAGACCCGCCGCGGCCCAAGGTGGTCACCCGGCGATCGGGACCGATTCCTTGAAAGCCCGCCATGACCGGGATCACGCCCTCTGCCATCAACGCCTTGATCTCGGCGCCGTCAATCCCCTCGATGCGCGCCTTGCTGTGGGCGCCATCGGTGCGGACCGGCACCTGCCAGCCCAAATAAGAGCGCGATTTGAGACCAAGCTCCTGAAGCGCGAGCGCCACGAGACCAACGGTCACCTGCTCGCCGGTCGCCACCACCGTGTCATATTCTTTCGCGTCATATTGCGGTGAAACCTCGCGTACCCAACGGACCAGCTGATCGGTGACGCCAGACATCGCCGAAACGACGACGGCAATCCGATCGCCGGCATCGGCCGAGGCCTTGACCCGGCGGGCGACGTTTTGGATGCGCTCGATGTTAGCGACCGACGTGCCGCCAAATTTTTGGACGATGAAAGCCATTGAACTACCCGAGGCCCGCGCAACGCCCAGGCCGGCTCACCAGCGCGATTGCCGGGCACGGGGGCATCCCTACATACTGATTCCGCCGGAACGAGGCAAGCGCCGCCCGCCGGCTTTGAGGGAGCCTCCGCATGACGCCCGAACGCGAAGCGATGAACGCCGCGGCGGCCAGTGTCGACCCGGCCGAGGTCGCCCGGTTCGCCGCGATCGCCGACCGTTGGTGGGACCCCGAGGGCTCGTTCCGCCCGCTCCACCAACTCAACCCGGTGCGGATTGCCTATGTACGCGACGCGCTCGCCGCCCGCCTCGGGCGTGACCCGAAAGCGCCGCAGCCGCTCAAGGGCCTGACGCTGCTCGACGTCGGGTGTGGCGGGGGCCTACTGGCCGAACCGCTGACGAGGTTGGGGGCGCGCGTGACCGCGATCGACGTGGTCGAGCGCAATATCGAGGTGGCGCGCCTGCACGCGGCGCAATCAGGGCTCACCATCGATTACCGCCATGAGCCGGCCGAGGCCTTGGCGGCCCGCGGCGAAGGCTTCGACGTGGTGCTGGCACTCGAAGTGGTCGAGCACGTCGCCGATCTGCCGGCCTTTCTCGCCACCTGCGCCGCGCTGCTGCGACCGGGCGGCGCGTTCTTCGCCGCGACGCTCAACCGCACGCCACAATCATTCGCGCTCGGCATCGTCGCGGCGGAATATGTGCTCGGCCTCTTGCCGCGCGGGACGCATCGCTGGTCGAAATTTGTCAGGCCATCCGAATTGGTACGCGGCCTTGCTGAAACCGGTATACGCGTGGAACGCTTGGATGGTGTCAGTTATGAGCCGTTGCGCGGGCGCTTCGGTCTTAGCCGCAACCTCACCGTCAATTACATGGCCTATGGCGTAAAGGCGCCTAATACCAAGTTGCGAGGAGCATAGCTCATCGCAACTTGGCCGGCGCAACCGCGCCGCGCCGCTATTGCGGCGTAAGCCAAGCGCGAGGAGCGCGCGCCCGGCGTTTGAGGGTGTTTCGATGATCGTGGCCGATCATCGAAACACTGTATAACTAAGCCGTGCGGCGGCGGCACCAGAACTGATACATCGAGGCGAAAATCGTGGGGTTCGCGCTTTCGAGGCGATGCCAATTGGCAAGGTTGCACATCGACGGATCGTCCGGATAAGCGCTTCGGTAGAGCGTAGCCATCCCCGGCGCGGCTAAATTGAAGCCGAGAAACTCAAGCCCAAGCTGATCGAGCGCCTGCCCAAGGCGGGGCAAATCAAAGCGGTGCTCGACCTCGTGGAACAGCAAATCGCGGCAACCGCTCAAATAATAGAAATCACGATAGGTTTTCAGCGGTGCGAGTGCCGGATCGTCCGTCTGCTCCAGCACCATCTGCCGGAATTTTCGGATATCGGTGTCATTGGGCTTGAGCCCAAGCGATTGAATCCGCGCGCGGCCGGCAACAATACTGCGCCGGCCAATCTCGGAATAGAGGCCGATGTGCATGACACCATGCGGTGCAAGACAGTCGATCAGCACCTGCCAACCGGCGAGCGGATCGGCCATATGATGCAAGACGCCGCTGCATTCAATATAGGGAAACTGACGGCAGAGCCGGCCAAGCTCCAAAATGTCGCCGTGGACGAACTTTGTCTTGTTCAGCCCTAAGGCCCGACAGGTGCGCATCCCGTAGGCGAGACTCGCCTGACTGAGATCGACACCTATGACATTGGAATCCTTATAGGTGGTCGCGGCAAGGGCAACTGCGTGACCAGTGCCGCAACCTGGGACCAAAATGTCGACCGGGTCGTTGAGAACGCTCGGTATGTCATCGCGCAGCAAGCGCTCGCGCAGGAAGGCGCCGAGGGGGCGAGGCAGAACGGCCGGAACCGCCGTCCATTGCGGAAACGGATGTTCTTCATAGTGGCCGCGCACCTGGCTCGAGGTCTGGTTCGAGATCGCGCCAAGGTTCGAGATTTCCGCGCGGAGCTGTTGCTCCTGAAGCGGCTGCGCGAGAGTCCGCTCGATCAGCAATCGCAGCGGCGCCGGCCAGCGCTCCGCCGGCGTTTTGACCAAGCGTTCTGCGCCGGCAAGAGAACTCAACGGTGCCACCACGCCGAACAAAGCGAGCCTCATGGCGTCGGGCATGTTGCCCGCTTGAATAGTCGCTTCGAGCTCGGCACGGAGCCGTGTCGTGATCGCGTCCTCGTCTTTTGCCTTTGGGTAGACGAAGCCCGCGCTGAACGCATTGAGCGCCAAGGGCGCCAGCCAGTTCAACGCGTTCGCAGGCGCCGTGCGGTTCGCATCCAGAAGCGCGAACGCTTTGCGCCGCAATTCCATAACCACGCGCTCGGATTCGGGCGAGACCGCCAAGCACCGGCTGAGGACCACGTTGAGCAATACATCATCACCCGGATTTTCCGGCAGTTTCGGGCGCGCGAGCACAAGGCGCCATGACAACCGATCGAGTGATTGAGGAGCGATATCGCTCTTGATAAGCCAGTCACAAATGAGCGTGGAGAAATCAGCCGGCAGGTCGGCGATTTCAGCGGTCTCGGCGATGGTGATCAAGATCTCTCGCGCCGCAATGCCATGGGCCGGATGACCGACCAGTCGTTGGAGCACCCCGACCGCTTCGGCCACCGCGCCCGGCGTGCGCGCCAGGACCCGAGCAAGATTGAGCGCCGCTTCGGCGTAGTCAGGCTTCAGACGAAGAGCTTCGCGCAAATGGCGGGCAGCCTCTTCGAGATTTCCCTGTTCCAGCAGGAGCGCACTCAGATTGTTGTGGGCTTCGACGAAACCAGGCTCGAGCGCGAGCGCGGCACGCAAGGCACGTATGGCCTGATCGGTCGCGCCGGTGCCTCTGAGGATGATGCCGAGGCTGTTGTGAAACTCGGCGTTGCGTGGCGCCAAGACGAAGGCTTGTTCGATTTCCTTTATCGCGCGAGCCGGCTGACCCGCCTCGCACCAAAGGACGCCGAGCAGATGACGGAGATCGGCATGGCGCGGTGCCACCGCGACCAGCGCTGTCGCCAGTTCAAGCGCCTCAAGCCGACGTCCGGCATTGCGGAGGCCGAGCGCACGGCTGAGTTCAGCGTTGATTTGCGCCGGATTCTTGGTCTGGAGAGCAGTTGATGGCGGCATGAAAATTCGTGGCCCGCATGGTGAAGGCGTGCCCCCCAGTAAACAGGAGTACTGCTTGCGCGAACGTTAACGCGGCGCACCAATAAGAGCCGCGAAGGCCCAGTCAGACCCGGCCGTCGATCAGTCTGAATACTGGAGCAGGCAATCAGGAATCGTGGCGCGGCAGCCAGGGGATCTGGCCGAACTCGACACCCTCGTCCTTGAGCTCTTTCGACTCTTCGGGCGTGGCCGACCCATAGATCGCGCGTTTGTCGACCTCGCCATAATGGATCTTGCGGGCTTCTTCGGCGAAGCGCTCGCCGACATGATCGAAATCCCGCTCGACCCGATTTTGGAGTTCGCGCATCATGCGAAAGGCCTCGGCACGCCGTTCGGCCAGCGGATCGGCGGCGGGCGCGGGCGGGCGTTCATCGGCACCACGGCCGGATGCGATATTGGGCGCCATTGGCGCTTTTTCGACCTTGGTGTTGCCGCAAAGCGGGCATTCGACGCGGCCGGCCTTGGCGTCGCGCGCATAACCCTGGCTCGACGCGAACCATGCCTCGAAGACATGCCCTTTGGCGCATTTGAGATCGAACGCGATCATCGTCCTCTTCCATGCCAGAACACCGCGACGCGGCATGCCTTCCCCTCTAATATAGGGCGCGTTCGTTAACACGCAACGGTGGGCCAAATTGTCGGACGCCGATCACACAGCGCTACCGCCTTCGCCTTGGGTCGTCCGCTTCGTGTCCCTCATCCCGGCCGGCGCCTCCGTGCTTGACCTCGCCTGCGGGCGTGGCCGGCACGTTCGCCTGTTGTTGGGGCGCGGTCACACCGTGGTCGCGCTTGACCGAGATGCGGAAGCGCTGGCGGCCTTGCCGGCCTCCGCCGCCCTCGAGACCATCACGGCGGACCTTGAGAACGGCGCGGCTTGGCCGCTGGCGGAGCGCCGCTTCGCCGCCATCATCGTGACCAATTATCTGCACCGGCCCCTATTCCCGATGCTGCTCGATGCGTTGGAACCGAGCGGTCTTTTGATCTATGAAACTTTTGCGCTGGGGAATGAACGCTTCGGACGCCCGAGCAACCCCGATTTTCTGCTCAAACCAGGTGAATTGCTTGAGGCCGTGCGTGGTGTTTGCGAGGTGATCGCCTATGAACACCTTGAGGTGGCTGAGCCGCGCCCCGCCGTCGTACAACGCATCTGCGCACGAAGAATCAAGGATTCGTGAACCTCGTTCCGAGATTCCAACAAGTCTCAGCGTGAAGCCGCGACATTCGGTTTCGAAATACCCGAGAGTTTGACCGGGCGGTCGTGTTTGAGCGCGGGGATGCGCGCGCGAGCCTCGGTGACTTTGGCGAGGTCGAGATCGGCGACGATGACTCCCTCTTCGGTGCCGCCATCTTCCAGCACGCGGCCCCAGGGATCGACGATCAGCGAATGGCCAAAGGTGCGCCTATTGCCAGAATGACTGCCGCATTGCGCCGGCGCGATGACATAGGAGCCGGTTTCGATCGCGCGCGCGCGGAGCAGCACGTGCCAATGCGCTTCGCCGGTCACCTGCGTGAAGGCCGACGGCACGGTCAGAATTTCGGCGCCCGCTTGCGCCAACAAGCGATAGAGATAAGCAAACCGCATGTCATAGCAGACCGTAAGGCCGAGCCGCCCGAACGGTGCATCGGCCACCAAGGCGTCGGTGCCCGGCTCGAAATTTGACGATTCCCTGTAGGTCGCGCCATCCGACAGCTCGACATCGAACATATGAATCTTGTCATAGCTCGCCGCGATCGCGCCGCGATCGTCGAACAGCACCGAGCGATTGTGCAACCGCTCGCCATGGCCGCGTGCGGCATGGGAACCGAGCAACAAATAGGCGCCGAGTTCGCGCGCAAGCGAAGCGAACAATTTCACCGCCGGGTGGCCGGCGGTCGGTTCAGCGGCCGCACGGCTTATATCGGTGCGGTGCTCCATCAGCGGCGTGTTCTCAGGCGTCGCGATGAAACGCGCCCCCTTGGCATGAGCCTCGCGTATCAGCGCCTCGGTCCGCGCGAGGTTGGCGGCCATGTCCTGCCCGCCATTAAGTTGAACGCAACCGACGCGGATGGTTCGGGTCATGCTTTAAGCCCCAATTTGGCGTCGAGCGCGCCGCGCGCTTCGAGCGCGGCCAATTCATCAGAGCCGCCAATCGCTTCGCCATCGATAAAAATCTGCGGCACGGTCTGCCCGCCGCCAGAACGCCGCCGCGCCTCGTCCCGCAATTCAGGCGAACTCGTGGTGTCGATTTCTTTATAGGCGACGCCCTTTTTGTCCAAGAGTTGCTTGGCGCGATAGCAATAGCCGCAAAACATCTTGGTGTAGATTTCAACGATCGGCACGAACCCTCTCTCGCGGCGCAAGGCCGACTCCAGCATCTAGAGCATATTCCGATCAAGTTCGACCGGTTGCGTTGCGTTTTGGCGAGGCGATCCGCTAGGCGCGACGCGAAAAGCGATGCCGGGCCATCGGTTGAGCGGCGCAACGACGCGGGCGCCCACCACAACGCAACCCGCCGGGCCGGGGC